>CAZYMF010000009.1:0-25977 GCA_964648215.1 uncultured Binatia bacterium (SeqCode) | reverse complement strand
TGCGAAATCCGGCCCGCATGATCGAGAATCTCCCGGTCGGAGAGCCGCAGGAAGGTCAGCGCCCACGGCACCTCCTGCTCGTCGGGAAGCACGAAGCTCCACTCCCAGGAGATGTCGTGGCCCCACAGAAAGTGCCCCCAGTTGTGATCGTGGTACGCCGGCTCGTCGCGCAGGGTGTGGACGCGCCCGGCCACCGTCACGGTGCCGTTGACCAGCAGACGGGGCACCACCGTCCAGTGCAGCGGGGGACCTTCGAGCATGGGGATGCTCGGAATGTGGGCCGGGTAGGTCACCGGGGTCAGCTCCAGGTCGAGGCCAATGGGCCGCTCGCGCAGGGCCACCGAGATGCGGAAGCGTCCGTCACGGAAGACGAGCCGGTTGTGGGCCAAGGCGAAATCGATCAGCCCGCCGCGCACGGTGACCTCGTCCCGCGGGAACGTCTCCACGTCGCCGTCCCATTCGCCGTCGTTCACCACCAGAACGATGCGCGCCAGCTCGGCGCCGGGCGCCGCCGCCTGGCGCAGGTCGTCGCACGTGCTGAAGTTGACCAGGAGGTCCAGCTCGGCGGTGAGAATGACGAAGTGCTGCCACTCCTTGTACGTGCCGCTCCCGCCGATGGAACGCGGCGACCGGCGGGTGTAGTCGGCTGCGGCAACGGCCGCGGCGATCGAGCGCCGACAGGAAGCCGCGCGATTCGCGTCAATCGTCGTCATTCCCACCTACGCCAGCAATCCTCGCAGCCGGTCGCGCCGGTCCCCCGCGTCTCGATGCATGGGCGGCGGAGTAGCGCTGGCCTCCTCGGCGTGACGCAGCAGCCGTTGCGAGAAGGCGGCCACGCCCAGAACAAAATCGAGGACCGGTCCTGCCGGCCCGCCGCCCGCCAGGGGCCGCTCGGGCCCCTGCAGGCGGAGGACGGGAGTCGTCTCCTGCGCGGCCAGCCGGTGTCCCTCTTCGGCGCCGTCGGCCGCATCCGGCCGCAGCAATCCACCCTGCGCCGCCACCAGCTCCTCGAACCCGAGACAGAGCGAGATCAGTCCGAGCCCAACCTGCAGGAACATGTTGCGCTCGGCAAATGCGTCGCCGAGATCATGAACGCGCGGTTTCATCTCCCGACACCCTTTGGAGCAGAGCGGTGATGTCGCGGCGCGATGCCGCTTGCACGACCGCCTCCAGGATCGCCGTGGGTAACGGCGACTCCGCTTCCTCTTCCAGCACCTTGAGCAACGAGCCCTCCCAGAGAGCGTGACCGCGCCGGACCAGCTCGGAGTCGGCGAGGGCCGCCTTCCAGCGCCGACCTTCGGCCGTTTCGCCGAAGCGGCGTCCCTCCGCCACCAGCGCGGCAAAGGCCGCCTGCGCCGCCACCGGATGCTTGAGAAGCAGGAGGGAGGCGTGCCGCAGCAGCTCGACCAGAGGGTCGTCGACGGGCCGCAGCACCAGCCGCGGCGGCCCCGCGCTTGCCCTCGGCTCGTCTCCGGACGGGGCCGCCGGCGGGCGACCGGTCGCCGGATGGCGTCGTCCCGTCCCGCTCATTCGACCGTGACCTGGAAGCGGATCAGACCCGACACGCGGCCCTGCGAGAGCACCAAGGACTCGCCGCGATAGCATTGGCCGCGCTGGAAGTCCTTGCTCAGGGTGACGGTTGCGTGCAGCTTGACCTGGCCTCCCGGTGCGACGGCGACACCCTGTCCCGGGCGCAGCGGCTTGCCCCGGGATGTCCCCTCGCGCCGGTACAGCACGCGCGTGTGGAAGGACTTCCGGTCGGCGTCTTCCCCGTCCGTCGCGACGCTGAAGGCCGGGTCGCTGAAGGAAACCTCGACGGGTACCCGGAAAGGGTTCTCGATGCAGAACGGCGTGGTCGTCTTCGTCTCGCCGGGTTGTCCGGAGACCTCCAGGAGAATGTGGGGCGTCGGGGACTCGGGCGTCGGTGTGCCGGTCACGCTTCGCAGCTGGTCCATGATGCCGTCGAAGTGCTTCGAGGTGACGTTCAGCAGATTCTTGTAGGTCTCGGCGGACAATCGGGCGAGATCGAAGAGGAGATCCGAGCCCGCGTCCGAAGCGGCGAGGCGGGGCAGCACGGAGGTCCCCGATTTCGCCGTCCACGCGCGATGGTTCTGCTTCAACTCATGGATGAGGCGGAGCTGCTGGACGGCGGTGTCGAGGACAGCCGTGCGAGAGGTTTCGAGCAGATCGACATGGGGGGAAGGGTCTTCCTTGTCCGACATGGAACGTCTCCTTAGCGGCCTCTTTGGACAACGAAGTCCACGAGGGCGGACAGGAACTGGCGGTGCACCGAAGGGCCGAGCCAGGGGGCGCCACGGAGCACGGCTTCGGCCCGGCGGGCAAATCGTTCGGACGTGGCCCGCGCATAGTCGATGCTGCCGCAGCGCTCGATGAGCGTGATGAGAAAACGGATCTCCGCCGCGGTCTTGCTGTCGGCGTCGCCCTCTGCCGGAGCGAGGGTCGCTTCGAGCTCCCGGCGGCCGGCGGCCGACAGCTCACCGCGTCGCTCGAGCGAGCGCAGCAGTCGCAACGACGGCGGGCCGGCGGGACGCCCCTCTTCGCCCGCCGCCGGTCGCCGCTTGCGCAGGATGGCGACGGCGCGACGGCGCTCGGTTGCGGTCGCCGACCGCACCGCGTGCATGAGGATCAGCGTGTGCTTGCCCTCCCAGAGATCGCCGGCGAACTCCTTTCCGTAACCGTCGCCCTCGGCGGTGAGGTTGAGGATGTCGTCCTGGATCTGAAAGGCGATGCCGAGCAGCGCGGCGAATCTGCGCAGCGTGACCAATCGCGGCGCGGGCGCGCCGGCGACGATGCCGCCGAGGAGCACCGGGGTGATGAAAGTGTACCAGCTGGTCTTCTTGTAGACCATGCGCAGGTAGTCCGTATCGGTGAGATCCCACTCGTTGGTGCGGATCCAGTGCAGCTCCAATGCCTGCCCTTCGGCGGACTCGCGCGCCATGCGTGCGATCGCCTGCAGGATACGCAGCGCCTTGCCCATCCCGATGAGCCGCATGTTGTCGAGCAGCGGTTGCAACGCCAGCGCCAACATGGCGTCGCCGACGTTGACCGCGATCGGCATGCCGTGGGTCCGGTGCAGCGTCGGGCGATCGCGTCGGCTCTCGGAGCCGTCCTCGACATCGTCGTGGATCAGGAAGGCATTGTGGTACAGCTCGAGAGTGCCGGCCGATCGCAGGACCGCTTCGAGCGGACCGCCGAGAGCGCGACAGGTCGCGATACACAGCGCCGGGCGCAGCGCCTTGGCGTTGCGCAGCGGGTACTCGAGCATCAGGTCGTACAGGATCGACCGGTAGCGGCCGTCACGAGGGACGATGTTGCGAATCTCGGCCAGGGTCAGCTCGCGCGACTCGGCGAGATAGGCCTCGACTAGGGCAGCATCCACTCGCGTCGCATCTCCGTCTTCGTTGTCGCCGACGAGCCGCACCATGCGTTTCCGGAAGCAACTTTCGATGCGGGCGTGCTAGCATGGAAGCAAAGAAGTTCGCAAGATGTTTGCTGCCAGAGCACGGCCGTCCAATGCAACCTTGGCGGCAAGTGCAACGAGCGAGCTACGGGATGGCGCTTGGCGAAGACAGGGCGAGCGTGCAATGCTCGCCCTGCTCCTGTTGCAGAATTGACTAGTCGGCGCCCCGCGAGCGCACCGACGAAGGAGTCTGTCACAGCGCCGCCGTTTTCAGATCCTGCGTGTCGAAGCCCTCGGTGAACTGGTCACCAGCGACGACCCGCGGCTATCTCTCTAGCCGCCGTGCTGCTGCGCTTCGAGCCAGCGCTCGGAGTCGATGGCGGCCATGCAGCCGCTGCCGGCGGCGGTGACCGCCTGGCGGTAGGCGTGATCCTGGACGTCGCCGCAGGCGAAGACACCGTCGACGCTGGTGTAGGTCGAGCCGTCGCGGGTGAGAACGTAACCGTTGCCGTCCGTCTCCAGCTGGCCGCGAAACAGCTCCGTGTTGGGCTGGTGGCCGATGGCGATGAAGACCCCGTCGCACTTGAAATCGGTGATCGCGCCGCTCTTGACGTTCTTCAATCTCACGCCGGTGACCCCCGCCGCGTCGGCCGTGCCGAGAATCTCCTCGACGACGGAGTCCCAGACGAAATGGACCTTGTCGTTGCGCCGGGCGCGCTCCTGCATGATCTTGGAGGCGCGCAGCTCGTCGCGCCGGTGCACGATGCTCACCTTGGTGGCGAACTTGGTCAGGAAGGTGGCTTCCTCGATGGCCGTGTCGCCGCCGCCGACCACGACCAGCTCCTTGCCTTTGAAGAAGAAGCCATCGCAGGTGGCGCAGGCCGACACGCCGTGCCCCATCAGCTTCTTCTCCGACTCGATGCCGAGCAGCTTGGCGGAGGCGCCGGTGGCCACGATCAGGGCATCGCAGCTGTACTCGTCCTTGCCGGCCGCCAGGCGAAACGGCCGGCGGGACAGGTCCACCGCGGTGACGTCGGCGAAGAGGCACTCCGCCCCGAACCGTTCGGCCTGCTTCTTGAACAGCTCCATCATCTCCGGACCCATGACGCCGTCGGGGAACCCGGGATAGTTTTCGACGTCAGTCGTGATAGTAAGCTGACCGCCGGGTTGGGAGCCCTCGAAGACGATGGGGGCGAGGTTGGCACGCGCCGCGTAGAGAGCGGCGGTGAAGCCGGCCGGACCCGATCCGATGATGATCAATCTGTGGTGACTCATGAGGGAGGAGTTATAGTGGCGGTCGCTCGTACAGGCAAGAAGGCCCGCGCGGCGGTGGGGGGCGGGGGGCGACGGTCGAACGGCAAGCGCTCGTCGGCCGGGGTAGCCAAGGCAGACCTCTCCCACGTCGATGCGCGGGGGCGCGTGCAGATGGTCGACGTCGGCGCCAAGCCGGTCACCGAGCGCATCGCCGTGGCGCGGGCGACGGTGCGCATGCGCCCGGAGACGCTGCGCCTGATCCGCAGCCGCCGGGTGGCCAAGGGTGACGCCCTGGCCGCCGCCCGCGTGGCCGGCATCATGGCCGCCAAACGCACCGCGGAGCTGATTCCGCTCTGCCACCCGTTGCCGGTCGAGGTGGTCGGGGTCGACTTCACCCCGGAAGGCGAACGCACTCTCGTCATCGAGGCGCGGGTGAAGGTCGCCGGCAAGACCGGCGTCGAGATGGAGGCGCTCACCGCCGTCAGCGTCGCCGCCCTCACCATTTACGACATGTGCAAGGCCGTCGACCGCGCGATGACGATCACCGGCGTCTGCCTGCTGGAGAAGAGCGGCGGGCGCAGCGGCAGGTACCGAAGGCGGTCGTGACCGCGAACCCGCGAGGTTCGGCCAAGCGGCGCTGACGAGGCGAGCCACGGCACCTGAGCACGGACAAGAGCATCCCACGCTGCGGCTGCGCAGCGGCAAGGACCGCCCGCTGCGCCTGGGGCATCCCTGGGTGTTTGCCGGCGCCGTCGCCCATCTCGATCCGCGTTTGCCGGCGGGGTCGCTGGTGCGCCTGGAATCGGCCGCGGGGGAGTTCCTCGGCATCGGCGCGGTGAACCCGCACTGCGCCATCGCCGTAAGAATGCTCACCCGCGCCGACGAGGCGGTGGACGCGGCTTTCGTTCGCCGTCGCCTGGAGACGGCGTTGGCGCTGCGGACCGCGCTGGTGCCGCCGCACACCGACGCGTACCGTTGCGTGAACGGCGAGGGCGACTTCCTACCCGGCCTCGTCGTCGATCGCTACGGCGACGGCCTGGTCCTCCAGTGCCTGACGGCGGGGGCGGCGGCCTGGCAGCCGTTGGTGGTCGAGGCGCTGGCGGCTCTCGTGCGGCCGGGTTTCATCTACGAGCGCAGCGCCGGCTCGGTTCGTCGCCAGGAAGGCCTGAGCGACCTCGAATGCGTGCTCTGCGGAAGCGCGCCCGAGGTCCCGGTGACGGTGCGCGAGCACGGTCTGGCCTTCGTGGTCGATTTCCGCCACGGCCAGAAGACCGGCTTCTTCCTCGACCAGCGCGACAACCGCCGGCTGGCCATGGAGTGTGCCCGCGGCCGGCGCGTGCTGAATGCGTTCGCCTACACCGGCGCGTTCGCCGTGTATGCCGGGGTCGGCGAGGCACGCGAGGTGATCTCCGTCGAGAGCTCCGCGCGCGCGCTGGAGCTGGCGCGCGAGAACTGGCAGCTCAATCAGCTGCCGGACGAACGGGGTCGCTTCGTCGCCGCCGACGTCTTTCGCTACCTGCGCGAAGAAAAGGAGCCCTTCGACCTGCTCCTCCTCGATCCGCCGGCGCTGGTCAAGCAGCGCAAGGAGGTGGAGCGCGGTGCTCGCGCCTACAAAGATCTGCACCTGCAGGCCTTTCGCCGTTCCGCCCCGGGCGCCCTCGTGCTCACCTTCAGCTGCTCGCAGCACGTCGGCGCCGAGCTGTTCCGCAAGATCGTCAACGGCGCCGCTGCCGACGCCCGCCGCGAGGTGCGCGTCCTGCGCCATCTCGGGCCGGGGGCCGATCATCCGAGCAACCTGGCGCAGGTCGAAGGGGAGTACCTGACCGGCCTGCTGCTCTACGTCTCGTGAGATCGAGGGTCGTGGATCGTCCCCGTCCGTCGGGCTGGTGATCGACGGGATTGTCCACCCGCGTCTTTTGTCCACCGGCCGTGCAGCTCGACGCCGCGCCGGCCACAGGGATATACAACGACGCGGCTCGAACCCGAGGGCGAGCCACGAGCACGGCGCACGATCATGTCCTGGACCATCAAGCACTGGCCGCGCGGAGATCGCCCGCGCGAAAGGCTCCTCGAACGCGGCCCGGCGGCACTTTCCAATGCCGAGTTGCTGGCCATCGTTCTGCGCCACGGGGGACGCGGGTGCAGTGCCCTCGACCAGGCGCGTGCTCTGATGGAGCGCTGCGGCGACGACTGGCATCAGCTGGCGGGCCTGGGGGTCGGGGATCTGCGGCAGGTGCCCGGCATCGGCGCGGCGAAGGTGGCCGAGATCCTGGCCACGCTCGAAATCGCCAAGCGCTACGGCGAGCGCGAGTTCAGGCCCGGCGACCCGCTGCGCGGCAGCCACGACGTCTATGCCCACTTTCGCGAGCGTCTGGCGGCCGAGCGCCGCGAGCACTTCTACGCCGTGCTGCTGGACAACAAGCACCGCAAGATCAAGGACGTCGCCGTCTCGCAGGGCTCGCTGACGGCGAGCATCGTGCACCCGCGCGACGTCTTCGCCCCGGTGGTGCGCGAGTCGGCGGCGGCGGTCATCTTCGTCCACAACCACCCCAGCGGCGATCCGACGCCGAGCAAGGAGGACGTCGAGATCACCCGCCGTCTGCGCGAGGTCGGCGAGCTCGTCGGCGTCCGCGTGCTCGATCACGTCGTGATCGGCAAGGGCCGCTACGTCAGCTTCGTGGACGACGGCTACTGGTGAAGGCGTGCGTCGTGCGGCGAGCACGACGGGCGATCAGAACGGGATGTCGTCTTCCTCGGGTCCGCCGGGGGCATCCTCGCCCGGCGGGGCGCTGAAGCCGGCGTCTTGTCCGGCGCGGGCGCCGCCACCACCGCCGCCCAAGAAGCGGACGTCGCGCGCGGTGATCTCGGTGATGTAGCGCTTGTTGCCGTCCTTGTCGTCGTAGGAGCGCGTGTGAATCGCGCCCTCCACGAAGACCTGACGCCCCTTGGCGAGGTACTGGCCGCAGGTCTCGGCCTGCTTGCCCCAGACCACGACGTTGTGCCACTCGGTGCGTTCCTGCTTCTGCCCCTGCTGATCGGTCCACTTCTCCGAAGTGGCGACGGGGAACTTGCACACCGCCCGGCCGCTCGGGGTGAACCGCACCTCCGGGTCTTTACCCAGATTGCCGACGAGAATGACCTTGTTGACCACGGCGGAGCGTTACAATCGTTGGGGGTACCGTGTCAAGGCGCGCTCGTCGACTTGTCGCCTTCGTTGACTTGGACGACCCGGGACGACTATCATTTTTGCGTCGTGGCGGCGTGTGGCTGATGAGGTGCGACTCTTGTTCTTCCAACTGTCTGTAATTTCGTGCTGCGGCAGCGGCGGGGGGGGTACCCGATGACGGCGAACGGGTCGGGTCCCTTGCGCGTCGTGCCCCTCGGCGGCCTCGGGGAGATCGGCCTCAACTGCCTGATCCTCGAGTATGGCCAGGGGGCCATCGGCATCGACTGTGGCCTGATGTTTCCCGAGGTCCACATGCTCGGGATCGACGTCGTCATTCCCGATCTCGCCTACGTGCGCCAGCTCGGCGAGCGCTTCCTCGGTTTCGTGATCACCCACGGGCACGAGGATCACATCGGTGCCCTGCCCTACGCCCTGCGCGACCTCGACGTGCCCGTCTACGCAACGCCGATGGCCGCCGGCCTGGTGCGCGAGAAGCTGCGCGAGCACGGCTTGCTGGACCGCGTCGCGCTCAACGTGCTGCGGCCGCGCCAACCCTGGCCGATGGGGCCGTTCACCCTCGAGGCCATGCACGTGACGCACTCGATCGTCGACGCCGTCGGCCTGGCGATCCGCACCCCGCTGGGCACCGTCGTCCACACCGGCGATTTCAAGCTCGACCAGACCCCGCTCGACGGCGAGCGCACCGACCTGCAGCGGCTGGCCGAGTACGGGGCCGAAGGCGTTCTGCTGCTGCTCTCGGACTCGACCAACGTCGAGCGCGAGGGGATCACCCCCTCCGAGCAGTCGGTGCGCGGCGGGATCGACCGCATCTTCCGCGACACGGCCGGGAAGATCTTCTTCTCCACCTTCTCTTCTCACGTCCATCGATTGCAGCAGGTCCTGGAGCTGGCGCAGGTGGCCGGGCGGCGCGTGGTCGTGGTGGGCCGCAGCCTGACCAACAGCATCCAGATCGCCACCGAGCTCGGGCACCTGCGTTATCCGCCCGCGCTGTTCGCGGAGGTCAGCGCCCTGGCCTCCCTCGAGCCGAGCAAGGTGGTGCTGCTGACCACCGGCAGCCAGGGCGAGGCGCTCTCGGCCCTGGTGCGCATCGCCATGGACGATCACGGGCAGGTCAAGATGCGCCCCGGCGACGCGGTCGTGCTGTCCTCCCGCATCATCCCCGGCAACGAGAAGACGATCAGCAATCTGATCAACCACATGTACCGTCGCGGCGCGGAGGTGCACCACGCCCGCAGCGCCGAGGTCCACGTGTCAGGGCACGCCAGCCAGGAGGAGCTCAAGCTGATGGTAGCCCTCACCCGGCCACGCTACTTCGTGCCGGTGCATGGCGAGTACCGCCACCTGGCGCGGCATCGCGCGCTGGCGCACTCGATGGGAGTTCCCGAACGCGACACGTTCTTGCTCGAGGACGGGCACATGCTGGAGATCGATGCGACCGGAGCCCGGGTACGGGAGCCGATCGGTGCCGGGCGGGTGTTCGTCGACGGTAAGGGCATCGGCGACGTGCGCGACATCGTCCTGCGCGACCGACGGCACCTCTCGCAGGACGGTCTGGTGCTGGCCATCCTGGCCCTCGACCAACACACCGGCGAGCTCATCTCCGGTCCCGACCTGATCTCGCGCGGCTTCATCGTCGAAGAGGACGGGCAGGCGTACCTGGAGCAGGCCAGATCGGTTCTGCGCGACGCTCTGGCGCAGATCACGCCCGAGTCGCGCACCGACTCCCTCGAGGTCAAAGAAGAGGTGCGCAAGACGCTCAGGCGTTACTTTGCCAAGACCCTGGACCGGCGGCCGGTGATCCTGCCCTTCATCATGGAGATGTGACTTGGCGCGGCAGCGAGCAGAAGCTACGGCGCCGGCAACCGAGCCGACGATCAGCGAAAAACGCGAACCGAAGGGGCGTTCCGGCGGGCGGAAACGCGCGCCGACGACAAAGCCCGACGTTACGCCGGCGGCATCGCACCTGCTCGACGAGGTGGTGGCCGTCATGGTGCTCGCCGCCTCCGTCTTCGCGTTGGTGAGCTTCGTCTCCTACCATCGCGGCGTGGCCACCGGGAACCTGGGCGGGCCGGTGGGCTACAGTCTCGCCAATCTGGTCCTGCAGGCCCTCGGACTCGCCGCCTATGCCGTCCCCCTCCTCCTGCTCGCCGTCGCCGCCGCGCTGTTCCGACAAACGACGCAGGGTCTGGCGTTCAGCCGTGGAGTGAGCGGTCTCGTCTTCGTTCTTGGGGTTGCCGTCGCCTTCGGCCTGCTCCTGCCCAACCATGACGTCGCCTTCGCCGGCGGCTGGGTCGGCGGCTTCGTCGCCGCCCTGTTGCGTGAGACGTTCGGCGGGGCCGGCGCCTTGGTTCTGGTCGTCTCCTTGCTCATCGTCGCCTTCGTCTTCACCACCGGCACCTCGTTGCGCGCCGGTGCCGGCACCGTGCGGTCGGGAATCGGCGGGGCCGGTGATCGACTGCGCACCCTGCGGCAGAGACGGGCCGAGCGGCGTTCGGCACGGCAACAGGCCCGCGCCAACGTCAAACGCGTGCGATCCGAGCCCGCCAACCCGGTGATCGTGCTCAGCGAGGAGGTCGAGCCGGCACCCGCGCCGACGCCAAGGCCGACGGAGAGACCGAAACGCGCGGTGATTCAGGAGGCGCTCCCCTTCGTCGCCGACGGCAGCTACCAGCTGCCGCCGACGAGCTTCCTCGATCTGCCGCAACGCGGCGGCGTGCGCGTGGACGAGGAGGCCCTACGCAAGAGCTCTCAGATTCTGGAGACCAAGCTGGCCGACTTCGGCATCCAGGGCAAGGTGACGGCCGTGCGCCCGGGCCCGGTGATCACCACCTTCGAGATCGAGCCGGCACCCGGCGTCAAGGTCAACCGCATCGTCACCCTGGCCGACGACCTGGCCATGGCCCTGCGGGCGGTCGGCGTTCGCATCCTGGCCCCGGTGCCGGGCACGGCCGTGGTCGGAATCGAGGTCGCCAACCCGCGCCGCGAGCACATCGCCCTGAAGGAGATCATCGAGAGCGAGCCGTTTGCCGCCGCCACCTCGCCGCTCAGCCTGGCGCTGGGCAAGGACACGGCCGGCAATCCCATGGTGAGCGACCTGGCCCGCATGCCCCACCTCATGGTCGCCGGCGCCACCGGCACGGGCAAGTCGGTGTCGCTCAACGCGATGATCATGAGCATACTCCACAAGGCGTCGCCGCGAGACGTGCGTTTCATCATGATCGACCTGAAGATGCTCGAGCTGTCGATGTACGAGGATGTGCCGCACCTGCTCGTGCCGGTGGTCACCGATCCGAAGAAGGCGGTCGTCGTGCTCAAGAATCTCGTCGAGCAGATGGACGAACGCTACAAGCTGATGAAGAGCCTCGGCGTACGCAACATCGACGGCTACAACCGCATCGTCGACCGCGAGGAGGAGGAGCGCCGGGCGGGGGTCATCGAGCTCGACGAGGTGGTCGACGACGACGACGAGGGCGGTGACGAGGCGATGACGCCCGAGAAGCCCCGCCACGAGCATCTACCGAAGATCGTCATCATCATCGACGAGCTCGCCGATCTCATGATGACCGTCGGACGGAACGTCGAGGAGCCGATCACGCGACTGGCGCAGAAAGCCCGCGCCGCCGGCATCCATCTGATCGTGGCCACGCAACGGCCGTCGGTCGACGTCATCACCGGCCTGATCAAGGCCAACTTTCCCGCCCGTGTCTCGTTCCAGGTGACGGCGCGAGTCGACTCCCGCACCATTCTCGACCACATCGGCGCCGAACGGCTGCTCGGCGGCGGCGACATGCTCTTCCTGCCACCCGGCACGGCGCGCGTCATGCGCCTCCACGGCGCCTTCGTCTCCGAGAACGAGATCAACAAGGTGGTCGACTTCATCAAGCGCCAGGGCTCTCCACTGTACGCGTTCGATCTGCTGGAGAGCGACGAGGCCGAAGCCGGCGAGGCCGGGGGGGATGACGAGCTCGAGGACGCATTGTATGATCAGGCCGTGCGTCTGGTCACGGAAAGTCGACAAGCCTCGATCTCCTGGGTGCAGCGACGGCTGCGTGTCGGCTACAACCGCGCCGCGCGCATGATCGAACGCATGGAACGGGAAGGCGTGGTCACGCCGAGCGAAGGCGGTCGCCCGCGCGAGGTCATCGCGCGACGGATCGAGGCGGACCAGTGACGGGGGCACCGTGCTCCTGACCTCTGCCGGCCGGCCGCGGGTGTGGCTGGCCCTGAGCCTGCTCCTGCTCGCTCGGCCCGCAACGGGCGACGCCGACCCGACGACGGCCCCGACGCCGTCGCCGGAGGCGCAGCGCATCGTGCGCGCCGTGCAGCAACGCTACGACCAGACGAGCGATTTCACCGCCGACGTGACGCAGCAAATGAACGTCGCCAGCCTCGGCAAGGCGCTCACCGCGCGCGGGACGATCGCCTTCATGCGCCCGGGGAAGCTGCGCTGGCAGCTGAACGACGGTTCCGGCCAGGTCATCGTCGCCGACGGGAAGACGCTCTGGCTCTACCAGCCCGAGGAGCAGCAGGTGCTCAAGGCACCGTTCCAGTCGGCGTTTCGCGCCTCCACGCCGATCTCGTTCCTGCTCGGCGTGGGTCGCATCGCCGACGACTTCGACGTGTCGCTGGACAAGGAAGCCGCGGCTGCGGAGCCCCTGCTCTGGCTCAAGCTGATTCCGCGCCAGAGCGACGGGACCGTGGGCTGGCTACGCTTGGGGGTCGAGCCGAAGACGTTCGACATCGCCGCCGCGGAGATTCACGACCAGCTCGGCAACGTCACCCACCTGCAGTTCCATCATCTCGAGCGCAACGTGAAGCTCGACGACGGCTTGTTCCACTTCAAGGTGCCCGACGGCGTCGACGTGGTGGAGGCACCGATCGGATTCTAGTCGGGCGTCATGCCGCGACCGGTGGCAGAGCAGTCGCGGGCCACATCCAAGGGAGAATCACGCCATGCCGTCATTTGACGTAGTGTCCCAGGTGGATCGACAAGAGATCGACAACGCCATCAACCAGGCGCGCAAAGAGGTCAGCCAGCGCTACGATTTCAAGGACACGCACACCACGATCGACTTCGAGGAGCAGGAAATCCGGATCAACTCGACCGACGACTTCAAGGTGAAGGCGACCGTAGAGGTGCTCCAGGAGAAACTGGCGCGGCGGCAGGTGCCGCTCAAGTCGCTGCTGCACGGCACGATCGAGCCGGCGGGCGGCGGACGGGCCAAGCAGACGCTGACGCTGCAACAGGGCATCTCGACCGAGAAGGCCCGCGACATCGTCAAGAAGATCAAGAACGCCAAGCTGAAGGTGCAGGCGCAGATCCAGGGCGATCAGGTTCGCATCAGCGGCAAGAAACGCGATGATTTGCAGACCGCGATCGCGCTGCTCAAACAGCACGATTTCGATCTTCCGCTGCAGTTCGTGAACTTCCGCGATTGACCCGAACCGGCCTGGCTCTAGGCCACGTGATGGCGCGGCTCGGCCGGCTCGGGCTTGCTCTGGGCGATGACGCTCCAACGGTTGCGGTAGATTGCGTAGCGGCCGCGGTAGGGCTTGCCGGCACCGTGCAGACTGAAGGTGGGCCCCGAGACGGCGCTCGCCGGAATCACGAAGATCTCGTCGGCGGCTCGACGGCGCTTGGCGATGCAGACGAACACGTCGCAGTAGCGCTTGTCCCACTGGCCGTGCCGGTGGAAGTTGAAGTTCCAGCTCTTGTAGTCGTAGGCGTAGCGCTTGCCCGCGACGGTCACCGTATGCGCGTAGCGCCCCGGAAACGCGATTCGCAAAGCGATCCGCACCGTGCCGTCGACGAGCAGGTCATAGCCCTCCGTGCGCGGGACCTGCTGAACATCGAAGCCCATGCGACCCAGGCGCGCGGCGGTGGCGGCACGCGCCAGTTGATGCTTGTACTGACGATTCATGACGGCCGGTCGCCAGGAAAAAGACCGAGGCACCCGCCCCGACTCCTCCACATCCCGCCAACAGATTTCCAGCAACCCGACTCAGGGGACCGACGACCGTGCCCAGACTATAGCCCCCTGGCACGATCGTCGCAATGGGCGATTTCAGCGAACTTTCCCGGGTAGTTCGCGGGTGACAAAGAGCCGGTTCCGCTCCATGTCATAGGGGCCGCTCCAGCGGTGACGATGGCAGGGTGGGATCGGGCCCTCGGTGAAGAAGCCACCGTCGGCGGCCTTGATCGCTTCGTAGCGCGGTCGGGGGGCACCGTTTACGGGCTCCGTCTCGGCGCCGATGTCATCGAACCAGTCCCCGTCCGGGTACCAACTGTCGTCGTCCGGATCGTAGACCCAGGAGCGGGCGTCGTACGACAGGACCCGCTTCGCGCCCTCCGTGCCCTGGCGCACCTCGATGCGGCTGACCTGAATCTGCCGCACGCGGTAGGCCCAACAAGGGAGCAGATCGTCCTCCGGGGGCGGGAGGCCGGGCAGCAACACCATGAGGTTCCAGCGGAATTCCGCATCGACACGGCGGCGCGCCTTGGGTGACAAGGGCAGCGCGTTCAGCTGCTTCATGATGGCTTCGTGCTGCGCGGGGTCGGTCCGCAGGGCTTGGCGCAGCATTTCGATGG
Source organism: uncultured Binatia bacterium (SeqCode) (assembly GCA_964648215.1). Classification (GTDB taxonomy): domain Bacteria; phylum Desulfobacterota; class Binatia; order HRBIN30; family JACQVA1; genus CAZYMF01. The sequence goes on along the minus strand of CAZYMF010000009.1, from coordinate 11,526 downwards.
TCTCGCCGGTCTGCCCGGCCTGCGCCGTGAGCTCGGCGAGCGCCAGGTACCGCTGGCCCTCGGCCTGGCGCGTACGTTGCTCGCGCGGAGCCGCCTCGAAGGCGTGATCGATCAACCAGCGTTGCTCCCGCATGGCCGCCTCGAGGTTGTGGCTGCTCCGCGCGTCTTGCAGCGCCATGCTGTGCTTCTGCCAGTTCGAGGTGGTGCAAGAGCTCAACAAGACGGTCAGCACAAGTAGCAACATTCCGCGGCGCATGGCCCGGGACTATAGCGGCTCGGCTGGCGCGGCGGAAACGCCGGGCCGCAGCACCGGGATTGCCTCGACACCGGCGACACACTAAGATTGCCCGTTTCCGATGAGCCGACGCATCTATCTCCAAAGCCTGGGATGTCCCAAGAACCTGGTCGACAGCGAGCAGATGCTCGGGCTGGCGGCGCAGGCGGGGGCGGAGATCGTCCTCGACCCGGCCGAGGCCGACGTCATGATCGTCAACACCTGCGGCTTCATCGGCGAGGCGAAGAAGGAGTCGATCGAGACGATCCTGGAGCTGAGCCAGCTGAAGCAAGATGCCCCCGGCAAACGCCTGATCGTGACCGGCTGTCTGGTGCAGCGCTATGGGGAAGAGCTCCAGCAGGCGCTTCCCGAGGTCGACGGCTTCCTGGGAACCGGGGACTTCACGCGTCTCCCGCAGCTGCTCGATGACCCGGGGCCGGTCGATACCCGTCGCTATCGCCATGCCGCCCACCTGCTGCCGAGCTTGGATGTCCCGCGCCTGCGCTCGGGCCCTTTCTTCAGCGCCTATCTCAAGATCTCGGAGGGCTGCGACCACCGCTGCAGCTTCTGCATTATTCCCAAGATCCGGGGTCGCCACGAGAGCAAGCCCCTGGGAACCGTCGTCGCCGAAGCCGAGGCCTTGGTGCGCGACGGCGCGATCGAGCTCAACTTGATCGCCCAGGATCTCACCGCCTACGGCCGCGACCGCCGTGACGGCTCCTCCCTGAGCGCCTTGCTCCGCTGCCTGACCGAGATCGACGGGTTGCGCTGGATCCGCCTGCTTTACACCTATCCGCTCTTCGTCGATGACGAGCTGCTCGACACCATCGCCGGCGAGCCCAAGATCTGCCCCTATATCGACATGCCCCTGCAGCACATCAGCGATGCCATGCTCAAGCGCATGCGCCGCGAGCGCAGCGGGCGGGCCGTGCGGCAGCTGGTCGAGCGCATGCGCGCGCGCGTGCCCGGGCTGGCGATCCGAACCGCCTTCATCGTCGGCTTTCCGGGCGAGACCGAAGCCGATTTTGCCGAGCTGGAGGACTTCGTCGTCGAGACGCGATTCGACCACGTCGGCGTCTTCCAGTACTCGCGCGAGGAAGGCACCGACAGTGCGAGCCTGGACGGCCAGTTGCACGCCGGGGCGAAACGCCAGCGCTACCACCGCCTGATGACGGCTCAGGCCGGCGTCGCCGCCGCATTGAATCGGGCGCGGGTCGGAACCGCAGAGCCCGTATTGGTCTGCGGCGAGAGCAACGACGGGCGCTGGTACGGGCGCACCGCCCGTCAGGCTCCGGAGATCGACGGCGTGGTCTACCTCGCCCGGCGCGAGGTGCCGGGCACGATCGTTCCGGTGAACATCACCGATGCGACGATCTACGACTTGGAGGGGGAGTCGGAGACCCCCGAGTCGGATACCCCCGTTGACAGTGCGCTGGATACTCTCTAGATTCCCGCCCCCCTGAGAGGACACATGCGCAAGGCACTGTTGAAAAATGCCCGTGACAAGCTGCTCGAGATGCGTCGGCAGGTGTTGCGCGAGATCGACAACGACCTGAAGGAAGGTCGCGAGGGCACCAAGGACGACGGGATGGACACCTACGATCTGGCGAGCGAGGAGCGCGATCGGGAGATCAACTTCATCTTGAGCGATCGCGAGCGAGAGAAGGTGCTGGCCATCCAAGAAGCGCTGGAGAGAATCGAAGACGGCAGCTACGGCATCTGCGAGAGCTGCGAGTCCGACATTGCCCCCGGTCGCATCGAGGCCCTCCCGTTCACGCGCCTGTGCGTCAACTGCCAGTCCGACCGCGAGAAGGAAATGAAGCAGTCGCGACGTTTCGATGACGAGCGGGCCTACCGCAAGCTGGGCGCCACCGACGTCGACGAAGACAACAGCTGACGCCGCGGACCGCCGACTGACGCTCCGCTCCCGCGCCCCATCGATCTGATCTGATGCGGGAGCAAAGGCTACTGCTCGAGATCCTGTTCCGCGCCGGGATCGCCGCCGTTGCGCCGGCCACCCTGGTTGCCCATCGACTGCGGCGTGTCGGCGAAGAGCTGCTCGTCGAAGGTGCCCCCCAACGATGGCGGGGCGCCACGGTGGTGGTCGGGGCGGGCAAGGCGTCGGTGCCGATGGCAACGGCGGCGGCCGGCGTGATCGGCGACGACCTCGTTGCCGGCGTCGTGGTTGCTCCGCGAACGCGGTCGCAGACGGTCCCCGGCATCGCGGTTCGCCCGGGAGGCCATCCGCTGCCGACCCGAGAAGGCGAGCGGAGCACGGGACAGTTGCTCCGAGTCCTCAAGCAGCACCCGCAGGCCGCCGTCGTCGCCCTGATCAGCGGCGGGGCTTCCAGTCTGCTGGTGCAGCCGCTGGCGCCTCTCACCGTCGCCGACCTGGTCGCGACGAATCAAAGCCTGCTCGCCTCCGGGGCCGACATCCGCGAGATCAATACCGTTCGCAAGCATCTCGACCGGGCCAAGGGTGGGGGCTTGGCGCGAGCTTCCCATGGCCGCCCCCTGGTCGCCCTGATCCTCTCCGACGTGATCGGAGACGATCCGGTGACGATCGGGTCGGGCCCCACGGCCCCCGATCCGACGACCTACGCGGAGGCCCTCGACGTCGTCGACCGCTACGAGCTGCGGCGCTCAGTCCCGGAGGCCGTCGTGCGATTTCTCGAGGCCGGGACCCGAGGCGAGCAGCCGGAGACCGTCAAGCCGGGCGCCGCCGAGCTGACCGACGTCGCCAACGTGGTCATCGGTTCGAACCGCCTGGCGCTGGAAGCAGCCGCCGTGGCCGCGCGGCGCGCCGGCTACGAGGCCGTGATAGCCGACGAGCCCCTGTGCGGTGACACCACCGAGGCGGCGCAGCACTTCGCCGAACGGCTTTGGCGCCAGTGCGATACCGCCAGTCACCCCGTGTGCGTTCTCGCGGGCGGCGAAACCACGGTTCGGCTGAGTGAGCGGCCCGGCCGAGGCGGACGGAACCAGGAGTTCGCTCTCGTCTGCGCGCGCGCGCTCGCCGGGCGGGACATTCAGCTCCTCAGCGCCGGGACCGATGGCGTCGACGGACCGACCGATGCCGCCGGCGCCTGGGTCGACGGAACCACGATCGAGCGCGGTCGCGATCTCGGAATCGATCCAGCCACCGCTCTGGCGGCGCACGACAGCTACGGCTATTTCGCCACCCTAGGCGACCTCTTTCGCCCCGGACCCACGGGCACCAATGTCATGGACATCAAGATCGCCCTGATCGGCAGACCTTCCTAGCCCCCGCCGCAGCGCTGTGGTAGGAGAAGCGCCACCCAGAAAAGGCGCGATTCGAAGTGGACCAAGGCTACGTCTCCGAGATCTTTGTGTCCTTCCAGGGAGAGGGGGCCCGAGTGGGCGAGCGCCACCTGTTCGTGCGGATGGCGGCCTGCAACCTGCGCTGTCGCTACTGCGATACCCCGGACAGCCTGGTACGCACGCCCTACCTGACGGTCTCGCGCGCCGGCCTTACACCCATCCGCTTGCCCAACCCCGTCCGCCGCGAACGATTGCAGCGCCACACCGCCGCGTTTCTCGAAGCCGAGGGGCCGCTCGATGCGGTGGCGATCACCGGCGGCGAGCCGCTGCTGCAGGCCGACTATCTGGCTCCATTTCTGCGCGAGGCCAGGTTCCCGGTGCCGGTCCTCCTGGAAACGAATGGCTCATTGCCGGAGCAACTCGCCACCGTTTTGCCATGGGTGAGTGTCGTCAGCATGGACATCAAGCCCCCCAGCAACACCGGCGAGCGCCGGTTGTGGCGGGAGCACGAGGAGTTCCTGCGCACGGCCCGTGGCACGGAGACCTACGTCAAGGTCCTGGTCGACATGGCAACGAGCGAAGACGACATCATGCGCGCCAGCCAGTTGGCGGCGGACTACGGCCCGCTGCCGTTGTTTCTGCAGCCGATCACGACCACCGATGGCCGGCCGGACATCGACTATCCGACGCTCAGTCGGCTCTTTGCCCGCGCACGTCAGGTCCACCCCGCGGTGCGGGTCCTGCCCCAGATGCACAAGATGCTCGGAATCCAATGAGCAGAGAAGCGCATCGCGTGACGTTGCTCCCCGGTGACGGCGTGGGGCCGGAGGTAATCGGGGCTGCGGTGCGGGTCATCGAAGCCGCGGGTGTACGCATCGCCTGGGACGAGCAAATGGCGGGCGCCGCTGCCGTCGATCGCCTCGGCACCCCGATCCCGGAAGACCTCATCCGCTCGATCAAGCGAAATCGGGTGGCGCTGAAGGGACCTCTGACCACCCGCGTCGGGCGAGAAGGCTTTCGCAGCGTCAATGTGGCGTTGCGAAAGACGTTCGATCTGTACGCCAACCTGCGCCCGGTGCGGAATTTGCCAGGGGTCAAGTCGGCCTTTCAGGACGTCGATCTGGTGGTCGTGCGCGAGAACACCGAGGACGTCTACGCGGGCATCGAGCACCAGATCGCCCCCGGTGTGATCGAGGCGGTGAAGATCATCACCGCCAAGGCGTCGCGACGCATTGCCCGGTTTGCCTTCGAGTACGCCAAGACGCACGGGCGCAAGAAGGTGACGGCCATCCACAAGGCCAACATCATGAAGCTGTCGGACGGCTTGTTTCTGTCCTGCGCGCGACAGATCTCCAAGCAGTATCCGCGGATCGCCTACGAGGAGATGATCGTCGACAACTCGTGCATGCAACTGGTCTTGCGGCCGCGCCAGTTCGATGTCCTCCTGCTCGAGAATCTGTACGGCGACATCGTCTCGGACCTGTGCGCCGGCCTGGTTGGCGGCCTCGGGGTGGTTCCGGGCGCCAATCTGGGCCGCCGCTACGCGATCTTCGAGGCCGTCCATGGGACGGCGCCCGACATCGCCGGAAAGAACCTTGCCAATCCGGTTGCCGCCATCCTGTCTGGGGAGTTGATGTTGAATCATCTCGGTGAGAAAAAGGCCGCTAGCCGCATCCTGCGAGCGGTGCGGCGGGTGCTCGCGGACGGCCAGGCGACCACTCGTGACCTCGGCGGGCGGGCCAGCACGACGGCAATGACGGACGCGATCATCCAGGCCCTGTCATGAGGGGCCCCGTCTCTCCCGCCACACCTGCATTGGTGTGGACGGGTTTTGAGAGAGGCTTCGGCCGCTCTGGCGTATCTGCCTAGTTCGCCTGGCTCCGGCGCCGGCACCACCGCTGGCGCAAGCCTAATAAATACCGTAAATTCAGTTAGTTACAAGATCAGCCGGCGATCACCCCGCCACCAGCACGGCGGCCAGGAGAGTCTTGCAGCGTCGCCACAATCGCCAATACTGGACGACCGCCCCGCGGAGGGTACCGACCCTGTCTTATCGGACATCAGCCGGCATGATTTCGGTGAAAAATTTTCTTGACAATTTTTGGGGAAAGGGGATATAGGTTTTGTGATCATGTTATAAAATCGCGCAGCTTGGGGGGGCACAACCAGCCGCCGCGGGTGCGCGAGACGATATGGCGGTCCTGACGGTGCTGAACAAGCGAGAGATTGGCGACATAATCGCCGACTATGGTTTGCCGAAGGTGACCTCCGTCCGTTGCGTGAGAGACGATGCGAGCAACACGGAGTACCTGGTAGACACGGTCAAAGGAAAGTTCGTTCTCAAGATAGACCAGGTCAAGAGCGAGATCGAGGTCAAGCGCGAGCAGGACCTGCTTACCTTCCTGCGCAAGCACGGCTTCCCGTGTCCCGTGCCGCTAGCCGATCGCAGCAGCCGTCATTACCGCGACTGGGACGGGCGGTCCCTGTCGGTGTACCGCTACGTCGACGGGCGGACGGTCGATCCCGAGTACGTCCGCTCGGGACAGCTGGAGAACGTCGGCCGCGTGCTCGCCGATCTTCACCTGATCGGCAAGGCCTACAAGAAGGGCATCGAGAACCGCTTCGGGTTCGATCGGGTGGCGGAGATCTACTTCGACGTCCGCGGGCGCTTGCCCCACTACTTCAAGAAGATTACGCGAACTCTCGACGACGAGGTCGAGTACCTGCACCACTATCTCGAAGGCAAGCTGCCCAAGGGAATCATCCACGGGGATCTGTTGGCCGACAAGCTGATGTTCAAGGGCGACAAGGTTGTCGCGGTGCTCGACTTCGAGGCCGCTTGCCGGGGCAAGTTCATCTTCGACCTCGCCACGGCTGTCAACGCGCTCTGCTTCACCCCCAAGAAGGGCTACTCGCTCAAGAAGTTCGAGGCTCTCATCGGCGGCTACGAGGGGCTGCGCACGCTGTCTCTGGCGGAATGGGATGCCTTCCCCAACGAGCTCCGCTTCGCCGCCTTCCGCTTCACGGTCACCACCCTGCGCGACTTCTTCCTCAGCGCGGCCGAAGAACGCGAGCGTATCAACAAGGAATTTCAGGAGTTCTACGACCGGCTGCGGATCTTGCGGCGGGAGCGCGAAGGCGGAATGGAAGCCTTGTTGATGGCGATGGCCACCGGGTACGACTACCGCAAGTACCAGAAGGTGAAGGCGGTGGCCAAACGCCGCTGACTTCCCCGGTTTCACCGCGGGCCGCCCGCCGCTACTTGCGACCTGCCCGAATTCGATTAACATTCCCTGCCATCATGAGTCGTAGCGAATCGCCGGCGTCCCTTGAGTCCCTGGTGCGCGAGCTGCTGCAGCAGCTCGGAGAAGACCCCGATCGCGAGGGTTTGGTGAAGACTCCGCAACGGGTGGCTCGATCCCTGTCCTTCCTCACCCGAGGCTACTCGCAAGAGCCCCGGGAGGTGATCAACGACGCGCTCTTCACCGAAGACTACCAGGAGATGATCGTGATTCGCGACCTGGATTTCTTCTCGCTGTGCGAGCACCACATCCTGCCCTTTTTCGGCAAGGCCCACGTCGCCTACATCCCGAAGCACCACATCGTCGGTATCAGCAAGCTGGCCCGCCTGGTCGACGTGTACTCCCGGCGCCTGCAGGTGCAGGAGCGCATGACGACGCAGATCGCCAACACTCTGATGGACACGCTCGATCCGCTGGGAGTCGCCGTGGTGTTGCAGGCCGAGCATCTGTGCATGCGCATGCGCGGGGTGGAGAAGCAGAACTCGGTCGTGGTCACCAGCGCGATGCTCGGGGCCTTCCGCACGCAGCAAGAGACGCGTCAAGAGTTCATGACGTTCGTCCACAACGGCGGCAAGGGCTAGCGCGCGGCGGCCCGACGAAGACCGGGCTTCGCCTCACGCTGCCGCCGCTTGCTCGCCTCGGTGACGGTTGGAACACGGCTCGAGCGCCTGGCAAATTTCGCGGGCGTAAGCGCCCACGGGCGTCGATTCGGGCCACGTTGACACGGTCAGGACCATAAGCTAAGCAGCGCTCTAGCAGTTTTGGGTTGCACGACTGGCGCGCGTGGAATTGACCACGAGGAAGTGCGTCCCGTCAGGTGGCCGTTCGCCTGGGCCTCTGGCCGTAGAGGTTCAGGCATTTTTTTGGCCAGCCGAGGTACCGCAGAGTGATCAAGAACTACTTGCTCGCCCCAGGGCCAACGCCCGTTCCGCCGCGCGTGCTGCTGGCCATGGCGCAGCCGATCATGCATCACCGAACGCCCGAGTTCAGCGCCATCTTCGCCGAAGCGGTGGACGGCCTCAAGCACGTCTTCCGCACGCGACAGGACGTCGTGATGCTGGCGTCGTCCGGCACCGGCGCGATGGAGGCCGCGGTCGTCAACTGTTTCTCGCCGGGCGACGAGGTGCTGGTGATCAACGGCGGCAAGTTCGGCGAACGTTGGGCGGAGATCAGTCGGCAATACGGCCTCGAGCCGATCGAGCTGACCGTTCCCTGGGGCCAGGCCGCCGATCCCGCCGACGTCAAGCGTCTGCTCGACCGGCACCCGCGCGTCCAGGGGGTGCTGGTGCAGGCCAGCGAGACTTCGACGACGGCGGTACACCCGATCAAAGCGATCGCCGCCCTAACTCGTGACCGTGACACTCTCCTGATCGTCGATGGCATCACCGCCGTGGGCGTCTTCGACGTGCCGACGGACGAGTGGCAGATCGACGTCTTGATCACCGGCTCGCAGAAGGCGCTGATGTTGCCGCCCGGGTTGGGGTTTCTCTCCCTCAGCGAGCGCGCCTGGGCACGCACCAGGAAAGCCAAGCTGCCGCGCTACTACTTCGACCTCAACCGCGAGCGTGACAACCTGGCGAAGAACACCTCCGCCTACACTCCCGCCATCAGCCTGATCTTCGGGCTCCGCGAAGCCCTGGCCATGATCCGCGAGGAGGGCCTGGAGCAAATCTTCGCGCGGCACGATCGCCTGGCACGCGCCACGCGGGCGGCGCTCGTGGCGCTTGGCCAGGAGCTGGTCGCACCGGTGTCGCCGAGCCCTGCGGCGACGGGGATCTTCCTTCCCCCGGGCATCGACGGCGGCAGGTTCCTGGCCTACCTGCGCGACGAGATGGGGGTGACCTTCGCCGGCGGTCAGGGGAGTTGGCGAGGGAAAGTCGCCCGCATCGCACACTTGGGATACATGGGCACGTTCGACACCGTTGGGGGTATCGCCGCCCTCGAGATGGCACTTCGGCGCTTCGGGGAACGGATCGAGCTCGGCACCGGGGTCGCCGCCGCACAGCGCATCCTGATGGAAGCGCTGCCCCCACAGCAACCATAAGAAACGGGAGGAAGCAGCACCATGCAGCGCGTCTTGATCTCGGATAAGCTCGCACCCGAGGGCGTCGCGATCCTGCGCGGCTCCGATGGCCTCGAGGTGGATCACGTCACCGGGCTGTCGCCCGCCGATCTGATCGCCAAGGTCCCGGCCTACCACGGCTTGGTGGTCCGCAGTGACACCAAGGTCACCGCGGCGGTCATCGCCGCCGCGACCAACCTGCGGGTGATCGGCCGCGCCGGTATCGGCGTCGACAACGTCGACGTCGAGGCGGCAACCAAGAAGGGCATCGTGGTGATGAACACGCCCGGCGGCAACAACGTCACCACCGCCGAGCACGCCGTCAGCATGATGCTCTCCCTCGCGCGCTCGATTCCTCAGGCGACCGCGTCGATGAAGGCCGGCAAGTGGGAGAAGGGCCGGTTCATGGGCACCGAGGTCTACAACAAGATTCTCGGCATCATCGGCATCGGCAACATCGGCGGGCTGGTGGCCGATCGAGCGCAGGGCCTGCACATGAAGGTGGTGGCGTACGACCCGTTCATCTCGCCGGAAGCGGCGGCGCGGCTGGGCGTGGAGCTCGTCTCCCTCGACGAGCTCTACGAGCGCTCCGATTTCATCAGCATCCACACACCCCTCAACGCCGAAACCCGCAATCTGGTCGGGGCGGACGCCTTCGCGAAGATGAAGAAGGGGGTCCGTCTGATCAATTGCGCCCGCGGCGGCATCGTCGACGAGGAAGCGCTGGCGGCGGCCCTTCAAGAAGGAAGAGTCGCGGGCGCCGCCCTCGATGTCTTTGCCAAGGAGCCGCCCCCCGCGGATCATCCGCTGCTGCAGCTGCCGCAGGTGATTTGCACGCCGCACCTGGGCGCCGCCACCAGCGAGGCGCAGGTGAACGTCGCCATCGCCATCGCCGAGCAAATGGCGGCCTACCTGCGCGACGGCGTCATCCAGAACGCGATCAACGTGCCGTCGATGAGCCCGGAGCAGCTCGAGATCCTGGGGCCCTATCTGACGCTGGGCGAGAAGCTCGGCAGCCTTCAGGCGCAGCTACTGGCCGAAGCTCCGCGGGAGTTGCTGATCGAGTACGCCGGCGAGGTGGCCGAGCACGACGTCAAGGCGGTCACCCTGTCGGTTCTTCGCGGCCTGCTCAACCGGGTGCTCGAGGCCGGCGAGGTCAACTACGTCAATGCCGCGGCCATCGCCCGCGATCGCGGCATCAAGGTCGTCGAGGCCAAGACCAGCCAGGCCAAAGGCTACCTCAATCTGGTCACGGTCCGCGTGAAGACGAGCCAGGGCGAGACCAACGTCGCCGGCGCCGTATTCGGGCGTCGCGTTTTGCGTCTGGTTCGCATCAACGACTTCTACCTGGAGGCCGTCCCCGAAGGTTATATCCTGATGCTGCACAATCGGGACGTTCCCGGTGTCGTGGGGACCGTCGGCAATCTTCTGGGCGAATCCAAGATCAACATCGCCGGGCTGGAGCTCGGCCGCGAGCGCGTCGGCGGCATGGCCATTTCGTTGATTCACGTCGACGAGCCAGTGCCGGGCGCGGCCCTGGAGAAGCTGCGCGCCCTGCCGCAGGTCGTTTCCGCGCAATTGATCAGCCTGTGATCCCCCGGGAAAGCCGAACCATCGAGGTCGAAGTCAGACTATGCCCGCAGTCGTCGTCGTCGGAGCCCAATGGGGCGATGAAGGAAAAGGAAAGGTCGTCGACATCCTCGCCGAGCACGCCGACATCGTCGTGCGCTATCAAGGCGGCAACAACGCCGGTCACACGGTGGTCGTCGGCGAAGACAAAACCGTTCTTCATCTGATCCCCTCCGGCGTCCTCCACCAGGACACGGTCTGCGTCATCGGCAACGGAGTGGTCGTCGACCCAGAAGCCCTCCTGTCCGAGATCGACGGGCTGCGCCAGCGCGGCTACCTGCTCGACGCGCAGTTCCTCCGGATCAGCGATCGCGCGCACCTGATCATGCCCTTTCACCGGGCCATCGATCAGGCTCGCGAACGCCTGCGTGGCGAGGGCCGCATCGGCACCACCGGCCGCGGGATCGGGCCCACGTACGAGGACAAGATGGCCCGCATCGGCATCCGGGTCGCCGATTTCCTCGACGAGGACGTTTTCGAGGATGCGCTGCGCCGCGCCATGGACGAACGCAACATCTACCTCGACGCGATTCTCAAGGAGAAGAAGCTCGACTTCGACACCATTCACCGGCAGTACTGCGATCTCCGCGAGCGCTTGGCCCCGTACGTCGCCGACACCAGCCTCCTTCTCGATCGGGCCCTGGCCCAGGGCAAGCGCGTGCTCCTGGAAGGCGCTCAAGGCACCATGCTCGACGTCGACCACGGCACCTACCCCTACGTCACCTCGTCGAACACCGTGGCGGGGGCCGCCTGCACCGGCGCCGGGATCGCCCCGCGCCGGATCACCGGTGTCATCGGCATCACCAAGGCCTACACCACCCGCGTCGGCAGCGGCCCGTTCCCGACGGAGCTGCACGACGCACTCGGCAACAAGCTGCGCCAGGACGGAGACGAGTTCGGCGCCACCACCGGGCGACCGCGCCGCTGTGGCTGGTTCGACGCGGTGGCCGTCCGCCACGCCGCCCGCCTCAACGGCA
>CAZYMF010000008.1:29040-58702 GCA_964648215.1 uncultured Binatia bacterium (SeqCode) | reverse complement strand
GCCGCTCCTGCGGCTTCTCGGAAGCGGTCTTCGGAATCTCGTCGACCACTTGCAGGTAGGTCGGGACGAAGTTCGGCTCGAGTCGGCCGCGGCAGACGGCGAAGACGGCCGCGGCGTCGAAGCGCCGGCCGGCCTCCGGCACGACCACCGCGACGACGTCCTTCTCGCCCGGCGCGCCCGACGCGGCCGGGACGCCGTAGACGAACACGTCGGCGACGTCCGGATGCTCGGCGATCGCCTTCTCGACGAAGCTCGGATCGATGAAGTCGCCGTTGCGGCGAATGCCGCCGCCGCTGCGGTAGTCGAAGTACAGCCAGCCGCCGGCATCGCGATGGCCCATGTCGCCGCTGCGGTTCCAACCGCCGCGGATCTTGCGCGCGGCGGCCTCCGGGTCGCCGAAATACTCCACGTCGGCGTCGCCGCCGCCGGCCGGCCGGCAGCAGATCTCGCCGACGACGCCGGGCGGGCACTCGCGGCCGTCGGCATCGAGGATCCGCATGTCGATGCCGGGCATCGGCTTGCCGAACGACCCGACCGGTCCTTCGCCGATGGGTTTGTACGCCATGCCGCCGCCGTCCATGGCGCCGTAGAACTCCAGGATGCGCACGTCGAAGCGGCGTTCGAACGCTTCCCAGATCGCGGCCGGCATCCCGCCGCTCACCACCATCCGCACCGGATTGTCGGCGTCGTCGGGCCTGACCGGCTCGCTGTAGATCGCCGTCGCCATGCCACCGACGAGGGAGAACGTGGTGCAGCCGTGCGCGCGGCACACGTCCCACAGCTTCGACTTGGTGAAGCGCCGGCTGAAGACGGCGCGCAAGCCCATCGTCAGCGCCGGGGCGAGCGTCACCGACTGGGCGTTGCCGTGGGTCAGCGAGAGGCCGGTGTACGGCCGCTCGTCGCTGCGATAGCCGAAGAGCATGCCGAGCATGCCGGCGGCGCAGAAGCGGAAGTTGGCGCCGACGATGCCCTTCGGATCCCCGGTGGTGCCCGAGGTGTACATGATCTGGAGCGGGGCATCGGGGCTGTCGCTGCGGACATCGACCGTGGGCGCGGGTGTGCGCAACCATTCCCGCAACGACCCCACGTCCCCGAACTCCGCGCGTGCCGGCGCTTCCTCGCCCGTTTCGAGGCCCATGACCCACTCGAGATCGGGTAGCTGCGGGCGCGCGGCGGCGATGGCGGCGAGACAGTAGTCGGCACCGATGATCCCGGCGCAGCCGGCGTGGCCCAGCATGTACACCAGCTTCTCGCCGCGCGTGCGCGGATCGACCGGAACGAGCAGCGCTCCGGTGATCGAGCACGCGATGAGCGCCTCGACGAGCTCCGGATGATTGCGCATCATGACGGCGACGCGGTCGCCCCGAGCCAGCCCCTTGCCGATCAAGCCCGCGGCGATGCGGTTGGCGTTGGTCTGCAGCGCGGCGAAGGTGCGCACCTCGTCCGCCGTCGCGCCGCCGTCGAGGCCGAGATGCTCGAAGGTGAGCACGTCGAGATCGGGTTGCTGCTCGGCGCGGAGCTGGATCAGCTCCGCCAGGATCATTTCATTGCGTTCCGGCACGGCGCCTCAGGTCTCGAGGATGGTCACCAGCATCGCCGCCGCGTCGTTGCCGCTCTTGCCGCCGCCATTCTGGGCCAGCGCCAGCTTGGCGCCTTCGACCTGCCGCCGGCCGGCGCGGCCCTGGAGCTGCAGGGTGAGCTCGACGATCTGGGCGAGACCCGTGGCTCCGACCGGGTGCCCCTTGCGCAGCAGCCCGCCCGAGGTGTTGACCGGGATGCGCCCGCCGAGCCTGGTGGCTCCCGACGCAACCAGCCGGCCGCCCTCGCCTTTGGGGCAGAGCCCGAGCTGCTCGTAGGCCATGATCTCGCCCGGCGCCGAGGCGTCGTGGAGCTCGACGACGTCGAGGTCGTCGGGACCGACGCCGGCTTCGGCGTACGCGTCGCGGGCGCACAGCTCCACCGTGTCGGGCTCGTCGTCGCGGTGATTCCAGCCGGAATGCATCACGCTGGTGACCACGCGCACCGGCCGGGTGATTCCCAGCTGGCGCGCCTTGCGCTCGCTGACGACGATCGCGGCGGCGGCGCCGTCACCGATGGGCGAGCACATCGCGCGGGTCAGCGGCTCGACGATCAGCCGGTCGTTGAGAACCTGCTCGACGGTCAACGCCTCGCGGAACTGGGCGTTCGGGTTGAGGCTGCCGTGCAACGAGTTCTTGGCCGCCACGGCGGCGAACTGCTCCTTGGTGGTGCCGAAGCGTTGCATGTGGGCGCGCGCGGCCATGGCGTAGACGTCCATGAACATCGAGCGATTCTCGCCCGGGCTGCCGGTCTCGGCGGCCGCGGCCTGCTGCAGCGAGGCGATCATCTCGTTCAGCTCGTCGACGTCCATCGCCCCGGCGAAGGCGGCAAAGCTGCGCATCTTGTCCGGGTGCGAGAGCTTCTCGACGCCGAGGGCGAGCACGCTGTCGTACAGGCCGGTGGAGACCATGGCGCAAGCCTGGAGGAGCGCCGTGGAGCCGCTGGCGCAGGCGTTCTCCACGTTGATGATCGGAATCTTGCCGACGCCGATCGTGCCGAGAATGACCTGGCCGCGGATGGATTCCTGACCCGTGACCAGCCCGGCCGCGCAGTTGCCGACGTACGCCGCTTCGATGTCCGCCAGGGTCAACCCGGCGTCGGCCACCGCCGCTTGCGCGGCTTCGCTGCCGAGCTGCTTCAGGCCCTTGTCGGGATACTTCATGAACCGGGTCATGCCGACCCCGGCGATGATGGCGTTCAGCCGCATGATTGTCCCTCCTTGTTTCAGTTTGGCATGCCGGAGGGCAGCGCGCGAGCGGCGCTCAGAGCTTGGTCGCGCCGAGCAGGCTCAGGACGTCGTTGCACCCGTCTTCGATCATCGACGCGCGCGCGTCGCGCAGCAGCTTCTCGATCGGGTACTCGCGGCTGAGGCCGTTGCCGCCGAAGATCTGCAGCGCGGCGCTGGCCACCTCGAAGGCGGTGTTGGTGCAGAAGACCTTCGCGGCGATCGAGTACTGCACCAGGGGCGGGTTCGCGGCGTTGTAGAGCGCGACGCGGCGAGCCAGCGAGCGCGCCGCCTCCACCTGCATGAACATCTTGAACAGCCGCGCCCGCACGCTCTGGTGCTCGAAGATCGGCACGCCGCCTTGCACGCGCTCCTTGGCGTAGTCGACGGCGTGCTCGAAGGCGGCGCGCGCCAGGCCGACGAAGAGCTGGCCCATCGCCGCGTTGGCGTGCGCCAGCATGGTTTCCAGGGCCAGCGAGTAGAACTCCGGGCCGAGCACCATGTACGAGGCCGGGATGCGCACGTCGCTGAAATAGATCTCGCCCTGGTTGAGCGAGCGCTGGCCGAGCTTGTCGAGAGGTTTCGGACGGGTCACCCCCGGCCGATCCAGCGGCACCAGAAAGACGGCGCCGCCCTTGAAGCCCTGGCTGCGGTCGAGGGTGCAGAAGAGCACGGCGATGTCGGCAATCGAGCCGTTGGAAACCCAGGCCGCCTTCTGCCCGCTGATCACGTAGTCGTCGCCGTCGCGGCGCGCGGTGCAGTTGGGCTTGAGCGACGGGTTGCCGAAGTGCGGCTCGCTGAGGGCGACCGTGTCGCTGCCGTGGTCCGGCTCGGTCAGCGCCCAGCAGCCGATCGTCAGCCGGTCGGGCGCGCAGAAGCGCTCCAGTAGCTCGGCGTTCCCCGTTTGCTGGATCCAGGGCTGATGAAACTGGCTCAGCCCCAGGGTGATGGCGAGGCCGACGTCGCCCCAGGCCAGCTCCTCGTTGACCAGACACATCAGCCGCGCCTTGGCGACGGGGTCGGGGCCCGGATCGGCGAGCAGCCGGCCAATGCCCAGGGCCTGATACTGCTCGAACACGCCCCAGAGGACCGAGTCCAGGGCGATGACGGCGGCCGGATCGGCCAGGCGATCGAGCGCCTGGCCCGCCGGCCGCAGCACCTCGGCGGCAAACCGGTGGCAGGTCTCGCGGATCGCCTGGTCCTCGTCGGAAAGACCGATATCGATGTCGATTGGCGTCATGGGGCCGGATCCTGTGGTTGCGTATTCATGCGCAGAGAGAGTAGAACGCGACCCGCGCTTCTTTGAACCACCCGATGAAACGTTTGTTCGTGACAAATGTCAGCGCGGCGACCGCTCCATCTGGCGTAGAGACACCTGCTTAGTGGCATCTTTTGATGGAGCTACGCGAACCCACGATCCCGCAGCTGGTGCAGGGAGCCGCCGAACGCTTCGCCGGCCGCCTCGCCGTCGAGGACGGCGGGGTCACCCTGACCTTTGCCGAGCTGGCCGCGGCGGGTCTGCGGGCGGCGCGGGCGTTCTGCGCCGCCGGCATCGGGCGCGGCGACTGCGTGGCGATCTGGGCACCGAACATCCTGGAGTGGATCGTCGCTGCCATCGGCCTGCAGTCGGCTGGCGGCGTGCTCGTGCCCCTGAACACGCGCCTGAAGGGCGACGAGGCCGGGTACATCCTGAAGGCCAGTCGAGCGCGCATCCTGTGCACCGTCGGCGAGTTCCTCGGCAACCACTACGTCGACCTGCTGCGCGGCGCGCTCGGCGGAGCGGCGGATGGGCGCCCGCTCGCGGGGCTGCCCGACCTCGAGCAAATCGTGCTGCTGCGTCCGGCAACGGACGATAGCGGCACGGGGACGGTGACGTGGTCCGACTTCCTCGCACGCGGCGAAGCCGTCCCGGACGGCGAGGCACGGCGGCGGGCGGCGGCGGTGTCGGCCGACGATCTCTCCGACATCCTGTTCACCTCGGGTACGACGGGCAAGCCGAAAGGGGTGATGACCACGCACGGCCAGAATCTGCGCGTGTTTCGCGTCTGGTCCGACGTCGTCGGCCTACGGGAGGGCGATCGCTACCTGATCGTGAACCCGTTCTTTCACGGCTTCGGCTACAAGGCGGGATGGTTGGCGGCGATCATGTGCGGCGCCACGATCCTGCCGCAACCGGTATTCGACGTGCCGGCGGTGCTCGCGCGGATCGGCCGAGACCGGGTGAGCGTGTTGCCGGGGCCGCCGACGCTCTACCAGATGATCCTGACGTACCCGGAGCGCGACCGCTACGATCTGTCGACCCTGCGCCTCGCGGTCACCGGAGCGGCGGTGATCCCGGTGGAGCTGATCCTGCGCATGCGCCGCGAGCTGACGTTCGAGACGATCATTACCGGCTACGGCCTCACCGAGTCGACGGGCGTGGTCACCATGTGTCGCTACGACGACGATCCGGAGACCATCGCCAACACCTCCGGCCGAGCGATCCCCGACATCGAGGTGCGCTGCGTGGATGCGACGGGGAACGAGGTGCCGCGCGGCCAGCCCGGGGAGGTGGTCGTGCGCGGCTACAACGTGATGCGAGGGTATCTGGACGACGCGGCGGCGACGGCCGCGGCGATCGACGCCGCGGGCTGGCTGCACACCGGCGACGTCGGGGTGATGGACGCGCGCGGCTATCTGCGCATCACGGACCGCATCAAGGACATGTTCATCTGCGGCGGCTTCAACTGCTATCCCGCCGAGATCGAGAACCTCATGCTGGCCAACGACGCGCTGGCGCAGGTCGCCGTGATCGGCGTGCCCGACGAGCGCCTGGGTGAGGTGGGCATGGCCTACGTCGTGCCGCGGCCCGGAGCGACCGTGGAGGCCGAGGCGCTCATCGCGTGGTGTCGCGCGCACATGGCCAACTACAAGGCGCCGCGACACGTCGAGGTGCTGGAATCGCTGCCCCTCAACGCCTCGGGGAAGGTGACGAAGTTCGTCTTGCGAGAGCGGGCCGCGGCGCGGGCGCGCGGTCCGGAGAGAGCTTCGTGAGGTCCGGCGGCGCCACGCGCCGGCAGGCGATGGGCGTCCGCGAGAGGGGGGGCCGTGATACCGAACCGGCTCATTGAGCGTTACCTGCGTTTTCTCTTGCGGCACCGTGTCACCGTGTCGCTGTCGATTGCCGCCGGGACCTTCTTCTTCCTGTGGGTGGCGGCGACGCGGCTGACGATCTTCACCAACTTCTTCGACCTCTACCCGCCGCACCATCCCTACATCGAGCTGTACACCAAGTACCGCTCCATGTTCGGCACCGCCAACACCCTGGTGATCGTGCTCGAGGCCAAGCACGGCACGATCTTCGACAGTCCGGAGACGATCGCCAAAGTGAATCGCATCACCCTCGGCTTGCTCCACGACGTGCCGGGAGTCAACGGCGAGCAGGTCATCTCGATCACCCACCCCAAGCTGAAGACGACGCTGACCTCCGGCACCGGCATCAAGATCGTGCCGCTGATGTACCCGCGTCTGCCGCAGAACGCCGAGGACATGAAGTTCTTGCGGCAGAAGGTGTACACCACCGAGGGGGTGCGGGGGTTCTTCGTCTCGCCCGACGACAAGGCCACGCTGATCTCCGCCGGATTCTGGGAGGAGTATTTCGACCTCAACGCCATGTGGCGGGAGGTCCAGGAGATCGTCGCGCGCGAGGAGGCGGACGGCACGGTCAACATCTACGTCGCCGGGCCGCCGGTGCTGTACGCCTACTTCAACCAGGCGGTCGCCAAGATGGGATACGTCTTCCTGGCGACCGGTCTGGCGATGGTGGGCCTGCTCTGGTTCTACTTTCGCAGCGTGCAGGGCGTCGTGATTCCGGTGTTCTCCGGCTTGATGAGCGCGATCTGGGGTCTCGGCTTCGCGGCGCTGTGCGGCTTCACGCTCGACCCGCTGGTGCTGGTGGTCTTCGTGCTGATCACGGCGCGGGCGCTGAGCCACTCGGTGCAGTCGATGGAGCGCTACCACGAAGAGTACCTGCGCTGCCACGATCGCGAGACGGCGATCCTGCGCTCCTACGTCGGCCTCTTCAGTCCGGCCATGGTCTCGATCGTGGCCGACGGCTTGGCGATCCTGACCATCGCCATCGCCCGCATTCCCCTCATGCAGAAGCTCGCCTTCGTCGCCAGCTTCTGGATCGTGAGCATCTTCCTGAGCGTGGTGACGCTGCATCCGATCATCCTGGCGACGGTGCGGCCGCCGCGGGAGCACGCAACCCGCCAGCGCGGCTCGGATCGCCTGTACAATGGAATCACGCGAGGGCTCGTCGCCCTGGCCACGGGGCGCATGCGACGGGTCGTGCTCGTCGTATTCGCCGCGTTGATGGTGTTCGGCCTCTACTTCTCCCGGCAGCTGAAGATCGGCGACACCAACATCGGCGAGGCGCTGCTCTACCACGATCATCCGTACAACCAGGCCATGGCCAAGCTCAGCGAGGACTTCGTCGGCGCCAGCCAGCTGGTGATCATCGCCGAGGGCAAGAAGCGCGGAGCCATCAACGATCCCCGCACCTTGACCGGCCTGGATCTCTTCGCCCGCTACATGAGCCAGAGCGACGAAGTGGGCGGCACGCTCACCGCGACGACCCTACTGAAGAAGATCTACCGCACCTTTCACGAGGGCGATCCGCGCTGGGAGATGCTGCCGACCCGCTCCAACTACGTCGGGCAGCTGTTCTACATGCTTTCGGCGGGAACCTCGCGCGGCGAGATGGACCGGTTCTACAGCCCCGACTACACCAACGCCACCATCACCATCTTTTACAAGAACTACAACAGCGACGTCATCCGCGGCGCCATCCGGCGCGCCAAGGCGTACATCGCCGCCCACAGCCAGCCGCAAGACAGCGTACGCTACCTGCTTGCCGGCGGGCTGCTCGGCATCCTGGCGGCTTCGAACGAAGAGGTGGAGTGGTCGTATCACATCAACGTTCCCGTCATTCTCTTCGTCGTCTTCCTGCTGAGCTTCACGACGTACCGCTCGGTCGTCGGCGCGCTGATCGTGATGATTCCGTCGCTGGTGGCGCAGCCGTTGTCGGAAGCGGTGATGTACCTGATGGGCATCGACTTCAACATCAACTCCCTGCCCGTCGCGGCCGTCGGCATCGGCATCGGCATCGACTACGGCTACTACGTGCTCAGCCGCATCATCGAAGAGTACGAGGTCACCAACGACTTCGACGAGGCCAACCAGCGCGCCATCGCGACGACCGGCAAGGCGATCATCTTCACCGGCACCACGCTGGTGGTCAGCGTCGTGTTCTGGCTGTTCTTCCCGCTCAAGTTCGAGGCGCAGATGGCCTTCCTGCTCATGATGCTCATGGTGTTCCATGCCATCGGCGCGCTGGTCTTCATTCCGGCGCTCGTCTCACTGCTGCGCCCGGGATTCGCGACGAAGCGGGCCGCGCAGTCTCGCGATCAACGTCGAGCCGCGGGGAACGAGGCCGGGCGCGTGCCCGTCCCCCCGGTGGAATTGTGATTGACGTCATGCACCTTGCCCGTGTATGTCATTAACGACCAAACGTTCGTTTGACTATCTCCCAAGCATGGTATTGCACAAGGCTCAGCAGGGGGTCCCCGGCGCCGGCCAACAGCGGGCCTCGGTACTTTCGCCGGCGGCGTGGGAAGCATGGGGCCGCGGCAGCCCGGACGCGAAGGGCGATCGCACCGTCGACGGGCCCGAGCGTCCGATCACACTGAGGCGCGGCGGCCTGGGCCGCGAGCCCGTATCGACGCGCTCCCACATTCTCGACACGGCGGAACGCCACTTCGCCGAGCACGGCTTTGCCGACGCCACCGTGCGCAACATCGCCGTCGACGCCGGCCTCAAGAACCAGGCGGGTCTCTATCACCACTTCCGCGACAAACGCGCGCTCTACGAGGCGGCGCTGGCGCGCGGAGTCGAGCCGATCATCGCCCTGCTGCGCGAGAGCATCGAGGCGGCGCCGCCCGCCGGGGCGGGAACGGCGGCGGGCCGGCAGGCCGTCGAGACGATCATCGACCGCCTCCTCGACTATCTCGCCGACCACCCGCATCTGCCTCGCCTCCTCCAGCGGGCTACCCTCGATGACAGCCGCCACCTGCGCGACACCGTCCCGCAGCTGCTCGCGCCCGTCTACGATGCGGGGCTGCGAGCTCTGGCCGGCACCGGGACGCGGTGGGGGATCGAGGATCTGCCGCAGCTGGCCTTCGGCATCTACCACCTGATCTTCGGCTACTTCGCCAACGCCGCCTTGCTCGAAGTGCTACTGCCCGCCGATCCGCGCGGCAGCGAGGGAATCGCCCGCCAGCGGCGCTTCGTCAAGGCCGCCGTTTCCCAGCTCCTCGGAGTCGAGCCCGCGACCTGAGATGAAAACCGTCGCCGTGAAACCAGCCGCGAACAAGCGCTTCGCCGCGGCGTTGCTCGTGCCATCGCTCACCCCGGTTGCCGCGCCGAGGTGCGGCGACGAATCGCCCAACGAAGGCGCGCCGGACCTGGTTACGGCTCATGATCGGTGACCTGCCCGGCCGCCTGGTCTCCATGGCCCGGCTGTTCACCCTCTTCCATCGGACGTTGCGCCACAAGCCCGGGAGCCCCTTCACCGTCGGCGATCGCATCGAGCAGCAGGCGGCCGCCCACCCGGAACGCCCGTTTCTGCTCTTCGAGGAGCGACGCATCTCCTACGGCGCCTTCAACGCGCTCGCCAACCAAGTTGCCCACTGGGCGTCACAGCAGGGCCTGCGGCGCGGCGATCGTGTCGCCCTCATGATGCAGAACCGCCCCGAGTTTCTGTTCGCGTGGGCCGGCTTGGCCAAGCTCGGCGTCGTCATTCCTCTGATCAACCCGAGCCTGCGCAGCGCCGCGCTGCGACACGTGCTGCAGGCCTCCGAGGCGCAGTGGCTCATTCTCGGCGCCGAGTGCCTCGACCAGCTGCGAACGGTGCCCGCTGACGACTGTCCGATCCGCCAGGTCGCGGTTTGGTCCGAGACAGGAACCGACCACGACCTCGATGTCCGTCCCTCCGCCCGGCCGCTCGCTGCGGAGCTCGCTCACCTGCCGACGGACAACCCCTCGCCCGCGGTCCGGCACGGCCTGGTGGCCGGCGACGACCTCTTCTACATTTACACCTCGGGAACAACCGGCTACCCTAAGCCCGCTCATTTTAGTCACATGCGATTCATTGCCATCGGCGACGGCATGGCGGGTGTGGCCGGGTTTGGCGCCGCCGATGTCATTTACTGTCCGATTCCGCTCTACCACGGCGCGGGAGGGGCGGTGGTGCCGTCCATGGCGCTGCACGTCGGCGGGGCCATGGCGCTGCGCCGGAAGTTCAGCGCCAGCGCCTTCTGGGACGACTGCCGCCGCTTCGGGGCGACCGGCTTCCAGTACGTCGGCGAGATCTGCCAGTTCCTCCTCAATCAGCCGCCACGGCCCGACGATCGCGACCACCGCGTGCGCGTCATGATGGGCACCGGCTTGCGCGTCGATCTCTGGGAGCCGTTTCGCCGCCGCTTCGGGGTGGCCCGCATCATCGAGTCGTACGGCTCGACCGAGGGCAACACCTCGATCATCAATTTGGACAACAAGCCCGGCTCGATCGGCCGGATCCCGTTCAGAAGGCTGCACAACGGCCGGCTGATCCGGTACGACGTCGAGACGGACACCCATCCGCGCGACGCGCACGGGTTCTGCATCGAGTGCGCCCCCGGCGAGGTGGGCGAGTTCATCGGACACATCCAGGAAGCCAGCGACACGGGCGTCCGCCGCTTCGAGGGATACACCTCACCGGCCGAGACCGAGAGCAAGATCCTGCGCTCCGTGTTTGCAGCGGGCGACGCGTGGTTCCGCACGGGCGACCTGCTGCGACGCGACGCCGACGACTACTTCTACTTTGTCGACCGCATCGGCGACACGTTTCGCTGGAAGAGCGAGAACGTCTCGACGCAAGAGGTGGCGGCCATCCTCAACACCTTTCCGGGGGTCGAGATCGCCAACGTCTACGGCGTCGAGGTGCCGGGAGAGAGCGGCCGCGCCGGCATGGCGGCACTGGTGCTAAAGGACGGCGGCACCTTCGACGGCCGGGCGTTCTACACCTTCACCGACGCGCACCTCGCCTCCTTCGCCGCGCCGCTGTTCGTGCGCCTGGCGCGGCAGGCCGACTTCACCGGCACCTTCAAGCTGCGCAAGGTCGACCTGCAACGCGAGGGCTACGATCCGCAGCGCGTCCAGGACCCGGTCTTTGTCCGCGACGAGCAGGCGCGTGCGTACGTTCCGCTCACGGCCGAGCGCGTCGCGCATCTGGGAGCACCGCCGCGCGGCGGGCAGGCGAGCCGCGGCACCTCGCGGGGCGCAACTAACTCTGCATAAGAAGGGGACCATTCATGTACCTGGACTACACCACCGAGCAGTATGCTCTCCGCGCCGAGCTGCGCGAGTACTTCGCCGCGCTGATGACGCCGGAGCTGCGGGAGGAGAGTGAAACCAGCGAGGGCGGCGGACCGCACTACCGCGCCGCCCTGCGCAAGATGGGCGCGGACGGCTGGCTCGGGATCGGCTGGCCGAAGGAGTACGGCGGCCAGGGACGCTCGATCATCGAGCAGTTCATCTTCAGCGACGAGGTGCAGCGCGTCGGCTTCCCGCTGCCCTTCCTCACCATCAACTCGGTCGGGCCGACCATCATGCGCTACGGCTCCGATGAACAGAAGGCCGAGTTTCTGCCGCGCATCCTGCGCGGCGACGTGCTCTTCGCCATCGGCTACTCCGAGCCGTCCGCGGGAACCGACCTGGCCTCGCTGCGCACGCGCGCGGTGCGCGACGGCGACTCCTACGTCATCAACGGCAGCAAGGTGTTCACCAGTCTGGCCGACTTCTCCGACTACATCTGGCTGGCGGCGCGCACGGACCCGGACGCGAAGAAGCACCGGGGCATCTCCATCTTCATGGTCAATACCAAGTCGCAAGGCTACAAGTGCACGCCGATCTGGACGATGGCCGGGGTGCGGACCAATGCCACCTACTACGAGGACGTCCGCGTGCCCGCCAGCATGCGCGTCGGGCCGGAGAACGAGGGTTGGGGCCTGATCGTCAACCAGCTCAACCACGAACGCATCTCGCTGGTGGCGACCGGACCCACCGAACGCCTGTTCGAGGACGTGCGCCGGTGGACGCAACGCACCTTGCTCCCGGATGGCCGCCGGCTGATCGATCAAGAGTGGGTGCGCCTCAAGCTGGCGCGCGTGCGGGCCAAGATCGAAGCGCTCAAGCTGCTCAACTGGCGTCAGGCGTGGGCGATGAGCGCGGATACGTTGAACTTCGCCGAAGCTTCGACCGTGAAGGTGTTCGGCACCGAGCTCGCGGTCGAAGCGTACCGCGACTTGCTCGAGGTCTTCGGGCATCGCGGCTTCCTGCGCCGCGGGTCGCCGGAGGCGCTGCTGCGCGGGCGCCTCGAGAAGATGCACCGCGCCGCGCTGATCCTCACCTTCGGCGGCGGCACCAACGAGATCCAGCGCGACATCATTGCCATGGCCGGCCTCGGGATGCCGCGCGAGCTGCGCTGACGGAAGGGAACTCATGGACTTTGGATTCAGCGAGGAGCAAGAGGAGTTGCGCGAGTTGGCATTGCGAATCATCGCCGATCACGCGACCCACGAACGCCTGAAGCAGATCGAAGCCACGCCGGAGTGGTTCGATCGCAAGCTGTGGCAGGCGCTGGCGCAGGCCAACATGCTCGGCGTCGCCGTGCCGGAAGAGTTCGGGGGCAGCGGCCTGGGACTGATCGAGCTGTGCCTGTTGCTGCACGGCGTCGGCCGGTATTGCGCCGCGATTCCGGCGTGGCCGACGCTGGTCCTCGGCGCCTTGCCGATCGCCGAGTTCGGCACGCCGGCGCAGCGGCAACAGCTGCTGCCGCCGGTGGCCGCGGGCACGACGATCCTCAGCGCGGCGCTGATCGACACACGGTCGGAAGATCCGCTCGACCCCACCGTCACCGCACGGCGCGACGGCTCGACGTGGCGCCTCGACGGCGTCAAGATGTGCGTGCCGGTCGCCCACCTGGCCGAGCGAGTCGTCCTGCCGGCACGCACCGGTGACGGCAGCATCGGCGTGTTCCTCCTCGATCCTCACGGCGCCGGGGTGCGCTGCGAACGCCAGGAGACGACGCAGGGGGAGCCGCAGTCCCTCTTGCACCTGGCGGGCGCCACCGTCGCCGCCGATGCGGTCCTCGGCGACCCGATAAATGGGCGGCGCATCGTCCGGTGGCTGGTCGACCGCGCGCTCGCCGGCCTGTGCGCCATCGAGCTCGGCGTGGTGGAGCGAGCGCTGCGCATGACCGCCGAATACACCTCGACCCGCGAGCAGTTCGGCAAGCCGATCGCGAAGTTTCAGGCGGTGGCGCAGCGCGCCGCCGACGCGTTCATCGACGTCGAGGTGATGCGCTGGACGACGTGGCAGGCCATCTGGCGTCTTTCGGCAGGGCTGCCGGCCGAAGAGGAGATCGCCATCGCCAAGTTCTGGGTCGGCGAAGGCGGCCACCGGGTCGTGTACGCCGCCCAACACCTGCACGGCGGCATCGGTATCGATCTCGATTACCCGCTGCACCGCTCGTACCTGTGGTCGAAACAGATCGAGCTCACCCTCGGCTCGGCCACGCAGCATCTCGTACACCTCGGCGCCGCGCTGGCCGCCGAGCCCAATCAGCCCAGTGGAGATTGACCATGCGTGAAGCCGTCATCGTCGAAGCCGTACGAACGCCGATTGGCAAGGGCAAGCCGGTCACCGGCTGGCTCAACGGGTTCCATGCGACCCACCTGCTGGCGCTCTCCCTGAAGGGCGTGCTGGAGCGCGCCGGGGTCGACATGGACGCCGTCGATCAGGTCATCGGCGGCTGCGTCACGCAGGCCGGGGAACAGGCCTGCAACGTCGTCCGCAACTCGTGGCTGTCGATCGGCAAGACCTACAGGGTCGGCGCCACCACGGTCGACACCCAGTGCGGCTCGGGGCAGCAGGCGAACCACATGATTTCCGCCTTCATCAAGGCCGGCAGCTTCGACGTCGGCATCGCCTGCGGTGTCGAGGCGATGAGTCGCGTCGGCCTCGGGACCAATGTCATCAACGGTCCGGGCTACTTTCATCCACCGGATTGGCCGTGGGATTCCATCCCCGATCAGTTCACCTACGTCGAGCGTCTGGCCAAGCACCGCAACGTGAGCCGAGAGGAAGTGGACACGCTGGCGCTGGCTTCGCAGCGCAAGGCCGCGGCGGCGCGAGACGCCGGGCACTTCAAGCGCGAGACCCTGAGCGTCACGGCGCCGGTGTTGGGAGAAGACGGCACGCCGACCGGCGAGCACCGGGTCGTCGATACGGATCAGGGCATCCGCGAAACCACCATGGAGAAGCTGGGGGCGCTCGCCCCGGTGATGCCCGGCGGCATCCAGACCGCCGGCAACTCGTCGCAGATCTCGGACGGCTCGGCCGCGATTCTGTGGATGTCGCGCGAGAAGGCGAACGAGTACGGGCTCAAGCCGCGCGCGCGGATCCTGGCGGACGTGGTCGTGGGGGTCGATCCCTACTTCCTGCTCGACGGCCCGGTCGACGCGACCCACGCCATCCTCAAGAAGACGGGGATGAGCCTGAACGACATCGATCTGGTCGAGAACAACGAGGCCTTCGCCGCCGTGGTGCTCTCGTGGGCCAAGGTCTTCGAGCCCGACATGAGCAAGGTCAACGTCAACGGCGGCGCCATTGCTCTCGGCCATCCCGTCGGCTGCACCGGCACACGCCTGATCGTCTCCGCACTGCACGAGCTGGAGCGCCGCGACAAAAGCACGGCCCTGATCACCATGTGCTGCGGCTCCGCCGTCGGTACCGGGGTCATCATCGAGCGGGTGTGACGGGGCGGAGCCGCGACGAGCGATCCGGTACGACGCCCGGGCCGGCCCGGCGTTCGCGGTTGGCGTCCCGATTCGGTAGACATTGGTGTCCAAGGTAAATTATCAATTGGCAAATCTGACGGTGTCGAGGACTGAATGACGCAAGCAGGTGAAGCGAAGACGAGTCCACCCTTGAACGAGAAGCTGCAGAGCTTCGTCGGACGGGAGATCGGGGCGCCGGAAGTCGCCCGCGATTCCGTCAACGAAGCCATGATCCGGCAATGGTGCGAAGCGCTCGCCGACGGCAATCCGGTCTATACCGATCCCAGCCTGGCGCAGGCATCGCGGCACGCGGGGATCGTGGCGCCGCCGACGATGCTGCAGGCGTGGATTCTCCCCGGCATCGAGATGGCGCGGCCGATGGCCGAGCAGCGGCAGGACCTGCAGAAGGAACTGCACCAGCTGCTCGACGCCGCCGGCTACTCGGCCGTGGTGGCCACCGACTGCGAGCAGGAGTATCAGCGTTATCTCAAGCCCGGGGACCGCGTCTCGGCGACCACGGTGATCGAATCGATCTCGCCGGAGAAGGCGACGGCGCTCGGGATCGGGTACTTCATCGACACCCGGACCACCTTCCGCGATCAGGACGGAGGCACCGTCGGCTCGATGCGCTTCCGCGTCCTGAAGTTCAAGCCGCACCAGCAGCCGGCCCCGGTGCAGTCCACCGCGGCACCGGCCAAGCCGACGCGGCCGCAGCCGCCGCGCGGGCACGACAATGCCTGGTGGTGGGACGCGGTCCAGCGCGGCGAGCTCCTGATCCAGCGTTGCAAGGACTGTGGCGTGCTGCGCCATCCGCCCCGGCCGATGTGCGGCCGGTGCCAGTCGACGCAGTGGGACACCGTGGCGTCCAAGGGCAAGGGAACCGTTTACAGCTACGTCGTGGTGCACCATCCCCAGTTTCCCGGCTTCGACTATCCCTTGGTGGCCGCGGTCATCGAGCTGGACGAAGGCACGCGGCTCGTCTCCAACGTGGTCGGCGTCGATCCCGCCGATGTGCACGTCGGCATGCCGGTGCGTGTCACCA
The DNA here is from genome assembly GCA_964648215.1 of uncultured Binatia bacterium (SeqCode). Taxonomy (GTDB): domain Bacteria; phylum Desulfobacterota; class Binatia; order HRBIN30; family JACQVA1; genus CAZYMF01. The sequence goes on along the minus strand of CAZYMF010000008.1, from coordinate 42,939 downwards.
TCGAAGCGGTGGACGAGACCTTGAAGCTGCCGCTGTTTCGGCGCGCGGATTAACGGGCGGAGCACTGTCATGACCGAGCTGAAGACCGTTTCCTCGAAAGACGTTCGCGTGGGCGACAAGCTTCCGGAGCGGGCCATTCCCCTCACCGCGACGATGATCATTGCCGGCGCCCTGGCCTCCCACGATTTCACGCCGGTGCATCACGACAAAGGGGCCGCGCAGGCGCAGGGGATGCAAGACGTCTTCATGAACATCCTGACCACCAACGGTTTGGTCGGACGCTACGTCACCGACTGGGCCGGCCCGAATGCAGTGCTGAAGAAGGTCGCCATCAAGCTCGGGGCACCCAATTTCCCCGGCGACACGATGAAGATGACCGGCGTCGTCAAGGGGAAGGAGGAGGCGACGGGCGTCGTCGACCTCGAGGTGGTGGGCAAGAACAGCTGGGGCAATCACGTCACCGCGCAGGTGCGCGTGGCGCTGCCGGCGGGGAAGTGAGGCATGCGCTCAATCAAGGATCAAGCGGCCATCGTCGGCATCGGGGCCACCGAGTTCTCCAAGAACTCCGGTCGCTCGGAGCTGCAGCTCGCGGCCGAGTCCGTGCGCAACGCGCTCGATGACTGCGGCCTCAAGCCGAGCGACGTCGACGGCATGACCACGTTCACCCTCGACACCAGCGACGACATCGAGGTGGCGCGCGCGGTCGGGATCGGGGATCTGACGATGTTCAGCCGCGTGCCGCACGGCGGCGGCGCCGCCACCGGCTTGTTGCATCAGGCGGCGATGGCGATCGCGACCGGCATGGCCGAGGTCGTCGTCTGCTACCGTGCGCTCAACGGCCGCTCCGGCCAGCGATATAGTGAAGGCGTCGGCGGCACGGTCACGACCTCCGATCTCATCCATTGGGGCTGGTACATCCCGTACGGCCTGCTGACGCCGGCGAGCTGGGTGGCCATGTTCACGCAACGCTACATGCACCAGTACGGCGCCACCAGCACCGATCTGGCGCAGGTGGCGGTGTCGACGCGCAAGCACGCGGTCACCAACCCCAACGCGTTCTTCTACGGCAAGCCGCTGACCGTGGAGGAGCACCAGAGCTCCCGGTGGATCGTCGAGCCGCTGCATCTCTTCGACTGCTGTCAGGAGACGGATGGCGGCTGCGCCGTGGTGGTCACGACCCCCGAGCGCGCCCGCGACCTCAAGCAGCCGCCGGCGATCATCCGCGGCGTGGCGCAGGGCGCCGGAGCCGACCAGGAAGTGATGACCAGCTTCTACCGGCCCGACATCGCCAGCTTGCCGGAGATGGACCTGGTGGCGAAGCAGGTGTACGAGCAGTCGGGTCTGCGGGCAGACGACATCGACGCGGCGGTCCTCTACGACGCCTTCTCGCCGATCGTGCTGTGGCAGCTGGAGTCCTTCGGCTTCTGCAAGCCCGGTGAGGCCAAGGACTTCATCAAGAACGGCAACCTCGAAGTCGGCGGCCGGCTGCCGAGTAACACCCACGGCGGGCAGCTCAGCGAGGCGTACATCCACGGCGTGAACGGCGTCAACGAGGGCGTGCGACTCATCCGCGGCACCTCGGTCAATCAGCCCGAAAAAGCCGACCACGTGCTGGTGACGGCCGGCGTCGGCGTGCCCACGAGCGCGATGATCCTCGGCAGGGCGTGACGGCCGCGCCGTCAGGCGCTGCTTGCGCTGGCCACGGGCTCCGTGGCGGCGCGCCGCTTTGCCTCTCGGGGCCAGAGTGACAAGAGGTCGCCGAGGACCTCTTCCGCCGAAGCCAGGCTGCCCAGATGGCTCTCGCCGGGGCGCACGTACAACCTGGAATTGGGCACGAGCTGCGCCTGGTGCCGGCCGTGCGCCAGCGGGACCAGGGGGTCGGCGTCGCCGTGCCAGAAGCGGATCGGCACCCGGATGTCGCGCAGGTGAAATCCCCAGGGACGGCCGAACAACACGAGATCGTAGACCGGGGCGCGCAGCCCCCAACGACTGCCGTGCAGCAGATCGTCCAAGAACATCGCCTTCATCTCGGGTCTGGCGAAGACCAATTGGTCGCCCTTGGGTGACAGGCGCATGAACAGGTTGAACACCGGCGATGCGGCCGGCCGCAAGCTCCACACCAATGCGGTCAGCAGCACGCCGACCGGCTCGTGCAGGTACTTGAGCACGGGCTCGACGTGAGCCGCGAGCCGCACCAGACCCCCCGGTGCGGCCTCGGGCCCAACCGTCGGCGCCACCCCGCCCAGCACGGCTCCGGCAACCACACGCTCCGGCAGGGCACGGGCGCACGCGAGCACGTACGGCCCGCCGCCCGACAGGCCTATCAACCCGAAATGCTCGATACCCAGCCGATCCGCCACCGCCTCGATGTCATGCGCCCACGCCAGAAACGACGGGTACAAGTGCGCCGTCGAGTCGCCGACACCGGGGCGATCGAGCCCAATGAGCCGAACGCCACGTTTCAGAGCGGCCAATCGTGCCTCCGGTGGAATCTGGCGCCGGGCACCCGGCGTGCCATGGAACCAGAAGATCGGCTTGCCGTGCGGCACCCCGAACTCGGCAAAGCCGAGCCGCCGCCCATCCGGGAGAGGGATGGTTCCCTCCATTCGCGGTGGTTTCGGTGTCATGCGGCTCACTCCCTCCCCTCCTCGCTGCGGCAAACCCCGTTGTCAGACAGCCCGCCGCTCGCGTTGGCAGCGACACTCGTGGCGGAGTAACACCTCCAAGACGGCAGCCTCCGGCATGGCGCACCTGTTGTCGTTTGTTCCCGTTGTCCGTCCTTACAGCACGCGGGCGGCGTGAAAGCCTTCCCAGATGGCTTCGTCAATGTTGCGCGGCTTGGTGCAGTCGCCGATGGTGACGACGTCGGGGATGTGCGCTTCGAGGGCATCGCGCAGGGCGAGGTTCGAGGCGAAGCCGGTGGCAATGACCACCGTGTCCGCGGCCAGCTCCTCCGTCGCGCCCTTGCGCTCGACCACCGCGCCGGTCGCGGTGACGGCGACGAGCTTGGTCCGCGTCAGCACCTCGACCTGCGTCTGCGCCAGCAGCGCCTGGATTGCCAGCACGGTGTTGATGGTCTTGGTGCGCTCGGACACCACTTCGTCGGTCATCTCGATGACGGTGACCGTTTTGCCCTGCTGCGCCAGGTAGGCCGCGGCTTCGCAGCCGCACAGGCCACCGCCGACGACCAGCACCCGCTCGCCCACCGGCCTGCGCCCTTCGTACAGCTCCACGGTGTTGAGCACGTGCCCCTGATCGACGCCGGGGACCGCGGGCATCGTGAAGGTCGACCCAGTGGCGAGGATGACCACGTCCGGGTTGTGTTGCCGGACGGCCTCGGGCGTGGCGGTCTTCTTCAACTCGATCCTGGCGCCGGCCTTGCCCGCCTGCGTGGAGAGGTAGTCGATCAGCGGCCGCAGGTCGCGCTTGAACTCGGGGACCGCGGCGATGCGCAGCTTGCCGCCCAGGTGATCCGTCTTCTCCCACAGGGTGACGTCACAGCCGCGCACCGCCGCCGTGCGGGCGGCTTCCAGGCCGCCGGGACCGCCGCCGATGACCAACACCTTCTTCTTCCGTTCAACCGGGGTGAGCGCGTACTCGCGTTCCAGGCCGGTCTGCGGGTTCACCGTGCAGCTCAGATAGAAGCGTTTGCCGAGGCAGACCTCGTTGCAGGCGATGCACGGGCGGATGTCGTCGACGCGGCCTTCCTTCACCTTCTTCGCCCACTCCGGATCGGCGAGCAGCGGCCGGCCGAGGGCGACGAAGTCCGCCTTGCCGTCTGCGATGACCCGCTGGGCGACGGCTGGGTTGCCGAGCTTGCCGTGGGCGATGATCGGCAGCTCGACGACCGCCTTCACCGCCTCCGCCAGGGGAATCTGGCACGCGGGCTCCTCGTACATGCTCGGGATGACGCGGTTCCACACTTCGTAGCAGCCGGCGTCGACGTGCAACGCGTCGACGCCCGCCTGCTCCAGGCGCCGGGCGAGCTCCAATCCCTCTTCGAGATGACGGCCGCCGGCGATGTAGTGCTCCGGCGTGAACTTGTAGATGATCGGGAAATCCGGTCCGACCATCGCCCGGGTGGCGCCGATGATCTCGAGCGGAAAGCGCAGCCGGCCGTCCAGGTCGCCGCCGTATTGGTCGCTGCGTTGGTTCCACAGCGCCGTCTGGAACTGGTCGATCAGGTAGCCGCCGTAGCCCTGAACCTCGATCGCATCGACGCCGGCCATCTTCGCCATGGCGGCGGCCATGGCGAAGGACATCATGATCTCGCCGATCTCCTCGACCGTCAGCGGCCGCGTCGAGACGTTGGGGTCGCGGAAGCACGGGACCGCGGACGCGGAGATCGGCGGAATGCTGTTGCCCAGCAGATAATTCACGCGGCCGAAGCCGGCGCTCAGCTGCACGACCAGCTTGGCGCCGTAGTGATGGACGGCGTCGCACAGCTCGCTCAGGCGCGAGACGTACTGGGGCGCATCGAGGCGGGGCAGGAAATGGGCGAGGCCCCCCTCGATACGGGTGTTGACGATCGCGGCGCCGGTGATGATCATCCCGGTCCCGCCGCGGGCGCGGGCGGCGTAGAAGTCGATCAGCCGGCGCGAGTAACCCATATCGGCGTCGGCGATCCCGGCGGTTCCCATGGGCGCCATGGCGACTCGATTCTTGAGCTCCATGGTACCGATGCTGGCGCGTTCGAAGAGTTTCATGCGACCGTCCTCGCCTGACCGCACCCCGAGGTCAGGATGCCGTCGACGCCTGGTGGTGGCGGAGCACCGCGTCGGCGACGTTCATGCCGGATTCGATCGCCTGCTGCGTGCCGACCCCGGTGCCACCGGCATCGCAGCCGACGAAGAACAGGCCGCGGATCGGTGCTTCGATCGACGGCTTGCTCGGGCCGCACTGCCCGACGATCTGGCCCAGGCCGATGGTTTCGCCGCCGTGGCCGGGCAGCACCGACTCACGGGTGAGGTTGGAGACGTCCTTGGGCGTGTACAGCTCCTTGTCCTCGATCGCGCCCTCCAGCTCGGGGAAGGCCTTGAAGATGATCTCCTCGCCGGCTTTGGCCCACGCGGCGATTTCGTCCTGTGTCATCTGCGGGCTCGGCGGGCAGAAGGAGCCGGTGATCATCAGCTGCTTGCCCGGCGGGGCCGCCGCCGGATCGTAGTTCGACGGCACCTCGAAGTAGACGACCCCCTCGCGCGATGCCTGGCCGGCGTTTGCCTCGTTGAGCCGATCGAGGCTCCACGGGCTGTCGTCGGAGAATACGACGCCGTACGGCGCGTCGGTCACCGGCTTGCGTAGGAAGTAGCGGTGACCGAGCAGCGCCCATGAAGGGATCAGCCGCTTCACATACTGCCGGTAGTCCGGACCGAAGTGCCGCTCGCCCACCAGCTTCATGACCGTCGGCTGCAGGCCGGCGTTGCTGACGACGATCGGCGCGTTGAACGTGCCCTGACTGGTGACCACGCCGGTGACCGCACCGTCCGCCACCAGGATCTGCTCCGTCTTGGCCTTCATCAGCACGGTGCCGCCGTGGCGCCGCACGGCTTCGCAGTAGGCCTCGGCGACGCGACCGTAGCCGCCGCGGCAGAACATTCCGCCGTGGCGGAGAAACATGTCCTGCAAGCTGGCGATGGCCTCCGCCGCCTCGAGCTGATCCACCGGCACCATGAACATGCCGTCGCAGCAGTTGCTCACCAGGAACGCGTACAGCGAGCGCGGGATGTCGTGCCGGTCGATCCATTCCCGGAAACTGACGCCGTGCAGCTGGTTGATCTCCTCGGGCGGCATCATCGTCAGCTCGGCGAAGAACATCAGCGCCGCCTCGCGGTCCTCCGGCTTGATCTCCAGCCAATCGAAGATGGCGTTCGGGTCGCTCTGGCCTACCGGCATGTCGGGCACCTTGGTGTAGTTGCCCGACGAGGTTTTGTAGAGACTGGCCGGCGACCCGGGCGTGACCAGCTCGATCAGGTCGGCGACGCCCAGCTCTCGGGCGACCGTTTCGTAGAGATTGCCGACCACCGGCGCGCCGATGACGACCCAGGCGGTGTAGGTGAAGCCGTTCTTGGAGATGCTCATCGCCTTGCCGCCGGCGCGCGCGTTCTTCTCGACCAGCAACACCTTGAGCCCGCGCTTGGCGAGCAGCCCGGCGCAGGCGCTGCCGCCGAAGCCCGCTCCGACCACGATCACGTCGTACGCTGCATCTGCCATTTCATTCCTCTCCTCGGTTGCCGGTTCTCTGTCAGCCCGACGAGCGCGCCCCGGCGAGCCAGTCGATCCAGCGGTCCATGCCCTGGCCGGTGCGGGCCGACACGGGGATCAGTGCCGGTCGCGGCATGAGACGGGCGATGCTCTCCTCGATGGCCTCGACGCGCACCTCCGGCAGGTAGGGCAGGAGATCGATCTTGCTCAAGACGACGAGATCGGCCTGGCGAAAGGTGACCGGGTACTTGAGCGGCGCAGCCTCGCCTTCGGTGACGGAGAGGACGACGACGTTGACCGCCTGACCGAGATCGTGGAGCGCGGCGGAGATGAGGTCGCCGACGTGCTCGACGAACAGGTAGTCGAGATTGCCGAGAGGAAGATCGTGCAGCGCGTCGTGCACGTGCCCGGCATCGAGATGCCAGGCGGCGCCGGTGATGACTGCGGTCGAACGCACGCCGGCCGCGTTCAGGCGCTGGGCGTCACCGCCGCTGGCGAGGTCGCCCTTGATCGCACCGAGACGCAGGCGGGCGGCGGCTTTCGCGGTCGCCCGCACCAGCTCGGTCTTGCCGCAGCCGGGCGCGCCGATCAGGCTCACCGCGAAAACGCCGTGTTCGACGAAGTGCTCGCGGTTGTGGCGAGCGGTGTGCCCGTTGTCGGCATGGTCGTGCCGACCGTGCTCGTGTTCGTGTTCGTGTTCGTGGCCATGCCCGTGGTCATGGTCATGACCGTGGCCGAACCGACTCGGTGGAGCCTCGCAGCCGCACTCTTCACACATGACGGCGCCTCACTTTCTCACCCGAGCAGGCATGTCTCGACCACGTTGCGGACGGCGCGCGGGCCGGGCGCGTCGGCCGGCAACTGCAGGATGGGCGTGCCGGCCAGATCGTACTCGGCGATCGCCGGGTCGCTCGGAATCAGGCCGAACAAGGGCAGCCCGATCCTGCGGGCGGATTCTTCGAGAAGCTGCTCGTTGCCCGCGACTCGGTTGAAGACAATGCCCATCTTGCCGCAGTCGATGATCTTCTCGCGTTCGACCATGTCCTTGACGACCGCGGCGGTCTCCATGCCGCGCGCGGAGGGGTCGCTGACGATCATCAACGTGTCGAGGCGCTGCGTGACCTGGCGGTTGATCTGTTCGATGCCGGCTTCGCCGTCGACGAGAATGGTGTCGAAGCTCCGCGACAGCGTCTCGATGGCGGAGCGTAACAGCGAGTTCACCGGGCAGAAGCAGCCGAGCGACTCCGTACGCCCCATCGCGAGCAGGGCGAAGCCGTCCATCTCGCTGAGCGCGTCGAACACCATGTAGTCGACCTTGTCGGCGATCTCGGCCTTCTCGTCGCGGTTGCCGCGCCGCGCGGTACGGATGATGTCTTCGCGGATCTGGCCCATGGTGCGCGTGACGCGCGCGCCCAGCGCGCTCAGTTGGCCGAGCGCCGGGTCGGCGTCGATGACCAGCAGCCGGCCGGCGCGGCCGCTGTCGAGCAGGGCGCGGGTCATCATGGCGGTGACGACCGTTTTGCCCGTGCCGCCCTTGCCGCACACGCTGATGAGGTTGGTTCCGTTTGCACGCGCTCCCATGCTCACCTCGGCTTGGCTGCCCTTCACGGGGCGTCGTCGCCCACGGCTTCCTTGTCCTTGCGCAGACGCGTGGCGAGCACTTTGCGGATGTCGTCGCAGACCGTCTTGTCGTCGCACGAGCCGCAGTGCAGATCGCAGTCGAGATCGTAGCCGCGCGCCTTCCAGTGCTCCTTGAGGGCGGCGCGGCCGATCTCCTGCGCCGACTCGGCGATCTGGTTGAGTGCGAGCACGTCGCCCTTGCTCGAGGTGACGAAGGCGATCTCGACCGACTCGGCGCCGGGCACCGCCGACTTGATCAGGAACATCAGCGCGCGGGCCAGCGTGTCGAACGAGAAGCCGCGCGCCCCGACCTGCTTGCTGACCCGGCTCCAGATGTTGCGCGAGCTGCTGCGCACCATGTAGCCCTCGATCTGGTCGGCAACGACCTGCGCCTGGCCGATCGCCACCTGGTCGTCGCCGCTCAGGCGCGCGCCGCCCACCATGACCACCTGGCCGAACGGCAGGCTGGCCGCAGGCGATTCCGCGATGTCCGGCCCGATCAGAGTGACGCGGCCGTCCTGCAGCAGGGACTGATTGTCGGTCCACAGCCCGAACCCGCACGAGCCGGCATCCGGGTTGCCCAGCTCGACGAACGTCTCGCTGCGCAAGATGATTCCGCGGTTGGCGCCGGCTCCCACCTGGATTGGCAGCCCGGCGCGAAGATCGTCGGTGCCCGGGGGCAGGACGAATTGCCGCACCGGCCGGCCCTGCCGGCGCATCGCCGTCACGAATTCGGTGACCCGTCGGATATGATCGTCCAAGGCAGTCATGCGCCTGGATGCGGGGCGAGGCGGCGGCTGGGCCCGGGCGCCGCGCTCAGCCGAGCCCCATACCCCGGAAGAACTCGGAGACCCTGTCTTTGACCTCGTCGACGCTGGTGTAGCGCTTGTCGAAGAGATCGAGGCCAATGTGGAGAAAGGGCACACCGAGATCGCGGCACGTCTGACGCATGATGCCGGCGGTGGCGGCGCCGTCCTTGTGTCCCATGTGGCCGGGCCAGATCACGCAGTCGATCTTGTAGTCCTTGACCATGCGCGCGATGTCCGCGGAGAAATTCTCGGCCGTGCCGCGCGCCTGCCGGATCATCGGCACGTCCATCAGATTGCGCTTGGCGAGGTCGTGGAACATGGTCTCCTCGCTGGAGGTGTCGATCAGCGTGTAGGGAAAGTTGCTGAACATATCCATCACCAGGATGGCGCCCCACTCCTGCTCCAGCCAGGGCATGAACTCGAAGACCCACCCGTAGGGCATGATGTCGAACCAGAGGATGCGGATCTTCTCGGGGCAGTACTCGTTGGCGCCGCGGCCTTCCTTCACCTTGAGCTCGCCGCACTCGAGCAGTTGCTCGAACCAGTCCGTGCAGCGCGGGTCGCCGGCGACGAAGCACTGACTGACGGCGAAGGCCTGCGCGCCGCCGATCTCCCAGCCGTGCGGGCAGGGCACGGCGCGGCGCAGCTCGTTGTACTCCTGCCACAGCTTGTAGGTGCGATTCGATTCCTCGCAGACCTCGCGCAGGCGATCCATGTCCATCTTGCGTCCCGTCGTCTCTTCCAGAAACGAGACCATGGTCCGTAGTTCGCCGGCGAAGTAGCGAATCGCGCGTTCGTCCGACGTGTACGGCGGGTCCGGGGCGAACAGGGGGACGTTCTTCCATGCCGGGTTGTGCTGGAGGACCTGCTGCAGCATGGTCGTGCCGTCGCACGGCGAGAGCAGGCCGACCACCGCCGTCGGAACCGGCATGAGCCCCGATTCGATGTAGTACATCGGCAGCCGGATGGCGCTGCACAGATCCGTCCCCAAGCCCATCTCCTCGGCGCCGCGCAAGTCTTCGAGCAGATACGGCGCCGACGCCGCCAGGAACGGCGTCTCCATGATCATGAACCACGGCAGATTCATCGCGTTCAGGATTTCCGGGGCGGTGCAGTAGTAGGCCGCGACGAAGGGGGTGTCGTTCATGACCGAGCTGATGACCTTCTCCTTCGAGTCGAGGAGAATATTGAGCAGCTTGACCTGGAGCTTGCCCTCCGGTGTGTCCATCATTTCGGCCGCCTCGAGCAGGAACGCGAACCAGTCGCGCTCCATCTTGTACCTCGCCAGCGCCTTCTCCTTGCGCTCCAGGGTGAGATCGTGTGTCGCGGTGCCCGCGTTTTGTTCCATGGCTTCCATGTCCTACCTGCCCATCGTTTCGAGGAACGCCTGGATCCTCGTCTGCAGTTGTCCCTTGCCGCTCAGGATGTATTCGCGATCGATCTGGATGAACGGGATGCCGGCTTCCTTCAGGTCCGCCTTGTTCATGTAGTGCTCGGCGCACCAGAAATCGCAGAATTGCATGCGCTCGCCGACGACCCCGTCGACGGCGAACTCCTTCACCATGTCCTGCACGAACTGGGCGCGCGCCGGCTGGGCGCCGTTCGTGCGCGGGCAGGCGGGGCGCTCCTGGATGTAGTAGCGGGCCAGGGCACGGACCGGATCGGGCTCCGTCTCGCTGCAGTCCACCCACATCGTGCGGGTGCCGAAGCAGATCGAGTCGGTGACGACCAGCCCGCCCTGGTCCTCGATCACCCGCAAGTACTCGGGATCGTCGAGCTCGCTGCCGACGATCATCAGCCGGGCCCGGTAGCCCGATTTCCCCGTTGCGTTTTCGAGATCGGCGAGGAGAGTGCGCAGGAGATCGTTGTAGCGCTCGCGCGGCATGGAGTTGCCCGCCACCATCACCGCCAGCGCCTCGGCGCCGGAGATCGGCGGTCGCTCGCGCTTGCGCAGCTCGTACATCTGGCGCTGCAGGCGCCTGGTTTCGTTGACCTGCCGGATGGCGTCGCGCAGGCGGTCGTCGGTGATCTCGACGCCGAGAAATTTGCCCAGGCTCTCGCGCAGGATGTTGATCTCCTCGTAGTACCAGTCGACCTGCGCCTCGCCGTTCTTCTTCGGCAGGCTCATGACCGTCAGGTACGGCGTCGACAGCTGTTGCTTCCAGTTGTCGTAGATGCGGCGCACGTGATCGCAGCTGCTGATGCAGATGAGCCCGTCGAGGAAGTCGAACTCGCCGCGCAGCGCCTGGTTGAACGTGTGCTTCGGGAAGCTGCAGTTGATGCTCGAGAACGACGCGTCGGCCAGCTCGGTGCCGGTGCTGCCGGTGCCCCGCATGCGGAAGGGCAGGACGCCGGCGGCGGTCATGACTTCGACCGGGACGTGCGAGCAGAAATGGCCGACGACCTTGCCGCCGGCGGCCTTCCACTCCTCGATGGCCGGATTCATCAGGCCCGCCGCCGCCCCGGCCAGCTCCCCGAATGCCTTCGACTCGATGTTGGTCTCCACGGATCGATCCTCTCTCCCCGGGCGCAAGCCGCCGGAGCTAGTTGCTCGCTTTCTTCTCGCTGGCGATCAGCGCCGCGCCCACCGCGCCGGTGAGCTGCGGGTCCTGCGGCAGGGTCGTCACGGCGACCCCGAGCCGCTTCTCCAGGGCTTTGGCCAGCCCGTCGTTCTTCGAGCACCCGCCGGTGAGCACCAGCTCCTGCGTCAGGCCGACGCGGCGGACCATGGCGAAGAGCCGGTTGGCCACCGCGCCGTTGATGCCCGCGATGATGTCGTTCAGGTCGATGCCTTCGTTGATCAGCGTGATGACCTCGGACTCGGCGAACACGCTGCACTGGCTGCTGATGGTCGCCGGATTCGCCCCCTGGTTCTCCAGGGAGGAGATCCCGTCCAGGCCGCAACTGAGCACCCGCGCCATCGCCTCGAAGAAGCGTCCGGTCCCGGCGGCACACCGGTCGTTCATGGCGAACTCGACGACCTTGCCCTTGGCGTCGAGCGAGATGACCTTGCAGTCCTGCCCGCCGATATCGACCACGGTGCGCACGGCGGGGTTCATCCAGTGTGCGCCGCGCGCGTGGCAGGTGATCTCCGAAACGTTCTCGTTGGCGAACGGCACCTTCAGGCGGCCGTACCCCGTGCCGACGACATAGGCGAGATCGTCGAGCGAGGACAGCCCGGCGCCCTTGACGGCCTCGTCCATGGCGAGGCGGGCCGTGGTTTCGGGCTTCGTCGTCGAGGGAATGATGAAATGAGAGAGGATGGATTTGTCGTCGAGGATGACGGCCTTCCCCGTAGTCGACCCAACGTCGCAACCGCCGACGAGCATAGGCACTCCGTCTACTGCGTCTTGCGCAGCTTGTTGAGAAAGTGTCCGACCAGCCGGGCGACCTCCATGCCCGAGCAGGCCGCCTGGTGGGTGCCCATGCCGGCGCCGCCGGCGTCGGCGCCGGCATAGTAGAGGCCGCGAATCGGCGCATCGGGGTTGGGCTTCATCTTGCCGCACTGGCCGACGATCTGGCCGAGGCCGACGCACTCGCCGCCCTGGCCGGGCAGCACGCTGTCGCGCGTCATCTTGCTGATGTCGCGCGGCCCGGCGTACTCGCGACGTTCGGTGGCCTCCCATATCTCCGGGAAGAACTTCACCATCTGCTCGTCCATGCGCTTCCACAGCCCGGCGATCTCCTCGGCCTCGGGGTTCGGCGAGCAGATGGTGCCGGAGACCAGCACCTGCTTGCCCGGCGGCGCCGCCTCTTCGTCGTAGAAGGAGTGATTGCACATGAAGAGGATGACCTCGTCGGGGATATGGCCTTCCTTGACGCGCTGGAAGCGCTCCATGTTCCACCAGCTGTCGTCGGCGTAGGCGACGTACATGGCCACGTCCATGACCGGCTTGCTGAGGAAGTAGCGGATGCTGGTGAAGCCCCAACCCGGGGCCAGGCCCTTGATGTAGTTCACGTAGCTGCGATCGAACTGATCGGTGCCGACGAGCTTCAGCACCGTCGGCTGGATGCCGGCGCTGCTCACCACCACCGGCGCCTCGAAGGTGCCCTTCGCCGTCACCACGCCGGTGACCGCGCCGTCCTCGACGACGATTCGCTCGACGCGGTTGTTGCGCACGAGGTCGCCGCCGTTCTTCTCGAACTCCCGCGCCATGACGTCGGCGAGCATTCCGAAACCGCCTTTGTATTGGCCGCCGCCGCCCTGCAACATGATGTGCTGGAAGATGCGAATCTGCTCCGAGGCCGCCACCAGATCGATCGGCTCCGCGAGCGACGCATTGGCGTGGAAGGCCATGTAGCTGTACAACGCGTCCGGCGTGTCGCGCCGCGCGAGGAACTCGTGCATGCTGACGTTGTCGAGCGTGTCGAGCTGGTCCTCCGGCATCGTGGCGAGTTCCGTCATGATCGCGATGGTCTTCTGCTGCTCCTCCTCGTTGATCCCCCAGAGCCGAAAGAACGGCGTGGCATCGGCCATCGCCTGCGCCTGCGACACCATCCGGTAGTCCTTCCAATCGTGGCGGCGGTAGCAGATCTTGATCACGTCCCGAGTGTCATCGGGTTGCAGCGCGGGTCGAAACTCGTCGCCGACCCCGAGCTCGTTGAAGATCGTCTCGAAGGCGGGCTGGCGCATGGGGACCTGCCCGTGCGGGAAGAGATCGTAGGCGTAGCCGTCCTTCTTGACGCTCACCATCTTGCCGCCGATGAAGCTGTTCTTTTCGACGAGCAGCGTCCGAATGCCGCGCTTCTGGAGGATCGTGGCGCAGGACAGCCCGCCGGGGCCGCTGCCGATCACGATCGCGTCGTACCGTTCCTTTGCCATGAGCTCGTCTCCTCAGCGTTTCAGCAGCTTCTCGACGGCGCCGAGCAAGCGATGGTGCTTCTCACTGTCCAACTGCATCGCCTCCAGCAGGGTGCCGAGAAGCTCGGCGTCTTGCCCGGAGAGCTGCGGCTGCACGTCGCGGCACGCGTCGATGGTTTCCAGCTCGTGCTTCTGCAGTGTCTGGGTCAGGCGGAGGAGCTCGGCGCGATTGGCCTCGGCCGGGACGGCGCGCTCTGGTCCCGCCGGCTCGCGCATCCACTGCGCCAGCGTGCGCAGGAGGAGATGGTGCAGCTCCTCCTCCGTCAGGATGTGACTGACAAGGTTGCCGGCGGAGCTGTTTCCCAGCCTTTCTGCGAGGGCGCGGTACTCGTCCAGGATCTTGCCTTCCTCGTCGGCGTGGCGTTCGAACTTTGCCGCGAGATCCTCGCGCTGTCGATCACTGCTCAC
>CAZYMF010000008.1:0-28940 GCA_964648215.1 uncultured Binatia bacterium (SeqCode) | reverse complement strand
GACCCAAGCGGGCACCATCATTCCAGGTACGTCGCGACGTACCTCTCCATCTCGGGCGTCGGCTTCCACCACTTCTTCACGCTCAGCTCCTCGGCCACTTTGTTGGCGCCGATGTAGCCGCCGGCGCCGAGCACGCCGCCGCCGGGATAGTTCGACGCGCCGGCGGTGTAGAGGCCCGGGATCGGCGTCTTGGTGCTGGAGCAATCCTGGTTCGGACGGAAGCAGCCGAGCTGAATCGGCAAGTAGTCGCCGTGCTTGATCGAGCCGCGGCGCATGTTGGGCAGACGGATCTCGATGTCGACGGGCGTCTCCTGGTGGGTCATGACGACGTTCTCGCGCTTCATGTTCGGCGCGTAGCGCGCCCAGCACCGCAGGATCGCCTCTTCGAGCTCGGGGCCGCGCCGCTCCCATCCCCCTTCGAGGTCGTACGGGGCGTGCATTTGCAGGAAGGCGACCTGGCGGTGCGCGCGCGAGGGGGGCACGCGCACGAGATGGCTGTCCCACGCGCTCTCGCAGGTGGCGTGGCCGCCGAAAGCGTTCAGGTCGATCTTGCCGGCGATGACGTTGTCCCAGTGGGCCAGCATCTGCGCCGTGCTCTCGAAGCCGACGATGGTCATGAAGGCCTCGCTGGCCTGCGGGTCCTTCGGAAGGTAGCGCGGCGCCTCTTCGGCGACGACGTGGAGCGTGTTGAAGCTCCACTTGTCGTCCTTCCACCCGGCGACGGACTCCTTGAGATCGGCGGGCAGATTCTCGCCGCCGATGAGATTGAGGAAGGTCGTCTGCGGATCGAGGGTGGAGATGACGGTGTCGCTGTAGAGCGTGCGCCCTTCCCACAGCTCGACGCCCGCGACCGCACCGTTCTTCAGCAGGATCTTGTTGACCTGGGAGGAGTCGAGGATGACGCCGCCGGCGCGCACGAACTCGCGGGCCAGCGAGCTCGCCAGCTTGTGCGAGCCGCCCTGGCAGTAGCACTTGTTCATCAGCCGATCGAGGTAGAGCGGCACGAACAGGCCGAGCCCCGTCTCGCGCGGGTCCAGCCCCCACATGCAGACGTGATAGAGCAGGAAGGCGCGGATGCGATCGTTCTCGAACAGGTCGTTGATGATGTCGAGCGGCGTGCGCTCGACGAGCTCGAGCAGCTCCTTGCCCGCGTCCGTCCGGCCCAGCGCCATGGTGATGTCGAGCGGCGCCATCGGCGGCAGGTAGGTCGACGGCGCGATGATGCCTTTGACGATCTTGCGCCAGCGGCCCATGGTGCGGCTGAAGGTCTCGGCGTCCTTGAGCGAGAACTTCATGAACGAGTCGGCCGTGTCCTCGATCATGTTCGTCAGCAGGAGCGACTCGCCGTTCTCGAACACCATCGAGCTCTGCAGGTTGGGCTTGATCCAGACCAGGCCGTGCTGGCCCAGGTTGAAGTCCTGCAGCGCCGGCATGTAATCCACCATCATGTGGTAGATCGCGTGGATGTTGGAGTAGTAGCCGGGGAAGAGGACCTCCTCGGTGGCCAGGCCGCCGCCGATCTCGTAGCGGCGCTCGACGAGCGCCACGCGGAGGCCCGCTTTGGCCAGATACGCGGCGGCGATCAGGCCGTTCGGGCCGGCGCCGATGACCACCACGTCCCAGTGGCTTTCCGGCGGAAACTCCTCGAAAAAACTCTGCGGGTGTTGGTGTCCTTTGAACTCGTGTGCCATCGTCTGCATCCTCCGCGGATCACTACTCGCCTCTGCGGCCGGTTGCGGCCGAGATCTTGCCTTTTTCGGGAACGTACCAGGGTGAGGCGTACCACCAGGGTCCGGGCTCCGCGACGCCGTCCTCGATGAGGATGTGCATGAGGTTGTAGCCGACGGCCATCAGACAGAGCCCGCCGGGGTGGGCAGCCGACTGGTGTGCCAGATAGAGACCCTCGATGTCGGGCACGCGATAGCGCGCCAGCTCGGCGAGCGGGCGCTCGTTCCACCACTCGTCGCGGTCGCAGCGGGTGCCGTACCAGGAACCGCCGAGCATCCCGGTGTTGCGGAACTCCTGCTCCCAGGGGCTGTCGCTCCACGTGCGCACCAGGTTGTCGTCGTCGAGGTTCTCGACGATGCAGGACAGGGTCTGGCGCATGTACTCGTCCCACTTCTTCTTGTCCTCCGGGGTCTTGTCCATCGCCTCCAGGCCGTCGACGTTGTACTGCGGCGTCGGCACCATCATCCACAGGGGGCCGTTGACGTAGTAGCCCTCGCGGGTGCACTGCGGCTGCGTGGGATCGTAGAGGTTGCCGGCGACCATGCCCCACATGGCTTCCTCGGGCGGGATGTCGAGGTTCTGCTGCCGGCCGATGACACACTCGAGGTTCTTGAAGTAGATGTCCTTGGACTCCATGCAGTAGAAGCCGCCGGTGAACGGATGCGGCTCTTCGTCGAGCCACTTGAACTGCGGCCGGTAGCGCAACTCTTCCCGGGTCAGGAAGTGCGCCATGTACAGGCTGCCGCCCTTGAGGCTCAGGTTCTTGATCTTCTGCAAGAAGCCGGCGTCGAGATGGCGCGGCCCGATCATCTTGAGGAACGTCGGCTTGATGTGCGCGGCGCTGATGACCGCCTTGTCGGCCCAGATCTTCTTCGCGCCCCAGGTGGCGTCGTCACGCAGCCGCACGCCCGCGGCGCGACCGTTCTGGATGATGATCTCCTCCACCGGGCAGCAGGTGCGAAAGATCGCGCCGTGCGCCACGGCGCAGCGGAACAACGCGTGATAGTAGCCGTGCATGTTGCCGCGCGCGGCGACGGGTTTGGCGACGGCGGGCGGCAGCACGGTGGCGACGGACTCGAGCGCCGGGATCGCCATGCCCGGGAAATGCCCGAAGGCGCCGGAGACGTTGGCGATGTAGGCCTGGTGGACCTTGAACGGCTCGCTCTCGATGTACTGGTCCATGAGGTCGAAGAACGTCCACTCCAGCATCTCTTTGGTCCACAGCTCCGGGATGTGGTCGCGGTAGACCTGCATGTAGGGGATCGTGTTCTCGTCGAGCTCGATGTAGCTCGGGTGCGGCGGGGTCCAGAACGTGGCGCGCAGCAGGTCCTTGAAGCAGGGCGGATCGCTGAGCAGGCCGGCGATCTTGGCCCAGCCCATCTTGTCGCTGTCGGAGACCCGCACGAGACCGTGACGGGCCATGGGGCCCCTCTCGGTGTCGAAGGGGACCGGGTACCGCGGGTCGTGATCCATGCGGAAGCCGTAGCGCCACAGCTCGAGCTGCTCCCAGCCCGGCGCCGATCCGCCGTAGTTGCCGATGGCGTGCGGTTGGATGCGCACGCCGGCCATGGGCTCCACGGTTTCCTGTGCGCCGCCGCACTCCGGCCGCTCTTCGAGAACGCAGACGCTCAGGCCGCACTTGGCGAGGTAGGCTGCGGTGGTGGTGCCGTTGTGGCCGGCGCCGATGATGACAACGTCGTAGTGTTCTTCTCTGGCCATCGTTACCTCTCTAGTCGCCTTCTTCTCCCTCTCCCCCTGGGAGAGGGAACCCTCATCCAAGCCAACGATCATTCCAGATACGTCTTGATGTACCGCTCCATCACCGGCGTCGGCTTCCACCACTTCTGCACGCCGAGATCCTCGGCCACCTTGTTGGCGCCGAGATAACCCGGTCCGCCGAGGACCAGCCCGCCCGGGTAGACCGACACGCCGCAGACGTACAGGCCTTCGACCGGCGTCCGCGTGCTCGAACACTCCTGGTTGGGGCGGTAGCAGCCCATTTGCAGCGGCCGGTAGTCGCCGTGCTTGATCGAGCCGCGCCGCATGTTCGGAAAGCGGATCTCGATCTCCTCCGGGTCTTCCATGGCGGTGCTGATGATCTTGCCCGTCAGGTTCGGCGCCGCCTTCTGCCACTTGGCCAGCATGGCGTCCTTGATGGCCTCGCGCCGGTTCACCCAGCCGCCCTGGAGGTCGTAGGGCGCGTGGATCTGGAACATCGACACGTATTTTCCGGGGCGGTCACTGAGCGTCGGATCGAACAAGCTCTCGCAGGTCGAATGGCCGCCGAAGCTGTTGAGATCGATGGTGCCCTTGGCGACGTTGTCCCAATGCGCCAACAGTTGCTCCACGCTCTCGATGCCGATGACGGTGGCGAAGGCTTGATTGATCCACGGGTCGTCGGCGGCGTACCTGGGCGCCTCGTCGGCGGCGATGTGGAGAGTGTTGAAGCTCCACTTGTCCCACGCCCAGCCCTTGACCGACTCGGTGAGCGAATCGGGCAAATGCTCTTCGCCGACGAGATCGAGGAAGGTCGAGTGCGGGTCCAGGGTGGACATCACCGCTTTGGCGCGCAGCACGCGGTCCTCGTAGGCGATGTGCACGCCGACGGCGCGCCCATTCTCCAGGACGATCTTGTCGACGGGCGCGGCTTCGAGGATCAGGCCGCCGTTCTTGACCACCTGCCGCGCCAGGGCGCTGCCGAACTTGTGGGAGCCGCCGTAGCAGTAACACTTGTTCATGGCCCGATCGAGCATGAGCGGCACCATGAAGCCGAGCCCGGTCTCGCGCGGATCGAGGCCCCACATGCACGTGGCGTACAGCAGGAGCGTCCGCACCTTGTCGTGCTCGAAGGTCTCGGTGATCAGCTGCAGCGGGCTCAGCTCGCCCATCTCCAGCATCTGCTGGCCGACCTTGGTGCGCTGCATCGCCATGGTGATCTCGATGGGCGCCAGCGGCGGAATGTAGGTGGCCGGGGCGATGATCTCGTCGACGATCCGGCGCCACTCGCGGATCACCTTGCCGAAGGTCGTGGCATCCTTGAACGAGTACTTGCGGATCGAGTCCTTGGTGTCCTGGACCATGCGCGCGAGCAGCACGGAGGAGCCGTCCTCGAACAGCATGCCGGTCTGGCAGTTCGGTCGTATCCAGGTCAGCGCCGGGCCGTCGAGCTCGAAATCCTGGATCGCCGGCATGTAGTCGACCATCATGTGGTAGAGCACGTGCGGGTTGGAGGAGTAGCAGGGATAGAGATTCTCCTCGGTCGCCAGGCCGCCGCCGCACTCGAAGCGACGTTCGCAGACGGCGACGCTCAAACCGGCTTTGGCGAGGTAGGCGCCGGCGATCAGCCCGTTGGGTCCGCCGCCGATGATGACGACATCGAACTCGCTCTGCTTCGGGAACTCCTCCTGCATGTGCCCGAAGGGATTGGTGGGGTCGTACTGAAAATCCGACGTGTATGTGAAGTTCGGCATCGTCCGCCCTCGTTTGCGCCGACTAGCCGCGCTTCGCGGATATCTTGCCCTGCTGCGGGATGTACCAGGGCGACGCGTACCACCAGTCGCCGGGCTCGGCGACGCCGTCCTCGATGAGGATGTGCATGAGGTTGTACGGGATCGCCATCAGGCACAGCCCGCCGGGATGTCCCGATGTCTGATGGGCGTGGTACAGGCCGTCGATCGGCGTACGGTAGCGCGCCAACTCCGGGATGGGCCGGTTGGTCCACAGCTGGTCCTCGTCGTGGCGGCTGCCGCACCAGGTGCCGCCGATGATGCCGGTGTTGCGGAATTCCACATCGCGGCCGGTGGCGCTCCAATGGTGGATGACGTTGTCGTCCTCCAGGCCGTCCAGCATCTGGCCGTAGGCCCGGCGCATGTACGCGTCCATCTCGGGCTTGTACTTGTCGGGAGCGTCCTCGCCTTCGAGGTGATAGTCGGGCGAGGTCACCGCCATCTCGTAGGCCTGCGAAATGTAGCCGCGCGCGGGCGGATAGCTCGCCTGGCAATCGGTCGGGTCGAAGCTCTGCGGCGGCGCCTGGAACCACATGGCGCGTTCCGCCGGCACCGTCGGCTGGCCCTTCTTGCCGTCCACGTCCGCGACGTTCTCGTAGTAGATCTCGCGCGAGTCGCACGGATAGATGCCGAGGAAGGGTTGCCGGTTGGCGCCCATGACGCGGTCTTCGCGCGCCCATTTCGGCTTGAGGCGCAGCTGTGTCTTGGTGTGGAAGACGGAGACGTACAAGGTCTGATTCTTCAGGCTGATGTCCTCGATCTTCTGGACGAAGCCGGGGTCGAGATGCTTGCGGCCGACCAGCTTGAGGAACGCCTGGTGGACGTCGCAGGCGGCGATGACGGCCTTGTTGGCGCGGATGGTGCGCCCGCCCATCGCCGCGGTCTCGCGCAGGCGCACGCCCACCGCCCGCCCGTCTTCGATGAGGATCTCGTCGACCGGGCAGCTCGTCCGGACCACGGCGCCCTTGTGCACGGCGGCGCGATGGATGGCGTGGAAGTAGCCGTGCAGGCCGCCGCGCGGGATGCTGTTCTGCCCGGTGTTCGGCAGCGTGAGCAGCTGCACGCAGAGGGCGGCGGGAATGGCGACGCCTTCCCAGTGACCGGCGGCCCCCGAGGCCCAGGCCGCGAACGCCATGGCGGCCTTGAAGTGCTCGGTCTCGCAATGCTCGTCGAGGAGATCGAACATCGTCATCTCGCGCAGCTCGTGCGTGTACATGTCCGGCTGGCGCTGCTTGTACACCTGCATGTACGGCACGTTGTCGTCGGCGACTTCGACTTCGGGCGGGTGCGGCGGACACCAGAAGGCGGCGCGCATCAGCTCCTTGGTGAACGGCGGCCCGCCGAGCAGCCCGCCGAGCTTGGCCCAGCCCATCTTGTCCTGCATGGAGATGGGTCGCCAGCCGTCGGTGCAAGCGAGGGCGGCGATGTCGTCCATCGACGCGTAGTCGGGGTGCCAGGTCATGCGGAAGCCGTACTTGTGCAGCTCGAGCTGCTCGAAGCCCGGGGCCGGCGACGCGTACATCAACATGGCGTGCGGGTAGATGCGCACGCCCGGGATGGGCTCCTGCGTCTCGCAGGCGCCGCCGCACTCGGTGCGCTCTTCGAGCACGCAGACGCTCAGCCCGCACTTGGCGAGATAGGCCGCGGTGGTCATGCCGTTGGGGCCGGCACCGATGATGACGATGTCGAAGCGCTCGTCCCTGCTCATGCCGCGTCCTATACGTACCCGTTCTCCCGCGCCGCGGTGATGTACTCCGGCTCCGTCCACCACTTGTCGATGCCGAAGTCCTCGGCGATGGCGTTGGCGCAGTTGTAGCCGGGGCCGAACAGCACCATGCCGCCGGGGGCGACGCTGGCGCCGCCGAGGTAGAGGTTCTGCACCGGCGTGCGGTACTGGGAGCAGTCCTGATTCGGGCGCAGGTAGCCCATCTGCAGCGGATGGTAGGCGCCCTGCTTGTAGCTGCCCTGGACCATGTTGGCGAACTTGTTCTGGATGTCCGCCGGCGTGGTGAGGTAGGTCCACAGCACCTTGTCCCGGGTGAGGTTCGGGGCGTAGCGTTGCAGGATCGCGATCTGCCTCTCGGCGATTTCCTCGCGGTGCTTGTGGTTCAGCCATCTCTCGGCACCGCCGTCCTTCAGGTCGAACGGCGCCATCTGCGACAGCAGCGCGGTGGCCCGGCCCGGAGGCGCCTGGTAGGGATCGTGGACGCTCGGGAAGCAACCGTTGAATCCCGCGTGCGCCGGCAGCCCGCCCTCGCTCATCGCGTCCCAGTGCCCCTTCAGGTCCGCGAGACTCTCGTAGCCGAGCACGTAGATGAACGCGCTGTCGAGGTCCGGCTGTGCTTCGGCGGCCTTGAACCGCGGCGGCTCGCTCATCGCCAGATGCAGCACGCACAGGCTCCATTTCTCCCACTGCCAGATCTTGATCATGTCGACGAAGTCGCGATCGAGCTGGTCTTCGCCGACGTACTTGAGGAACGTCTGATGGGTGTCGATGGTGCTGACCACCGCCTTGTTCGCCATGAAGCAGGTGCCGTCTTCGAGCTCGACGCCCTTGGCGGTGCCGTTCTCGACGATGATCCGCTTGATCCGGGCGCTGGTCCGGATCTGTCCGCCCTGCTCGAACGTGGATTTCAGCAACACGTTCGACACGCGGTGCGAGCCGCCGGCCGTCAGGCGATAGTTCGCCATGCGGTTGAGGTAGATGGGCACCATGTAGCTGACGCCCGACTGCGCGTAGTCCAGGCCCCAATGGCAGGCCATGTACAGCATGAGCGTGCGGACGTGCTCGTTCTCGTACAGCTCGCAGACGATCTCCTCGGGCGTCTTCTCGGTGTACTCGGACAAGGCGCGGCCCAGCTCGGTCATATCCGCCTTGGCGGCCATGAGCGGCGCGGCCTCCATGGGGACGTAGGTCTGCGGGCCGAGGATGTTCTTCATCAGCTCGTCGTAGTGACGTTGCATGTCGCGGTAGCTGTCGGCGTCCTTCTGCGAGAACTTGGCAATCGAGGCGCAGGTGCGCTCGACGTCGCGATAGATGCCGAGCGCCCGGCCGTCGGCGAGCGGCATGGCCACCTGCAGGTCGGGATAGATGTGTCTGACGCCGCGCTCCTCGAAGGCGAAGTCCTTATAGACGGGCGCGTAGTCGACCATCATCATGTAGACGGCGTGGGTGTTGTGGTAGAAATCGGGAATCGTCACCTGTTCGGTCGCCAGCCCGCCGCCGGCCTCGAAGCGTTTCTCCAGCAGCAAGACCTTCTGTCCGGCCTTGCTGAGATACGCGGCGATGGCCAGCCCATTCGGGCCGCTGCCGATGATGATCACGTCGTAGGTCTGCGCCATGTGTCTGGTCCCTCGTCGTCAGTCCGGTTGTCGGCGCGCCGCAGCTTGGACTCGTTGCTTGGTGGTCTTGAGCTGCTCGACGAGCGAATCCGGCTCTTCTTTTCCGGGCTCCTCCCACGGCTTGGCGAGCCCCAGATCCTTGGCGATGATGCGGTAGCAGTTGTAGGCTTCGGTCGATCCGGCGTTGGACCCGACGTGCCAGGCGCCGCCGGTGGCGTAGAGGTTCTTGATCGGCGTGCGGTGGTTGGCCAGCTCGGGGGTCGGCCGGTTCTCCTCGATCTGGAACGGGGAGCGATCGACACAGGCCATCGTGCCGTTGGGCCCCAGGTTGCGCATGCGCGTGTGGTCGTACGAGCAGTTGGTATCGACGCCGATGACGTTGTCCCAGGTCATGTTCGGCGCGTAGTCCTGCCAGATCGTGATCAGCTCGTCGGCGTAGCGCTTCTTGATCTCCAGCCACTCCTTCTCGGTGTGCTTGCTGGCGCCGGGTCCGAGCTGCTCGTTCTGCACCACGTGTTTGCCCGGCGGCGCGAAGCTGGGATCGACCAAGCTGTGGCAGCCCACGGTCGGGGCGTAATCCGACAGGGGCGGGAACTTGTGCAGCTTCTGGTAGGTGCACTCCCGCGCCAGGTGCATGGGGTCGGGGTCCGGCTGCATGCCGAGCCACTGGCACTCGTGGATGTCGGGGTTGAAGGCTTCCGCCTTGTACTGCGGCGCCTGGTTGACGGCAAAGCTGTACCACATCAGGCAGCCGAAGGTGTCGTCGAGCAGCTTGACGCGCCGTTTCATCTGCTCGTCGCAGTGCTCGGCGCCGATGAGGTCGAAGATGAGTTGATGCGGGGAGAGCGTGCTGACCACGAGCTTGCGGGCCTCGATCTGGCTGCCGTCCTTGAGCTCGATGCCCGTCGCCGAGCCGTTCTCGATGATGGCTTTCTTGACCTCGACGTTGGTGAAGAACTGACAGCCGCTCTGCACCAGGATCTGGTGGGCGGCGTGGGCGATCTGGTGCGTGCCGCCACGGTTGAAGCCGATCGTCGGCAGCGTGAGCGCCATGCCCATCGTGTACATGCCGTAGCCGGGCTCGTTGATGTCGATGACCGAGGAGATCGCGAAGCGCAGGATGCAGGACTGCAGCTCCGGGCTGTCGAACCACTCCTGTGCCGCGCGCAGGCCGTTGGCCTTCATCGAGAAGGAGTCGGGCACGAGACCGGCCTCCATCAGCCCCGGGAACATCATCATCTTGCGTTCCTCGACGGCGCCGGTGAGCCGGTCCTCCGCCGGCAGGAACAGTGAATCGATGAGCACGCGCATGTACTCGTCGGAGCCGGAGATCTTGGCGAGCTTGCGCCAGGTCTCGGCGTCGCGCTGCGAGAACCGGGCAATCTCGTTCGCCGTGCGCTCCCACGTCGGATCGTGCTTCTCGCTGTAGATCGCCAGGCAGTTCTCCTTGTCCTTGAAGACGAAGCCGTCGCTGCAGGTGTGCTGTTCCCACTGCGCGCCGTAGTCCCAGAACTGCGGGAAGTCGCGCCAGATCGGCGCGTAGTACCAGGGCAGGATGATGTTGGCGTGGGTGTTGCCGCGAAAGCCGGGGGCGGAGAGCTCCTCGGTGGCCAGACAGCCGCCGATCTCGTGCCGCCGCTCGAAGATACCGACGCTCATGCCGCCGTACTTGATGAGATACAGCGCCAGCAGCAGCGCCTTGTTCCCACCGCCGACGATCACGGCGTCGAAGGTCTTATCAGCCATGCACAAACTCCTTCAGAACCCGAGACGGTTGCGGTCGCCCGACGTCGCCCCCGCGTGGGGAACGGATGGCGCCGAGCAGACGTGGGGCGCAGCCCTCAGAAGTCACCAGGATGGGTTGGCTCCTTGAACCAGGCGCGGAGATTCAACAGGAAGGACAGCACCGAGAGCTTCATCATCGCCTTCAGCAGCATGCGCAAATCCTTGTGGCTCAGCCCGCCGCGAATCTTCCAGCGAACCGGTTTCGTGGTCTGCAGCTCCATGATGAGATAGTCGCCCTGGCGCTTCAGGCCGACGATCTCCGCAACGAGCTCGGCCTTGCCGAGCCCGGTCGAGCGCATGAGCATCGCGCCGCGCGGGCCTGGCGCGTTGGCGGCCGGCGGTTCCTGCTTGGTGGCCAGTCGTTTGTCGCCTGTCGCGAGAGGACGTTCTTCCATCTGCGCAGCCGCTCCTGCTGTCTTGGTCATGCGGACACCATCAAGTATTTTTCGAGAATCGTATTGAAGATGTCCGAGGTCAGCGCCCGCGATTTCTTGAGGGCCGGGTTCGAGTTCAGTACGATCAGGTCATCCAGCTCCTCGTCGGTGAACAGCTCGGCGTACACCTGCTCCGTCAGCTCGATGCCCATCTTGAACTCGTCGTGGTATCCTGCCTTGGCTTGGCGCAGCTCCTCGGCGAAGCGGGCATTGCCCGCCTTTTCGGCCTTGTGGATGAAGTAGGTCAGCGTGCACTCGACGATGTTCGAGTAGTGTTTGTGTGCCTCCGACTCCTCTAGAAACTGTCTCACCTTCTCCCGGCTACCCATCGACGGCCCTCCTGCTCCGAACCCGCCGGCCTCCGCCGCGTGCGACCCGATGATCGCCGGAGCGGCCGGCCGGAGGCTTGCCGCCATGAGAACCTGAACCGTTCCCCGTCATCGTGCGCACGCTGCCGTCTGGCATCTCGGGATCATTCATGAACAAACGTTTGTTTGGTTCATACGTCCTCCGCCGATGGAGACAAATGACCTTCGACAGGTAAGGTGCTGCTCTTGCGCAGTCTGCTTCCTTTTTCAGACGCGCAACCGGTAGCCATGACCAGCGACCCGGGCGCCGACTGATTCGTGACAATCGGAGGCATTCTTTGTAAAGGAAGGGGGCATGTGGGAGACCTTGGCCGCGCTGGACCGCTGGCAGGGCGAGGGCGAAACGGTCGCCGTGGCGACCCTGGTGCGCGTCTGCGGCTCGGCCGTGCAACTGCCGGGCGCGCGCCTGGGTCTGACCCGTAGCGGCAGAATGGTCGGGTCGGTGAGCGGCGGATGCGTCGAGAATGACGTGTTCGAACACGCCCTCCGGGTCCTGGACACCGGCCAACCGGTCATCGTGCGGTATGGGGCCGCCGATCAGCTCGGACTGGCCGTGGGGCTGAGCTGCGGCGGCTCCATCGAAGTCCTGATCGAGCCGTTCGCCGCCGCTGAAGCCTGGGGGGCGCTGCGCTGCGCCGTCCGGGAGGGGCGCCCCGCGGGCCTGGCCACGGCGCTGGCGCCGCAATCGCTCCTGGGCCGGAAGCGGGTTGTCTTCGACGGCGGGACCTGCGCCGGGTCCATTGACGCGGACATCGATGACCAGGTCACGCTCGCCCTGCGGCGGCTTCTGCAGGAAGGTGGGACCCGTATCCTCAGCGTGCCACGGCGCGCCGACACGGCCAGCGTGTTCCTCGAGGCGTTCACGGCACCGCCGCAGCTCCTCATCGTGGGGGGAACGCATACGGCCATCCCGCTCTGCCGCATGGCCAAAGTGCTCGGCTTTCGAGTGACCGTGATCGACGCGCGGCGCGCCTACCTCACGGCGCAGCGCTTTCCGGACGCCGACGAGTTGCTCGAAGCCTGGCCCGACGAGGCGCTGGCCGCGGCATGCTCCGATTCGACCTCCGTCGTGATCCTGACCCACGATCCCAAGTTTGATCTGCCGGCCCTGGCCGCGGCGCTGCGCTCCGGTGCGCGTTACATCGGCATCCTGGGAAGCAAGCGGACCCATGAACGGCGGCGGCTGGAGCTGCGGCAGCAGGGTTTCACGGAGACCGACTTGGCGCGTATCCGGGCACCCATCGGCCTCGACCTCGGCGGGCGCACCCCCGAGGAGATTGCCCTGGCAATCCTTGCCGAAATGCTCGCTGTCCGGTACCGACGCGATGGCAGACCGCTTACCGACCCCAAGGCAGCCGCCCTTGAAACCAGCTAGAGCCAAGCGTCCCCCCTTCTTTTCGGGCATCATCCTGGCGGCCGGCAGCTCGACGCGGATGGGCCGCGCAAAGCAGCTGCTGCCACTGGAGAATCGCCCGTTGTTGCAGCACGTGGTGGACACGGCCGCTGCGTCCTGCCTCGATGAGATCATCCTCGTCCTCGGTCACCGCGCCGCCGAGATCGCAACGGCGATCGACCTCCCGGCCGCCGTTCGCATCGTGGTGAATGCCGCCTACGCCCAAGGTCAGAGCACGTCGCTGCAGGCAGGTTTGCGCGCCGCCAGCCCTCACGCCGGGGCCGCCGCCGTGCTCCTGGGGGATCAACCCGGAGTGACCGCCCAGCTCATCGACCTCGTGGCGACGGCATTTGCCGAGTCCGCGGCCTATGTGGCACGTCCCGTTTACGCTGGGGTGGGCGGCCACCGGGTGCCCGGGCATCCGGTGTTCCTGGCGCGTCGCATATGGCCCGACATTGACAAGCTGCAAGGAGACCACGGAGCGCGCGAGCTGCTCACGGCGCACCCCGAGTGGCTGTGTGAGGTCCTGGTCCAGGGGACAGCCCCGCGCGACATCGACACCTGGGAGGACTACCGGTTCGGCCCGCCCGGGGCGGCGCTGGCGGTGACCGCGGCGTGGGCCGATAAGAGTCGAGGAGGAACGTAGTGGCAATCGAGATCCGCGAGACCTTCCAGGTCCAGGCCCCCATCGACACCGTCTGGCAATTCGTGATGGACCCGCGGCAAGTCGTGGTCTGTATGCCGGGGGCGGCCTTGGATCAGGTGGTCGATGATCACACGTTCCTGGGCAACGTCCGGGTCAAGCTGGGCGCGATCACGGCGAGCTACAAGGGGAGGGTGCAGCTCACTCGCGTCGACCACCAGGGGTACGTCATGGAGATGGTGGCCGAAGGACGCGAGACCGGGGGCGGCATGGCCAAGGGCACGATGTCGAGCCGGTTGCGGGCGCTGTCCGCGGCACAGACGGAGGTGGTGACGGAGGCCAGTATCGACCTCACCGGCCGCCTGATGCAGGTCGGACGGGGAATGATCCAAGGCGTGGCGCAACAGCTGTTCCAGCAGTTCGCTGCCAGCGTCAAGCAGCGCCTGGAAGCTCCCGGAGCTGCAACGGGGGTGGACGGCATCCCACAATCGGCGGCGCCGGCGCCCGCCGGCGAGCCGCAAGCGATCCGTGCCCTACCGCTGCTCTTCCGCACGCTGTGGCTCAGCGTCCTCCGCTTCTTCCGCCGCTTGGCCGGGGGCGGGGACATCCAGAGGTAGGATCGGCCCGCCTGCGGCGCTGGGCACAGGACACCCGAACAAACGTTTGTTCGATTGCTCGTGATATGCAAGAAGGGGCAAACGGAATGCACGATGAGCCGATACCTAGTGGCGTCTGACGCTGATGGGACGATGACCGACGTGATCGTCGTCGACGAGCAGGGCCGATTCGCTATCGGGAAGGCAGCGACCACCCGTGGGCGTTGGATTTCCCATGGCTTGTCGGGGACGGACTCCTAGCTCAGAAAGGAGACGAGCCATGAGGTTCGGATTTCACCTCTTCATGGTCGACCCTGCCGAGTTCCTGGATATCGCCCGCACCGCCGATGAGTGGGGCTGGGACAGCATTCAGGTTGCCGACGCCCCCTTTTTCCCCGAGGTGACCTCCGCCCCGTACCCCTATACGCCCGATGGCAAGCGCTTCTGGCCCCTCGATCTCCCCGTCCTGGACCCGTGGGTGGCCATCACCGCCATGGCCACGGTGACCAAGCGCATCCGGTTCCTCCCCTCCGTACTCAGGCTGGCCGTCCGCCAGCCTCTGCTCGAGGCCAAGAGTCTCTGCTCGGTGGCGGCGATGTCCAACGACCGCGTCGCCCTGGGCGTAGGGCTGGCTTGGATGCCCGAGGAGTTCAAGTGGCTCAACCAGGACAAGAAGACCCGCGGCGCGCGCCAGAATGAGGCCATTCAAATCATCCGCCTCCTCATGGGAGGCGGCATGGTGGAGTTCCACGGCAAGTACTACGACTTCGACCGCCTGACGATGGCGCCGGTGCCCAAGAAGCGCATTCCCATCTACGTAGGCGGGACGACGAAGCCCGCTCTTCGGCGCGCGGCCCGCTACGGCGACGGCTGGCTCGGCATCATTCACACCATGGAGGAGATCAAGGGGATCGTGGCCGAGTTGAATGCCCTTCGCCGGGAGTTCGGGCGCGAGAAGGAACTCTTCGACATCATGCTGCACTGCCCCGATGCCCAGACCGTGGACGACATCCGTCGCCTGGAGGATATGGGGGTCACCGATCTGCAGGTCACGCCGTGGACCCTGCCCGGCATGCAGGCCGAACTGGGTGTGTCTGCCATGGCGGTGCAGCCTCCGCTGGCCGCGAAGCAGGAAGCCATCAAGCGCTATGCCCAGGACATGATCGCCAAGTGCGGTTGAGCAGGTGCTTCGTGCGACGTACGGAAGAACCAACAACTATCTGACCCGAGAGGCCGAACATGTCGAATCGCGAACGCATGAAAAAGCCCGACTTCATGTCCGATGAAGACTTCAAGTGGCTCATGGATGCGACCTCGTCGTTGGAGCGCATAAAGGGCGACGCCAAGAACGATACGGAGGCCTACCTGGCCAATCCCGACGGCAGGTCAACCGGGAAGGGGCCATCGGGACTCCCCACCCTGTTGTTGACCTGTCTCGGGCGCAAGTCGGGCGAGAAGCGCACGACGCCGTTGGTCTTTCTGCAAGTCGGCGCAGACATGGTCGTCGTCGGGTCGCTGGCCGGCTACGACCAGAATCCCGCCTGGTATCTCAACATCAGCGCGAACCCGAAGTGCTGGGTGCAGCTCGACCGCCGTAAAATGACGGCCGTTGCCCGTGACGCTACAGACGAAGAGCGGAAGAACTTGTGGCCGAAATTGACTGCCTTGTTCCCGGTGTGGGACTATTTCCAGAAGCAAACCGCTCGTCCCTTTCCGATCGTAATTCTCTCGCCGACCGGCCCGGCGTGAGCCGGCGCAGCGTTTGAATGCCTGATGATCCTCCGCCAAGACAATCAGGAGAAGAGCGCACGATGAGTCAAGCGAAATTCGAACACCTCTTTTCGCCCTTGCAGGTGGGGCCAATGCGGGTGCCAAATCGCATCTGCGAAACCACGAATACCATCAATTCGTCGATGGCGCCCGGGTTGATCGACGAGCACTTCATCGCGCACCACGTTGCCAAGGCGCGGGGCGGCACCGGCTGGATCGGCAGCGAAACCTGGTTGCTCAACGCTCCGTTTCCACCGGAGACACCGGATGAAATCGGTCTCTCCGTGGGGTTTGCTTCGCACTGGGCCGCCTATCAGAATCCGGCCTACGCCGAGGGCCAGCGGAAATTTTTCGACGAGGTGCATCGGGCCGGTGCCGTGGCGATTACTCAATTGACCCACCTCAGTGCCGTGTGGGCTCCGTCACCGGTGGTCGTCGTCGGGGCCCAGGATTACACGCCCCACGCGATGGGCGACGAGGAGATCGAATTCTTTCTCAATTCCTACGCCGACGCGGCGGCGGCGGCCAAGGATCTGGGAGCGGATGGCATCGAAATTCACTGCGCCCACGAGACTCTGTGCTACAGCTTCTTGTCACCCGCGACCAATCAGCGTACCGACCGCTGGGGCGGTGGTCCCCAGGAGCGCATTCGCTTCGTCGTGGAAGCGCTGGAGCGCGTCCGCAAACGTATCGGCGGCTCGCTCGCCTTGGGGATACGCATCAGCGGCCAAGAGTTTCGCAAAGGCGGCTACGACAACCTCCAAATGCGCGAGATGCTGTATGCCATCGGCGAAACCGGCCTGATCGATTTTGCGGACATCGATGTCGGTCACTGCTGGGGTGCGCCTTCCTATGTGCCGTCGTCGTACTATGGTCATGCCGAGTTTCGCGAATTCGGCAAAGCGGCGCGCGTCGACCTGGATCCGAAGATCGCCGTCCTGTTCTCCGGGCGCATCAATGACCCCGTTGTGGCGGAGGATCTCGTCAAGGACGGGTACTGCAATCTGGTCGGCATGGTACGCGCCGGAATCGCCGATCCCGAATTCGCCAACAAGGCACGCGAGGGGCGTTTGGGCGAGATCCGGCGCTGCATCAGCTGCACTCGCTGTATCGACGAGGCGTCCGAGCCCAGGACCTTTCCGTACACGCCGGTCTGTTCCATCAATCCGGTCATCGGCAATGAGCTGCGTTGGAAGGAACAGTACCGGCCGGCGGACAAACCGAAACGCGTCGTCGTCGTCGGCGGTGGTCTTGCCGGACTCGAAGCGGCACGGGTGGCGGCCATGCGTGGCCACCAGGTGACCCTGCTCGAGCAGGGCAAGCGCCTGGGGGGTCAACTGCTCATCGCCGCCAAGGCCCCCGGGCGCGATGACTTCGAAGACCAGGTCTATTTCGAGGAGAATGAGATGGAGCGCCTGGGAGTCGAGGTGCGGCTCCAGACCAATGCGACTATCGACGCGATCAAGGCGCTGTCGCCGGAGGCGGTGGTCATTGCCACCGGTTCGACCCCGCGCATGCCCAAGGGTATTCCCGGCATCGATCTGCCGCACGTGGTACAGGGCTGGGATGTGATGCTGGGGAAGGCTTCAACCGGAAACCGGGTCGCGGTCGTATCGCAGGAAGACTATTACGAAACGCCCTGTGTTGCCGAATTCCTCGCCGAACGCGGCAAGCAGGTCGAGATCTTTCACAAGTCCGTCCATCTGGGCTTCGAGATTGCCCGCTATTCGGTCGGCATGGTTTTGAGCCGCATGGAGCAATGCGGCGTGAAGATCCATCCGAACCTGATTCTGGCGGAGGTGCAGACCGACGCGCTGGTGTTTGTTTCGTCTTTCGGTGCGAGGACCTATCGCGAGGAGGGGTTCGATAGTGTGGTCCTGGTGTACGGATCGGTGGCGCAACACGAGCTGTACGATCCGCTCAAGAAGGAGGGTCGCATCCCGCAGCTCTATCTGGCTGGCTCGGCCTGGCTACCGCGCCACATGGCAGAGGCTGCACGGCATGGTGCCAGCATCGGGTTGGTGATTTGAGTCGACACGACTATGAGCAAGGCCCTGGAAGACGTAACCGTGCTGGATCTGACGACGGAGTTCTGGTCGTCGATCGGGACCGCCCTCCTGGGCGACTTCGGCGCCCGCGTGGTCAAAGTCGAGGCCCTTCGGGAGATTCGCGCGCGACAGCCTGATCAGGATCCCTCTGTCGCGTGGGATTACAACGCCGAGCTGGCGCAGCGGAACAAGCTCAGCCTGGCTCTGAATGTCGACGACGCCGAGGGGCGCGCGATTCTCGCAGATCTCATCCGCAGGGCAGACGTCTTCGTGACCGACTGGCCGCGTTCCCGTATCGAGCGGCAAGCGCTCGACTATGCCAGCCTCTGCGGGTTGCGGCCGGATATCATCTACGCGCGGGCATCGGGCTTTGGCCCCAAAGGCCCCGACCGCGATCTGCCGGCGCTGGATGAGCTGGCCGCGGCGCGCACGGGCATGATGCCCATCATGCCGCAACCCGGTCAGCCCCCGGTCTACGCGGGGGCCGGGCAGATGTACACCGCCGTGATGCTCGCCCTCGGCGTCTCCTTCGCGCTGCATCACCGCCAGGCCACCGGCGAGGGGCAGGAAGTCGACGTCTCGCTGTTCGCCGGGAACATGTACGGTGCCAGCCTGGATGTGCAGGCTTTCCTGGCCATGGGAGGAGAGCGCTTTCTGCACCCCGTGTCGCGAATGGATGCCGGCAATCCGATGAGCGGTGTCCTCTACCCTTCCCAGGACGGTCGTTGGGTGTGCCTGACCATGCCGGACACCGAACGCTGGTGGCCGGGCTTCGCGGGAATGATGGGCCTGGACGTGAACGACCCTCGTTTCAACAGCCACGAGAAGCGTTGCGGGGAAAACCGGCTCGAGATGATCCGCGTGCTCGAAGAGGCATTCCGGCAGCAGCCGGCCGCCCACTGGAAGCGCGTCCTGACGGAGCGCCAGCTCTCCGCCGACGTGATCGAAGAGTTCGACTACCCCGCCAACGACCCGCAGGCGCTCCGCAATCGGTACATCATGGAACTGGACCGCCCTGGAGTCGGGCGGATCAAGACCCTCGGCTTCCCGATCTTCATGAGCGAGACGCCCGGTCGACTCAACCGGACGGCCCCGTGCCTGGGCCAGCATTCCGCCGAGATCCTCCACGACCTGCTGGGGTATTCGGAAGACCGCATCGGAGAGTTGGCCGAGAAGGGCATCGTCGCGTAACGGAGCAGCGCGGAGAAGGTAGACACATGGCCGCGGCATTGGAAGGTATACGAGTCATCGATCTCACCGTGTGGTTTCAGGGGCCGGTGGCGGCGCAGCATCTCGCCGACTTCGGCGCCGAGGTGATCAAGGTCGAACGCCCGCAGGGCGGCGATCAGGGCCGCGGCGTGCGCAGCATCAAGGCGCTGCCGGTCGGCGACTGGAACCAGTACTTCCTGGTGATCAATCGCAACAAGAAGAGCATGGCCCTCGACCTGAAGAAGCCGGCCGGCCGCGAGATCATGTACCGTCTCGTCGAGAAGTCCGACGTCTTCCTCTCCAACATGGGAATCGAGCTCCTCGAGAGCTGGCAGCTCGGTTACGAGAAGCTCAGCGCCATCAACCCGCGTCTCGTCTACGCCACCAACACGGGGTACGGCCGCTTCGGCCAGGTGAGCAAGCCCTCGTTCGACATGACGGTGCAGGCGCTCACCGGCATCATGGCGCGCCTCGGCGAGCCGGGACAGCCGCCGATCTATCTCGGCATGGGTTCCGGCGACGCGTATGGCGGCCTGATGTCGGCGCTGGGCATCATGCTCGCCCTCTACCATCGCAATCGCACCGGCAAGGGCCAGATGCTCGACGCGTCGCTGTACGGTGCTCAGCTCTTCCTCACCGCGCCGACGTTGCAAGCGTACCTGGCGACGGGCGGCGACCAGTACGCCAAGCAGCAGCCGCGCACGGCCGCCGAGAACCCGCTCTGGAATCGGTATCGGGCGAAGGACAAGTGGATTTTCCTCTGCGCGCCGAACACCGACGAGAGCTGGTCGCGGCTGTGCGGGAGCCTCGATGATCCCGGTCTGGCGCGCGCGGCGCGCTTCGACAGCATTGAAAAGCGCCGCCGCAACGCGAAAGCCCTGGTCGCCCGCCTCGACAGAATCATCAAGCGGCGCACCGCCGCGGAGTGGATGGCGCGCTGGCGGCCGCTGGGCATCGTCGCCGGCCCGATCAACAACCTGGCCGATCTGGCGGAAGATCCGCAAGCGTGGGAGAATGACTACTTTGTCGAGACTCATTGTGAAGAGGTGCAACGCCAGGTGAAGGTCCGCGGGCTTCCAATCGGCCTCAGCAAGACGCCGGGTTCCGTCCGGAGCCTTGGCCCCGAGCTGGGACAGCACACGGAATTTATTCTAACCGAGACGCTGGGATACACATGGGAACAGGTGGGAGAGCTAAAGGCGCAGGGCGCGATCCTGTAGGGCCGCTCGAGGGCATCCGCGTTCTCGACGTCGCCACGATGCTGGCGGGGCCGTACGGGGCGACGCTGCTCGGCGACCTCGGCGCGGACGTCATCAAGGTCGAGTCGCCCTACGGCGACGATTGCCGCCATCTCGGCCCCGAGCGCAACGGCGAGCGCGGCCCGTTCATCGGCTTGAACCGCAACAAACGCGGCGTGGTGCTCAACCTCGAGCAGCCCGCCGGGCGCGAGGCCTTCGCGCGTCTGGCGGCAACCTCCGATGTGATGATCACCAACATCCGCGGCGCGGTCTTGTCGAAGCTCGGCCTCAGCTACGAGCAGGTACGGGAGCATCGCCGCGACGTCATCTGGGTTGGCGTGACGGCGTTCGGCGCCGACGGACCGTACGCCGGGCGGCCGGGGATCGACTTTCTGGCGCAGGGGTTTGCCGGCTTGCTCGCCCTCACCGGCGAGCCCGACGGCCCGCCGGTTCGCGTGACCGTGCCGATGGTCGACGTCATGACGTCCCTGCTCGTCGTCTCGGGAACGCTGGCGGCGCTGCACGAACGCAATCGCAGCGGCGAGGGTCAGCGCATCGACGTGTCGCTGCTCGATGCGCTGGTGCACGCACAGTGCACGGGGCTGGGCGGCTACTTCCTCAACGGATGGATCTCGCCGCGGGCCGGTAACCGCAGCCCCTACTTCGCGCCCTCGGGGGTCTACGCCTGCGCCGACGGCAAGAGCGTGTGCATCACCTGCCCGTCGCAGAAGTTCTTCCGCAACCTGTGCGCCGCGCTCGACGTTGACTGGATCGCGGACCCGCGCTTCGAGACCATCGAGCAGCGGCTGAAGCACGAAGAAGCCCTCGATCAGGAGATCAGCCGGCGCTGCCGGGCCTTCCCCCGCGACGAGCTGCTGGCGCGTCTGATCGCGGCGGATGCCATGGCGGCGCCGGTCAACGAGCTGCCGGAGGTCGTGCAGGATCCGCAGGTGCGTCACAACGGCATGATCGTCACCACCGAGCACCCGACGCTCGGTCCGGTGGACGTCACCGGTGTGCCGATTCATCTGCAACGCACCCCCGGTAGCGTGCGCCGCAGCCCACCGCTGTTGGGCCAGCACACCGAGGAGATACTCATGGAGCTTGGATATCAACCGGGCGAGATCGCCCGCCTGCGGGGCGGGCGGTGAGCGCCTGAGTGGAGCGAGGGGTATGGATCTTCTTTTTATTCTACGCGATGCGCTGGCGAGCTCGCTGACCGGCACGCTGCTCACGGCTATGGCGGCGCGAAAGGCCGGACGCGAGGCGGGCGTGCTCTTCACCCAGGAAGCTCTTGCCGCCACGGCACGCGGGTCGTTCGACTGGCCGCGGGAGCTTTCCGGCCAGGAGATGCGTCTCACCATCGCCGACCGCGGCGCGGCGGCGGGCCTGCCGTTGCTGGGCCGCGGCGAAGGGCGTCAGCTCGACGCCAAGGGTATCATCGCAGCCGCGCGGGAGGCCGGCGTTCGCCTGTATGCCTGCCCCACGTGGTCGTCGCTCCTCGGGCTGGAGACCCCGCCTGCGGGTCTCCAGCCGTTGGACACGGCCGGGCTGTTCCATCTGCTCGACGGCGCCAAACGCGTCGTGGGCACTCTGTAGGCGAGGGCGGCACGTATGAGCTGGACAAGCTGGGAACGGGTCGGTGGCGCCGGTCTCGATTTCACCGACGTCATCTACGAGAAGAAGCACCACACCGAGCTCGAAGGCGGCGTGGCGCGGATCGCCGTCAATCGGCCGGACAAGTACAACGCGCTGACCAACCACAGCACCGACGAGATGTTTCGCGCCTTCTACGACGCCAATCACGACCCGTCGATCGGCGTGCTCGTGCTCGCCGGCGTCGGCAAGCACTTCGGCACCGGCGGCGACGTCGAGTGGGAGCAATGGGGCCTGCGCGAGGCGTTCTACTGGCGCTATCCGATGAATCGCCTGCTGCGCATGTCGCGCAAGCCGATCATCGCCGCCGTTCAGGGCTACTGCATCGCCGGCTCCAACCACATGGCCTACTGCTGCGACTTCACCATCGCCGCCGACAACGCGATCTTCGGCCAGGCCGGGCCGCGGGTGTCGAGCCCCGCCGACGGCTTCTTCGTGCCCTACCTGACGCGGGTCATCGGCGCCAAGCGGGCGCGCGAGATGTGGATGCTCTGCCGCCGCTACACGGCGCACGAGGCGTACGAGATGGGCCTGGTGAACAAGGTCGTTCCCCTGGAACGCCTGGAAGACGAGGTCGACAAGTGGTGCGCCGAGATGCTGGCCCTGAGCCCGGGCTGCCTGGAGATCCTCAAGGCGACGTTCGACCAGGAGATGGACACCTTCCCCAACATGGGGATCATATCCAGCCGGCTCTACTCGGATTGGTTCGATAGTCCCGAAGGCAAGGAAGGGACGATGGCGTTCATGGAGAAACGCCGCCCGCAGTTCTGGCGGCTGCGCCGAGAGCAGGCGCAAACGGATCCCCCGCCGCCGCGAAGTCGCGCCCGCGCCAAGAAGCGAGGCGCGCAACCCAAGGGCAAGAAGCGACGATGAAGCCTCCATCCTTCGAGTACGCCGCCCCGAAGAGCGTCGACGAGGCGGTGGGGTTGCTCGAGCAACACGAGGGCGACGCCAAGATCCTGGCGGGCGGCCAGAGCCTGATGCCCCTGCTCAACATGCGGTTGGCGCGGCCGGGATTGCTGGTCGACGTCGCCCGGGTCGACGGCCTGGACTTCATCCGCGAGGTCGACGGCTGCCTGGCCGTCGGGGCCATGACCCGCCAGCGCTCGGTCGAGCATTCGGAGCTGGTGCAGCGTCGCTTCCCGCTGCTGCACACGGCGATCCGGAACATCGCGCATCCGCAGAACCGCAACCAGGGTACGGTGGGCGGCTCGCTGGCGCACGCCGACCCCGCGGCCGAGCTGCCCGCCGTCGCGTTGGCGCTCGACGCCGAGCTGCGCGCCGTCGGCCCCGCCGGCGAGCGGCGTATCAAGGCGGCGGATTTCTTCGTCACCTATCTGACCACCGCCCTGCAGCCGACCGAGGTCCTCACCGAGGTGCGCTTCCCCGAGCTTCCGCCGCGCACCGGTTGGTCGTTCGTCGAGCTGGCGCGCCGTCACGGTGACTTCGCCCTCACCGGCGTCATCGCCCGGCTCAGCTTGGACAGCGGCGGACGCTGTTCGGCGGCGCAGCTCGTTCTCTTCGGCGTCGGCGCCACGCCGACGCGCGCCCACCGCGCGGAGCAGGCGCTCGCCGGGAAGAAGATCGAGCCGTCCCTGCTCGAGCAAGCCGGACGGACGGCCAGCGAGGAAATCGAAGAGCCATTGTCGGACGTGCACGCCTCGGCGGAGTATCGCCGCGATCTCGCCCGCGTCCTGACCCGACGTGCGCTCACCGAGGCCGCGAGCCGGGCAGCGGCGTGATCGAAGGAGATACGCTCAGCATGGCCACCCCACGACGCATTCGTATGACGGTAAACGGGCAACCGTGCGAGGCGGTCGTCGAGCCGCGCACCACGCTGGTCGATCTGCTGCGCGGCGAGCTCGCGCTGACCGGCACGCACGTCGGTTGCGAGCACGGCGTCTGCGGCGCCTGCACGGTGCTGTGGAACGGCAAGGCGGTCCGCTCGTGCATCATGCTGGCGGTGCAGGCGGACGGCGCCGAGCTGATGACGGTCGAAGCGCTGGCGCACGATGGCCAGCTCCATCCCATCCAGCAGGCGTTCCTGGAAGAGCACGGGCTGCAATGCGGCTTTTGCACCCCGGGCTTCTTGCTGTCGGTGTACGAGCTGCTGCAGCGCAATCCGAACCCGACCGACGAGGAGATCAAGGAGACGCTCGGCGGTCACATCTGCCGCTGCACCGGCTACCAGGCCATCATGAAGTCCGTCCGCCTCGCCGCGCAGAAGATGAACGCTTCCGCCGCAGACACCTCTTCTCCCTCTCCCTCTGGGAGAGGGCCGGGGTGAGGGCACAGAGGTAGCTCATGGCCGTCGATATCCCCAAGTCAGTAACGGATCTCCCAACCGACGCACCGCGCTTTGTCGGCAAGGCAGTCAACCGGGTCGAGGACCCGCAGCTGCTCACCGGGCGGACGGAGTTCGTCGACAACGTCACGCTCCCCGGCATGCTGCACTGCGCCATCCTGCGCAGCCCGCACGCGCACGCACGCATCCGGTCGATCGCCGTGAGCGAGGCGGAGAAGCTGCCCGGTGTCGTCGCCGTCGTCACCGGCGAAGACGCCAAACGGTGGAGCCAACGCATCACCACGGTTCCGGAGAACTGGGGCACGTACTGTCTGGCCACCGACAAGGTACGCTACGTCGGCGAGCCGGTGGCGGCGGTCGCGGCCACCAGCCGCTACCTCGCCGAGGACGCGATCGAGCTGATCGACGTCGACTACGAGCCGCTGCCGGCGGTGGTGGATGCGACCACCGCTGCGGCACCCGACAGCCCGCTGATCTTCGAGGAGCACGGCGGCAACGTGATGCTGCAGCGCGTGTTCACCTGGGGTGACGTCGATGCGGCGTTCGGCGCCGCGGAACAGGTCTTCACCGAGAAGTTCCGCTGGAATCGGCTGGGCGCCAATCCGCTGGAGACCTTCGGCGTCATCAGTCAGTGGGACGCCGCCGAAGCCAGCGCGACCTGCCGCGGCAGCTTTCAATCGCAGTATCACATGGGCCTCGGCGCCGCGGCGGCGTTGGGGCTGCCCTCTCACAAGATCCGCATGATCAGCCAACCGCACGGCGGCAGCTTCGGCGGCAAGGGCGGGATGCGCGGGACGGTGATCACCGTGCTGCTGTCGCGCAAGGCCGGCGGCCGCCCGGTGAAGTGGATCGAAGATCGTATGGAGTACCTCGCCGGCGGCGCCGGCCAGTCGTGGGACCGGCACTACGAGGCATCGCTGGCGTGCAAGCGCGACGGCACGGTGCTCGGCTTCAAGGTCAAGCTGCTCGATGATCTCGGCGCGACCGCGGAGGGCTTCGGCGCCGTGAGCGCAGCCAAGCCGTTGACCGCCTTCACCGGCTGTTACGCCATCCCCGTGGCGCAGTACGACCTGACCATCGTCGCCACGAACAAGCTGCCCGGAAGCCCGTACCGCGGCATGGGGCCGCCGCCGCACAACTTGGTCCTCGAGCAATTGATGGATATCGCGGCGCGCGGGCTGGGCATGGATCCGGCGGACATCCGCCGCAAGAACTACATCCCGCCCGACGCGTTCCCGTACACCATCGCCAGCGGCAACGAGTACGACAGCGGCAACTACGAGGCCGCCCTCGACACGGTCCTGCGGATGGCCAACTACCAGCAGCTGCGCGCCGAGCAGGCACAGGCGCGCCAGCAGGGGCGGCTGCTCGGCATCGGCCTCGTCAACACCATCGAGCCCGGCGTGTTCGACTGGAACGCCTACGCCATTGTCGGGATGCAACAGACCGGCGTGCCCGAAGGGGCGACCGTCGGCATCGACATCCTGGGCAAGATCGTCGCCAAGATCGGCTTCTCGCTCGAAGGACAGGGGCAGTACACCGTCATCACCCAGGTGCTCGCCGACTACTTCGGCGTCGAGCTGGCCGACGTGCGTGTCGTCTACCAGGACAGCCTCTCGGCACCGCCGCACTTCGGGCCGGGCGGTAGTCGCCTCGGGGTCGCCATCACCGGGGCCGTGCTCGGCGCCGCCGAGCGGGTCAAGGAGAAGCTGGTCGCGGTGGCGGCGCGCCTGCTGCAGAGCGATCCGCAGAACGTCGAGCTGCGCGACGGCAAGGTCGGCATCAAGGGCGTGCCGCAAGCCTCGATGCCCATCGCTCAGGTGGCGGGCGCGATGTTGGCGCGCAGCGACCTCTTGCCGCCGGGCATGGATCCGAACCCGGAGGCGACCTACGTGTGGACGGCCCCGGGTCGCACCCCGGCGGACGAGCAGGGGCGCGCCAAGAGCTACCTGACGGCGGCCAACGCGTGTCATCTGGTGCTCGTCGAAGTCGACGCCGAGACCGGGCAGGTGCAGATCCTGAAGTACTACATCGCCGACGATTGCGGCACGCGGCTGAACCCGGCGAACGTGGAGGGAATGACCCAGGGCGGCGTCGCCCAGGGCGTCGGCGCGGCGTTGCTCGAAGAGTACGTGTACGACGAGGACGGGCAGCTGCTGACCTCGACGTTCATGGACTACCTCCTGCCGACGATCAACGAGGTGCCGATGACCGAGAAGGCGGCGCTGTGTACGCCGTCGCCGTTCACGCCGTTGGGCGCGAAGGGCGTCGGCGAGGGCGCGATGCACACCACGCCGGCGGCGATGCTGTGCGCCATCAACGACGCGTTGCAGCCGCTGGGCGTTCGCGCCCTCGAGGTCCCGGCCAGCCCACATCGACTGTGGCGGCTGATACAAAAGAAAGCGAAAAGTTGACAGCTCAAAGCTGAAAGCCCGGCTCTGGCTTTTCACTTTTGGCTTTCAGCTTTCCACTTCGAGAGGAGGAACCGTGGCAAAGAAAGACTACTTCGTCGCTCTTTCCGAGTGTCACTTCATGAACCCGGAGTCCATGCACGAGATGGCGTACTACCCCGGCTTCGAGCGCTGGTGGAAGAGCATCGACGGCGTGATGCGCTCGTGGGCCGGTGGCCGCGACCTGGCGGGCGGCGCGGCGATGCCCGAGCCGCGCGCCCACGATCTCATCAAGTACATGGACAAGTTCGGCGTCGACGTCTGCTTCGCCCTGCGCGAGTCGATGATGGACGTCAGCGGCTACGCCACCTGCATGTCGACCAACGCCTTCATCCTCAAGGAGATCGAGCCGTACCCCAACCGCATGTACCTGGAGTGCAACGTCGGCCCGATCCTGCGCCGCGGCGTGAAGAACGCGATCTGGGAGCTCGAGTACCTGGTCAAGCAGCGCGGCGCCAAGCTGTGCAAGGTGTACGCGCCCGAGGACGGGCCGCTGAACGACCGGCAGCTGTGGCCGTTCTACGAGAAGGCCTGCGAGCTCGACATCGCGCTCACGGTGCACACGGGGATGAGCTACGTCTGCCCGCAGCCGAGCAAGTACACGCTGCCCATCCTGCTCGACGACGTGTGCCTGGACTTCCCCGACCTGAAGATCATCGCCTACCACATGGGCTGGCCGTACCACGAAGAGCTGATGGGCCTGGCCGGCAAGCACCGCAACCTCTACCTCAGCCTGTCGGGCATCATCGGCTGGTTCGCGCACGCGCCGTACCGCGGCTACCACATGATCGGCGAGGCGCTGCAGTGGGTGCCCGACGACAAGATCGTCATGGGGCTGGATCTCGCCTTCGACGACATGGGCAAGGCGGTCGATTACATCCGCAACCTGCAAATGCCGGAGGAGCTGCAGGAGAAGTGGGGCTATCCGGCGATCACCGACTCCACGCGCGCCAAGATCCTCGGCCTCAACCTCGCCAAGCTCGCCAAGATCAAGCCGACCAAGCGTGTGAAGTGAGGGGGGAACGGACAAGGATTACAACGGATTGAACGGATTAAACGGATTACGCGGATTTCGGCGGGGACGGGTCTGAAATCCGTTCAATCCGCTTAATCCGTTGTGGTGTGCTTTCATGAGAGATCAGGCCTGCATCGTTGGGATCGGAGAGACCAAGTACACGCGCGGCGCGGGCTCGGGGCTGAGCTTGCTGGGCTTGCAGCTGCAAGCGGCCGTGCGCGCCGTCGAGGATGCCGGCCTCAGCAACCGGCAAATCGACGGCCTGATGCCGTTCCCGGGTCTGGGCACCGCGGAGGAGTTCGCCGCCAACCTCGGCATCGAGAACCTACGGTACGCCGCCACGATCAACATGGGCGGCGCGGCGCCGGTGGCGTCGCTGCAGTCCGCGGCCATGGCGGTGAGCACCGGGGCGGCCGATCACGTGCTGATCATGGGCGGCTGGAACGCCTACTCGGGCAGCCGCACCCGCCAGGCGGTCAACGCCGACACCTCCGCCCTGCCCGGCCGCGCGATAGCCCGCGACTACTACCTGCCGCACGGGTTGACGGCGCCGCCGCAGTGGTACGCGCTGATGGCGCGCCGCCACATGCACGAGTTCGGCACGAGGCAGGAGCAGCTCGGTGCCATCGCGGTCGCGATGCGAAAGCACGCCCAGCTCAACCCGAATGCGGTGATGTGCGGCCGGCCGCTGACGATCGACGACTACTTGAAGTCGCCCGTGATCGCCGACCCGTACCGGCTGTTCGATTGCTGCCTCGAGACCGACGGCGCCGCCGCCGTCGTCGTCACGAGTACCGAGCGTGCACGCGGCCTGAAGCACGCCCCCGTGCACGTCATGGGCGTCGCTGCCGCCCAGCCGTATCCGGCCGACGAGATCACCAACCGAAAAGACATCTTCCGCACCGGACTGACCGTCGCGGCACCGCAGGCGTTCGCCATGGCGGGCATTGGTCCCGGCGACGTCGACTTCGCCGAGATCTACGACTGCTTCACCTTCGAGGTGCTGCAGCAGATCGAGGAGGCCGGCTTCTGCAAGCGCGGCGAAGGCGGCGCCTTCGTCGACGGTGGGCGCATCGAGCTCGGCGGCGCGCTGCCCGTGAACACCCACGGGGGCCTGCTCTCCGAGGCGCACGTGCTCGGCCTCAACCACATCGTCGAGGCGGTGCGCCAGCTCCGCGGCGACGCGGGATCACGCCAGGTGAAGGACGCCGAGATCGGCGTGGTCACCGGCTGGGGCGACTTCGGCGACGGCAGCATTGCCATCCTGCGACGATAGGTACCGAGGTTCACACATGACGGAGACCGCTCATGCCAAGCCACTGCCCGCGATGGAGGGCTTCGCGAAAGAGTTCTACGGCTGGTGCAAGCAGAACC
Source organism: uncultured Binatia bacterium (SeqCode) (assembly GCA_964648215.1). Taxonomy (GTDB): domain Bacteria; phylum Desulfobacterota; class Binatia; order HRBIN30; family JACQVA1; genus CAZYMF01. The sequence continues at coordinate 80 of CAZYMF010000008.1, read as the reverse complement.
AGCTGCGCTTCCAGCGGTGCACCGCCTGCGGCACCTGGCGCCACGTGCCGCGCGAGATGTGCGCCGCGTGCGGCTCGTGG
>CAZYMF010000007.1:22901-64634 GCA_964648215.1 uncultured Binatia bacterium (SeqCode) | reverse complement strand
GCGCCGCGTTCACTCAGGGAGACCTGAAGATTGCCGACGGCGTCGCCGGTCAGACGGCGGTCGCCCTCGAGCGCGCGCGTCTGATCGAGGAAAGCCGCCGGCTGGTCCGCGCGGTCGAAAGCACGGGGGAAGCCGTGCTGATCACGGACGCCCGTCGCCGGGTCCGTTTCGTCAACCACGCTTTCGTGCGCACGTTCGGCTATGGCGCCGAAGAGCTCATCGGACGCGACGCCGCCTTCCTCACCGAGCACCTCTCCCAAGAGTGGGTGCAAGCCCTGGCGCGCGACCTGACGCTGCAAGGATGGCGCGGCGAGGCCGTCGCACGTCGTCGCGACGGCGACGAGTTTCCGGTGCTGCTCGACGTGAGCCTCATCCGCGACGAGAACGAGCGCGCGGTCGGAGCGGTGGCCCTGTTGGAGGACATCTCCGACCAGAAGCAGCTGCAGGAACAGCTGCGTCGCACCGACCGACTCGCGGCCAGCGGCGAGATGGCCGCCGGCATTGCCCATGAGGTCAACAACGCCCTGGTCGGCATCCTGGCGCAGGCGCAGCTCGCCCATACCACCGAGGATCCCGCCGCACTCCGCACCGCTCTCACCCGCGTCGAGGGTCAGGGCCGGCGCATCGCTTCGATCGTGCAGGCGCTGCTGGGGTTCGCCCGCCCGGAGCCGCCCCGGCGCGGCGGCGTCGAGCTGCCCGGCCTGGTCGCCGAGACGCTCGCCTTGCTCGACCACGACCTGCGAAAACACCACGTGCGCGTCTCGGTGGACTTCGAGCCCGGGCTGCCGCCGGTATGGGCCGACGCCAAGCAGATCGAGCAGGTGCTGGTCAACCTGTTCACCAATGCGGCTCAGGCCCTGTCCGGCGAGGGAGGCAATCTGGTCATCCGGGGCCGCGCCGACCAGGATCGCGTCCGCCTCGACATCGCCGACTCCGGACCGGGAGTCGCCGCCGAGCATCTCACCCGCATCTTCGATCCGTTCTTCACCACCAAACGCGAGGGCAGCGGCCTCGGCCTGAGCGTGAGTTACGGGATCGTGCGGGCGCACGACGGCGATCTGACCGTGCACAGTGAGATCGGTCACGGCACCACCTTCGCGCTCACCTTGCCCGCGGCCCCGCGCTCGGCCGACCACGGTCTGCGTACGGCCATCGTGGTCGATGACGATGACCATGTGGCCGATGCCCTGATCGATCTGCTCAAGCTGGAGGGCCTCACGGCAGAGCGCGCCGCCACCGGTCAAGCGGCGCTGGAGGCGCTCACGACCCGTCCCTTCGACGTCGTGCTCCTCGACGTCCGCCTCCCGGACATCGGTGGTCCCGAGGTTTTCGCCCGGCTGCAGGCGAGTCACCCGCAAGTCGCCCGGCGCGTCATCTTCGTCACCGGTGGCCTGTGGCGCACGGAGAGCCGCCTGCGGGCGCAGTTGCCGGCCCAGCCCACGCTGAGCAAGCCTTGCACCGGGGCGCAGCTGCACGAGGCGCTCAACGCGCTCGCCGTAGCCGACGCGGCCTGACGGCGGCCGTCAGCCCGGCGGCAGGCGAAACAGCGCCACCGTGTTCGCGCGGGTCAGCCGTGCCAGCTCGTCGAGGGGCAGCCCGCGAAGCTCCGCCAGAGCGCGCGCGGTATAGAGAACCAGCGCCGGCTCGTTACGCCGGCCGCGGCAGGGCACCGGGGCGAGAAACGGGGCGTCGGTCTCGACGAGCAGTCGATCGGGGGGCGCCAGCCGCGCGGCGGCGCGGATGTCGTCGGCGGCCTTGAACGTCAGGATCCCGCTGAAGGACAGGTGAAAGCCGAGATCGAGGAAACGCCGCGCCTCGGCCGGCCCGCCGGAGAAGCAGTGGATGACGCCGCCGACCTCGGCCGCCCGTTCTTCGCGCAGAATCCGGGCGGCGTCGTCGTACGCGTCGCGCAGGTGAACCGAGATCGGCAGACCGAGGCGGCGGGCAAGCGCGACGCTCCGCCGCAATGCCGTCTGCTGCGCCGGTCGCGGCGAGTTGTCGTAGTAGTAGTCGAGACCGGTTTCGCCGATGGCCACGACCTTGGGCTGTCGCGCCAGACACTCGATCTCGCCGAGCACGTCGTCCGTCATCGTGCTCGCGTCGTGCGGATGGATGCCGACGGTGGCGAAGACTTGCGGATGCGCCGCCGCCAGAGCCACCGCCGCGTGGTTGCACTGCATCGGGCCGCCGGCACCGATGCTGATCATCGTCGTCACGCCCGCGGCGACGGCGCGGGCAATGACCGCTTCACGGTCTCCGGCAAAACGCTCCTCGTCGAGATGACAGTGCGAATCGATCACCGTCACACCCGGGGCCGGGCGCGGCAGATCTTGGGGACGAAGCGGCGCGGCCATCTACGACGAGGCCGCCGTCTCGATGCGGGGAAACAGAATCACCGGCGGCGCCGTTTGATGGCCCGCCGCAAAATGGGCGCCCCACTCACCGCGCGCGTTCTCCGCCGACAGGTCGAGACCAGCGAGAATCCGCTCGCTGGTCTCCGGCAAGAACGGCTGCAACAGGATCGCCGTCGCGCGCAGCGCCTCGAGCAGGTGGTGTAGAATGGCGCCCACCCGGGGTCGCTGGCTCTGGTCCTTGGCCAGGGTGAACGGCGCCGTGGTGACGACGTACTTGTTGGCGTGATCGATGGCGCGCCACAGTGCCTCGAGGGCACGATGGAACGCGAAGCGCTCGGTGAACGCGGGCACTTCGCGCTCGGCCTTGGCAAACGCCGCCATCAGCTCGCGGTCCTCCGCCGACGGCGCGCCGAGCGGCTGCACCGCCCCCTGAAAATAGCGCTGCTGCATCGACAGCGTGCGGCTGACCAGATTGCCCAGATTGTTGGCCAGGTCGGCATTCACCCGGGTGACGAAGTTGTCCTCGGTGAACGAGGCGTCCTGCCCGAAAGCCATGTCGCGCAGCAGGAAGTAGCGGAACGAGTCCATGCCGTACCGCTGCTTCATCTCCAGCGGCCGGATGACGTTTCCCAGGGTCTTCGACATCTTGCTCTCGCCGCGAATCCAGTACCCGTGGACGTGCAGCTGGTGATAGACGGGCACGTCCAGGGCCATCAGCATCGTCGGCCAGAAGATGCCGTGCGGCTTGAGGATGTCCTTGCCGATCAGGTGATGGCAGACCGGCCAGAACTTCTCGAAGATCTCGGGGCCGCGCGCCTTCAGCCCGCTGACGTAGCTGATCAGCGCGTCGAACCAGACGTAGGTGACGTAGTTGCGGTCGAACGGGAGCTCGATGCCCCACGTCAACCGCGACTTCGGCCGCGAAATGCACAGGTCGCCGAGGGCCTCGGTCCGCAACAGCGACAGCACCTCGTTGCGGTACTGGTCGGGCACGATGAGCTCCGGACGCGCCTCCAGCGCGGCGAGCAGCGCGCCCTGGTACTTGCTCATGCGGAAGAAGTAGTTGTCCTCGCTGACGCGAGCCGGGGCAACGAGATGATCGGGGCACTTGCCGTCGACCAGCTCCTTCTCGGTGTACAGGCGCTCGCACTCGGTGCAATAGAGCCCCGTGTAGCTGCCGAAGTAAATGTCGCCCTTTTCGTGCAACCGGGCGAGGAACCCCTGCACCACGGCCACGTGATCGGGGTCGGTGGTGCGCACGAAGGCGTCGAGAGCAAAGCCGCAGGCGTCCCACGTGTCGCGGAAGATCCGGCTGATGCGATCCGCATGCGCCCGCGGCTCGACGCCGGCGGCCTTGGCGGCGTTGGCGATCTTGTCGCCGTGCTCGTCGGTTCCGGTCAGGAAGAACGTCTCTTCCCCGCGGCCGCGGTGAAAGCGCGCCAGCACGTCCCCGACCAGGGTGGTGTAGAAGTGGCCCAGGTGCGGCTCGGCGTTGATGTAGTAGATCGGCGTGGTGACGTAGAAGCTCATCGGAATCAACGAGAGTTGCGGCGCGCCTACGGCGCCTTCTTCTGGACCAGATCCTCGAGGGTGGCTTCCACCTCGGTGCCGTCCTCCCGGCGCACCATCACCGTCTGTTTCAGGACGTTCTGGTGCGTGACGACGCCGTCGCCCTGAACGCACGTCACCTTGGCTCCCATCGAGGGCAACCGCCTTCCGAGCTCGCGATAGGTGTCGTACTCGTAGCGCAGGCAGCACTTGAGCCGTCCGCACATGCCGGCGAGCTTGGACGGATTGAGCGACAGGCCCTGGTCCTTGGCCATCTTCACCGAGACGTTGTGAAAGCTCGTCAACCAGCTGGAGCAGCACAGCTCGCGGCCGCAGGGGCCGACGCCGCCGATGACCTTGGTCTCGTCCCGAGCCCCGATCTGCTTCATGTCGATGCGCGTATGCAGGGTCTGCGCCAAGTCGCGGACCAGGTCACGGAAGTCGACACGGCTGTCGGCGGTGAAGTAGAAGACGATCTTGCTGCCGTCGAAGGGACATTCGACCTGGATCAACTTCATCGGCAGATTGCGCTCGCGAATGCGGTGCAGGGCGATCCGCTGGGCGTCGCGCTGGCGCTGGTGATTGACTTCGTCGCGGCGAAAGTCGCGCGCGTCCGCCCTCTTGATGACGCGGTAGACTCGCTCCCCCGGCGCGGCCGGCGGCTGTGCGTCGACGCCGCGGGCCACGGTGCCCAGCGCCGAGCCGCCGCGCTCGGTCTCGACGATGACCGCGTCGCCGGGGTTGAGGTCCAGACCGCCCGGTGTGTACGGGTAGATCGTACCGGCGTGGTGGAACTTGACCCCCACGAAGCGCGACGGAACGGAGCTGGAACTCGACGGGGCGTCGCTCATGGTCGACTGAGGCGGAGGAAGAGCGCCTCCAACAGAAGTTGGCGGTTGGGATTGCCGCGGCGCAGCCGGGCCAGCGACTCGATCACGGCATCCGCGTGCCGCCCGGCGCTCTCGGGGCTTGCCGCCGGCATGCGGGCGAGCAGGTCGGCATTTCGCCACCCCACGGCCCCCGCCCCGACGGCCTGCACCGCCTGGTCGCGATACCAGGTGAGCATCACGGCCAGCGGCAGCGCGGGGTCGTCGCGGCCTGTCGCATCCTGAATCATTTGAGCGAGCCGAACATACCGAGCGCCGGGGAGCTCCGCAAGATGAGCCAACAGCGCCTGCCGACGCTCGCCGAGCGCCCGCCGCAACTGCAGGGCACGACCCGGGCTCCCCTCCGCGTAAGCCGCCGCCAAGCCAGCTTCCTGCTCCGGAACCTGGCAGTCATGTTGTAGAATTTCGCGAACGTCGTCGTCGGGTAGCGGCGCACAGTGGATGCGCTGGCAGCGCGAGCGCACCGTCGGCAGCAGCGCGCCGGGTGCGTGCGTGATCAGGATCAGCAGCGATCGCGGCGGCGGCTCCTCGAGCGTCTTCAACAGAGCGTTCTGCGCGTTGACGTTGAGGGCGTGGGCGTCGTTGATGATGGCAACCTTGCGGCGGGCGGTGAGCGGCGACAGCTGGACGAAGCTCCGCAGCTCGCGGACCGCCTCCACGCGAATCTCCTTCTTTCCCGGCGGAATCTCCAGCACGCGCAGATCGGGATGGCTCCCGGCCGCCTGCTGCCGGCAGCCGGCACACTGGCCGCAGGGCTCCGCGCCCTCTCCCTCGCAAGCCATCAGCGCCATGAGCGCCCTGGCCAGCCGTTGCTTGCCGACCCCTTCGGGTCCCGTGATCAAGACGGCGTGCGCGAGACGATCGCGGGCGAGCGCGCGGCGCAGCTGCTCCTTGGCTCGATCGTGCCCGCGCACGGCGGCAAAGGTGGGGCCGGCTACCGCAGGCATGGGCGTACGAAGGCGAGCACGTCGGCCGCGATCGCCTCGCGCTCACGGGTGGCGTCGAGGACCCGGGTGCGCTCGGGATTCTCTTCCGCCTGACGCAGGAAGCCCTGGCGTACGCTCTCGTGAAAGGCCACCGCGGCGCGATGGAAGCGGTCGTCGCCGCGCGCCCGCCGCAAGCCGACCTCGATCGGGGCATCGAGCAAGATGGTCAGGTCGGGCGTGACGCCGGCGCGAACCAGCCCGTCGAGCCGTTTGACGGCTTCGAGGTCGAGGCCGCGCCCGTAGCTCTGGTAGGCGATCGTCGAGCCCGAGAAGCGGTCGGTGAGCACGATCTCGCCGGCCGCCAGCGCCGGGCGGATCACCGCATCGAGGTGTTGGGCGCGGTCGGCCAGGTAGAGAAGGAGCTCGGCCAGGGGCGTCGGCACGTCGGTTTCCGCGTGCATGACCAGACGCCGAATCTCGGCGCCGAGCGGCGTGCCGCCGGGCTCGCGCGTCTGCCGCACCCGTCGACCCTCGGCGCGCAGCGCCGTCGCCAGGAGGCCAACTTGTGTGGATTTCCCCGTGCCCTCGGTTCCCTCGAACGCGATCAGCAGACCGCGAGTGCTACTCACGCGGCGCGCCCCCTTTTCCGAGCACGAGATCGATCCCGTAGAGGAGCTGCTTGGCCGTGAACGGCTTGGTGATGTAGTAGTCGGCGCCGTATTGGTAGCCGCTCAGAACGTCCTCGTCGTGCGTCTTGGCCGTCACCAGGATCACCGGCAACCGCGCCGTCGCGTGCGTCTCCTTGATGTTCTGCAACACCTCGATACCGTTCATCTCGGGCATCATCACGTCGAGCAGAACGAGATCGGGATGCGGCTCTTCCTGGATCTTCTGCAAGGCGGTCGGGCCCGACTCCGCCACCACCACACGGTAGCCACGGGTCTCGAGGATGCTCTGCAAGATCGTGATGCTGTCCGGGTTGTCGTCAACGACGAGGATCGTCAGCTGGCTCATGCTCGTACCATACCGTACAGGCGGGGCGTCGCGCGAGTGGATTCCCCTCACGAGCCGAGATGCTTCTTGACGACGGCGCGAATCACCATCGGACGTGCCGGCTTCGCCACATAGTCGTCGCAGCCGGCGGCGCGCGCCTGCTCCTCGTCTCCCCGCATGGCAAATGCGGTGAGCGCGACCACGGGAATGGCCCGCAGATCGGGGTCGGCCTTGATCTGCCGCGTTGCCTCCCAACCGTCCATGTTCGGCAACGCGAGATCCATGAGAATCAGGTCCGGCCGATCGGCACGAACCTTCTCGAGCGCGTCGTTGCCGTCGACGGCTTCCACCACCACGTAGCCTTCCACGCTCAGGACCTTGGTGACGATCCGCCTGTTGTCCGCGTCGTCCTCGACGACCAGGATCTTCTTTGGCATTCCAGACTCGGCTGAGCGGCTGCTGTGCCCGTGGGTCTTATGGCCACGTCGCCCACACTGCTCCTTATATCTGCGCCTTGCCGAGCTTGTAAAGAACGAGAATTGATGGAGAGAGGCCGGTAAGAGCGAGCGTCGGCACGACTCTAGAGAACCTCGCGCCACGCCCTGACGACGAGCGGGTGCGGCAGCACGCCCGGCAACAAGGTATCGGCGGTGCGCAGCGCCGTCCGATCCCAGGTCGCGGCGCCGTGGCCGTCGAGAGCCAGAACCAAGTCGGTGCCGTCGGCCCACAACGCGCCATCGATCGCCGTCGTGCTATCCGCGTCGAACGTGGCATCGCCACCGACCAGGACCAGGCCCTTGAAGGTCAACGACCCCTCGACCTTCAACCCATTGGGGGCCACCAGCACTCCCGCGCCCACGACCGTGCCGGTCAGGGTGGGATCGCCGATCAGGATCGTCAGCTGCGGCGCGTCCGGCGTGCCCAGCTGGGCGGGGGAAGGCAGGGTCGCGGTGTCGACGCGGATCGCATGCCCGTCCCCGTTCAGGGTCTGCATCAGCGCCGGCAGGTCGATCGAGTCGACCTCGGCAATACTCGGGGAGCCGCCGTCGCCCAGTAGTTGCCCGGCGGTCTCCGCGCTCAGGTCGCTGCGCACCGCGGCGGCTGTTGTCTCATCGTCCACGCCCAACGCGGGCAGGTCCACGGCGGTCCCGGCAACGCCGCTGTGATCGAATCCATTGACCTGAAAATCCCCGAGCGAGATGGCGTGAATCCCCGGTGCGTACAGAGTCGCCGGCGCGTAGGGGCTGGCATCGCGCGCCAGCAAGACTTCCACCGTGGCGTGGGCATTCCGACTCCCCGTACCGGTGGACGTCAGCCGTACCAGCCCACCGCTCCCCGTCGCAACCCGCACCTCGTAACGCAGCGGCTCGTGGGGGAAGAACCCCGGGGCGCCCTCGCGAAAGGCAAAGACGCCATCGTCGGCCGACCCGGCCATGCCGTCGGGCCCCGCCAAGAGGCTGCTCGCCGACTCTGCCCGCGAGAGGTCCGTCAGGGCGTGCTCCAGCCCGGCCTCCGCCACATAGAACGCTTCGGTCTGAGCCCGCGTGTTGTCATGAACATAGAAGTCCAGGCGCGTCAGCATGACCACGAACGCGGCCAGGGGCAGCAGAACCGCGGTCGCCGCCAAGGTGGCCATCAGCGCGCTGCCACGCTGTCGCTCGAGCTCTCTCATGGGGCTGCGTTCCGGAGCTGGACCACCCCGTGCTGGCGTACGATCACCGGCGCCGATTGTCCTGGATTGGGGTTGGGATAAACGACCCGCAAGCTGATCTCGACCTGGTGCACGCGCGCGCGCGCCGCCGCATCGAGGTCGTCGGGCAACTGCAGGTTGTTCCCGTCGCGATAGTGGAGAAGGAAGCCACCGTCGGGAACGTGATCGAGCATCGGCTGCGGCGGGGCATTTCCCGTCGACCGTACGAGGGCGGCGCGCTCGGCGTCGTAAGCGTACCCGACAACTTCGTTGGCATCGTCGGTATCGCCGTCGCCGTTCAGATCGGCTTGCAGCTCGACGTGCTCGGAGGTTGCGATGCGCAGCCCAACCAGCGGGAGTCCTCTGCCGCTGTACCCACTCGACCGCAGCTCACGCGTCATCACATCGATGGCAACGCGAGCCGTCTCCTGCGCTTCGCCGCACGTCTCCTGCAGGCGCACGCTCGACAGCACCGCCCGGTTGAACTGGAACAGCATGGCGGCGAACAGGCTCAGGAAGAATGTGCTGACCAGCACCTCGGCAAGCGAAAACCCGCCCGGCTCACGAATGCCCTGGATCATCGACGTAGCAACGTGGACAAGGTGAAACTCCGCGTTTCGCCGTCGCGCCAGGATACGCTCACGTCGACGCGGGTCAGCCCGGGATGCCCCGCGAATCCAGACAGCGCCGTCTCGCGCCGAAAGATCCCGTTCTCGGGGTCATCGTCGACGAGCACCCCGGCGCGCACCTGCTCGATGCGCTCCGTGGCCAGCTCGGTCGCCCGCAGCCAGTTGGCACTCACGCGGCGGCTGTGCTGCGTGAAGACGATCGTTTGCGCCACGGCGGTTGCCACCAGGCTGAAGAGGAGCGTTGCCAGCAGAACCTCCAGCAAGCTGTAGCCCCGCGCCCGCATCACTGCACCCGAATGCGGCCGGCGATGTCGACGACGACCTGGCGCAGGCGCCCGCTGTGGTTGCGCACGCTGATGGTGCCAAAGGTGGCCGCGTTGCCACGCGGCCGAAAGGTCACCGCAGCGCCGCTGGCCGTACACCCGATCAGATCGATGTCCCGCGGCAGCTCGACCGCCACGCCGTCGTCCTCGTAGCGCCCGTCGACCTGGCGTTGCGGCTGATAACAATCGTGGTCCTGATCGAACACCAGCCGGCGGCCGACGTCATCGGCCAGCGCGCGCGTTCGTGTCACCGTCAGGGCCAACATGATCTGCCGGGCCGCCTGGTTCAGACGCAGCTCGTCGCCCATGCGCGCGTAGCCGAACAGAGCGGTGCCGGCGAGCACCGCGACCACGGTCAAGGCCACGATCAGTTCGAGCACCGTCATCCCAGGCGATTCGCACCGGACACGCATCGGCCAGTCGCTCCTCGGGCAATCCTTGCGGGCGACGGGAGCAATGCTATGCCGGCCGTCACCCGCGCGACAAGAGGGCAGCGCGCTTGACGATTGCCGTCGCCTAGACGCCCGTGGCGAGGCCGAGATACCAGTGAATCAGAGCCTCGCCGAAGAACAGGGCGCAGACGGCCCCCGCGGCGAGGAAGGGACCGAAGGGGATGGCGACCTGAGAGTTGGCGCGCCGGGCGATCATCACGCCGACACCGACGAGCGAGCCGGAGAACGACGCGAGCAGGAGCGTTAGCGGAACCGCCCGCCATCCCAGGAACGCGCCGATCATCGCCAGCAGCTTGATGTCTCCCCCACCCATTCCCTCGCGACCGGTCCACCACTCGTAGGCGAAGGCGACGGCGTAGAGCAGGCCACCGCCGAGAAGGACACCCACAGCTGCGTTGACGAAGCCGGGCCGGTCCAGAATCAGCGACAGCGCGAGACCGATTGCGATCCCGGGCAGGCTGATCACGTCGGGAATGATCTGATGATCCAGATCGATGAAGGTCACGACGATGAGGGCGGCGAGAAACGCGAACGCAACCAGGGCCTCCACGCTGCTCCCCCAGCGCCAGACGCAGGCGAGACCAGCGAATCCGGTCAAGGCCTCGACCAGGGGATAGCGCGCCGAGATCGTCGCCGCGCAGGCGCGGCAGCGACCGCGCAGGACGATGTAGCTCAAGATCGGGACGTTGTCGTACGGTCGGATGGGCGTGCCGCAGTGCGGGCACTTCGAGGGGGGAAAAACGATCGACTCCTCGGCCGGCAGGCGGAAGATGCACACGTTGAGGAAGCTCCCCACCACCGCCCCGAAGACGAAAGCTGCCACCTGAAGCATGACCGTTCCTCTTACGGTGCCCCGTCGCAATTGGCAATCATTCGCCACGCGCCGGTTCGCCGACCGCGCGTAGGAAGGCCGCCGCTGAGCCGGCCACCGAGAACGTCGGTGCCAGCCGCAACGCGTTGCGGCGCCAATCCTCGCGAGGCCCCTCCATCACCCGTTGCATGGCGGTTGCCAACCCCTCTGGGGCACCGGGCGCGGCGACCTCTCCCAGCTCGTGGCGCCGTACCAGCTCGCCGAGGTCGCCGACGTCGCTCACGACCAGGGGTGCTCCGGCACGCAGCGCCTCCGAGAAAACCAGCGGAATACTTTCGCTGCGCGAGGGAATCACCACGGCGTCGCAGACCGCCAGATAGGCCGCCGTCACCTGCGGCTCCACGAATCCTCGCAGGGCTACGCGGTCGGCCAGGCGGATGCGGCGCAAGCGCTCTTCCAGCACCGGTCGCAAGGAGCCGTCCCCGAGCAGTGCCATCCCGAACCGGACCCCACGGTCGCGTAGAATCGCCGCCGCCTCGACCAGAACGTCGGGGCCTTTGACGGGTTCGAGGCGACCGACGAAGACGAAATGAAACCCTCGGGAGTCTGGCCAGATGACCGGCACGGTGCCCCCATCCGGGAGCGAGCGAGCGCTGGGCAGGAAGGTGCACGGGCGACCGGCCAGCTCTGCCGTCGCCTGCGCCAGCTCGACCCCGTCGGCGAAACGGTGTGCGGCCTCACGCAGAATGCGTTTGATCAACGCGCGCAGCGCCGGCAGCTTGGCCAGGGAGTGAATGTCGGAACCCAAGGTCCACACCGAATAGGGAACGCGAAAACGGCGCCGCAGGGCCAATGCGTAGAGTCCGGCCGGAAACGCCCACATGGCCAGGACGTGATCGACCGGCGAGCGCTTCGTCAACCGGGCCGAGGCACGCAGCCCCGCAGTGACCAGGCGCACGGCACACCACAGATCCCCGGGATGCCACGGACGCAGACGGACCAAAGGTCGCCGCAGGCCCGGAGCCGCATAGCGCACCACCTCGACCCCGCTATCGGGCTCGAATCGACCCGGTCGTTCGTGAGTGAGGACGGTGACGCGGTGGCCGCCGCGCGCCAGCTCCAGGGCAAAGTCACGGACGAACAAGCCGGCGGCGGCCGAGGCATCGTCCGGGTACAGCGGATAGGAGCTGGTCAAGAGCAACAGATGCATGGAAGCGTCATCCCGCGGCGAACCTTGGCCAGGCGAAGCCTCAGCGCTCAACGGCTGCGACAGGGCACGCTGTGTCTACCTTGCGAAAGACGAACATGACGTTGAGGTACTGCCAGCGTGGTCTCCTCGTTTGATGTTGTCGCTTCTGCAGCTCGTAGTCGGCGAGACGCTCCAGCCACCTGGCGGGAATGAAACCGTAACGAATGAGATAGACAACCCACCAGCGACCCGCCCGCAGCGGGATCCGTCTCTCCAGCCGGAGGCCCTCGGCCTCAAACCGCCGCACCAGATCGGCCTCCGGGACATAGGCCGGATGCCCGTCGCGAATGTTGTCGACGACGACGAGGCGTCCCTGCGGGGCGAGGTATGCTCCGATGCCCCTGACGACCTCCAGGATTCCCATCAGGAGGAGCGGACGCAAGAGGTTGTGCAGGACGAGGAGGTCAATTGCGTCGTAGCGAAAGGGCAGCTCGGGAAGCCTCGCCTGGCAGTAGTGAACGCCGGGAGAGTGCCTCCGTGCGTATTCGAGGAGGCGGCGATCCGGATCGACGCCGACGACCTGCCAGCCTTGCCGCCCCATCGCGACCGACAGCCGTCCATAGCCGCAGCCGAGGTCCACCGCCACGCCTTTGCCGTCGCCCTTGGGCAGGTGACGGCGCAAGGCGCTTTGTTGCAGGAGCGTGATGTACCGCGACTTCAGTCCCAGGCGATCGTTCGGGTCGAGGATGTTCAGCCCGCGCTGATCGACCAAGGGCGGCTTATCCACGGCGATCTCCTTCCGCGATTCGGAACAACAGAAACGGCAAGAAGAGCAGGAGATCGACCAGAAGCAGCCACACTCGCACGATCACGGCCAAAGCCGCGAGTGATGCCGCGGGTGCCAGCGGCGCGGAAAGGGAGAGGAAGACCATCTCACGCACGCCTAGACCGGCCGGGGTCACCATGCTCACGAACCCAACGACCCAGGCGACAGCGTAGGCGGCGCAAGCCAGGGGCATGGGCGTGTCGGCCAGCCCCGGCACGACCCGCCCGAAGACCTCCCAGGCCACCAGATACAGCAGCCAGCTCAAGGCCAGCCAGCTCGCCGCTCGCGCCGCGTCGGCCCAGGCCACCGAACCCGGTGAAGCAACTCGCTCCAACCGGTCCCCGATCCTCGCCGGCAACCAGCGCCGACACCAGGACAGACCCCACCCGATCCAGTCCGTGTGCAAGGCCACCACAGCGATCCCAACGCCCAGGAGCAGCACTCCGAGCGCGAGCCCGGTGCCGATCCGATACCACGCCATGATCGTCAGCGGGACGACCAGGTTGAACGCCACCGCCAGAAAACTCATGTCGACGTTGGCACGAACAACAATTCCGGGAGACAACACAGCCCGGGCGGCGTTCACCTGATAGACTAGACCCCAGAAGCGCCCGGGCGTGTGTCGCACGACGTGGCCCACGTAGAACAGTCGCGCCGCGTAGAGCCAAGGCACTTCGACACCCGCGTGTGCCGAGACGAAGGCCTGGAAGATGAACGCCGTTGGGATCATCGACACCGCTCCCAGCAAGACAGAGAGCGCCAGCCACGCCCCCCGTTGCGCGTCCATCTGGGCAAGGATTTCGCCGCCGTGTCGCACCAGCAAGACGGCGATCCAGATCGCACCGGCGGCAATGAGCCCCCACGAAAGCCACGTGGAGAAACGTCCGCCCGGCCTCGCCGCCGGCGTCCCCTCTTCTGGTGGGTGCGCGCGGGTCGCCATGGGTCTCAACAGGACCAGCGGCTCGTCGCCTTTCCCCGGTCGGCGCGAGCCGACCACCCGACGCGCCAGGCTCCGGCAATCACGCGTCGAATCCATCGCGCCCGGATCCGACGTAGAGGCGTGTCGTAGACTACACGACACTCGCTGCGCCACACCACACCGAGCAACCGAACCACCGCCGCCAAGCGGCCGCCGTACTCACCGGACAGGGCGGCAGCGAGCATTCGTTCCACGTTCACCCAGCTCGCCTCCCGCGTCATCTCGCCCGGCTCGGGCAACGCGGCGCCCGCAAGGTCGCGGTACGCCAACCAAGGCAACGGCAGCCCGGCCCGCGTCGGCAGACCCACCTGCAACCAGGCTCGAGGATTGACCTCGATCAAGCGCCAGCGCCCCTGGTCATCCTGCAGGAACTCCAACTCTACCAGTCCCCGGAAATCCAGGGCAGAGAGAATGCGTCGAGCATGCTCATGCAGCTCTTTGATCGGTTCCGTCTCCACCCAACAGCCGGAACCGCCCATGCGCGGATACTTCCAGCGCTCACGCGCCGTCGTTCCGTAGAGTCTTCCGTGCTTCGAACGAACGCCCCACCAGACCGTCTCGCCGGCCGCCGGCAGTAGCCGCCGCTGCGCGATCCAGCGATCAGACAGCGCCCAAGCCCTCACGAGCCGACGGCGCAGCGACTCCTCGCCCTCGCCGAGCTCGGCGGTGACGACCTTCGATGCCATCCCGGCCAGATTCATCGACAGCGGCTTCAGCGCGGGCTTGAAGACGGCGTCGGCCCCCAGGCGCGCGAGCGCCTCTGGCAGCTGCTCGACGGATTCGAGCACCATCGACGGCGCCAGGACGTCGGCAAGCCCCTCGGCCGACAAGCTCTCGATGGTCTCCGCCTTGTCCAAGCCGCCCATCGGCAACGAAGCTGCCGCGGGAAGTGCGAGGAGCGCCGCCAACCTCGCACGGCCCTCGAGCAGGAGGCGCAGCCCTCCGTCTTCGGTCGCAAAGACCGGCCACGGCTCGCCCCGCCCCGCCCCGAGCTCGTGCAGAATCGTCACGAGCTCGTCGAGCGCGGCGGCGACGGAGACCGGCGGCCAACGGAGGCGGCGATGCTGAAGCACACAAGGGTGCACATCGCGCAGGATACTCGGCCGTCCGAGCCCGATCACCATCAGCGGGACACCGTGAGGAAGAAGCGCCTCGGCGAGCGATACGGAGACGATCTCCGACCCGCCAGACAGGATGACGGCTGGCAGGCTCGCGTCCGCGGCGACCCTACAGCGTCGATTCACGGGCGTCCCGTTCATCCGACGGCAAGGCGGCCCCGTACCGGTCCATCCGCAGCTGGGCAATCTGCTCCGAAACCAGACCGAGCATGAAGATGATCACGCTGGTGCTCAGCAGCAATGCGGCCATGTTGGTGAAACGATGCGCGGTGAGGAAGGTGTACGCGTAGTAGCCCAGGCCGGTGAGAAGGAAGGCCGCACTTACCGGCAAGAAGACCCGAAACGGCGCGAACAGCGTGGCCACCTTGCTGATGATCAGCAGGAAGCGTATCCCGTCCCGCCACAGGCGGATCTTGCTCTGACCGGTCCGCTGCCCGAACTCGACCGTGACGTACCTGACCGCGAGCCCGGAACGGAGAAAGGCCAGGGTCATCGTCGTTGGATACGAGAAGGTGTTCGGCAACATGTCCACGAAGCGCATCGCATTGCGCCGTCGCATGGCGCGAAAACCCGACGTCAGGTCTTCGACGCGATACTGCGCCACGTAGCTGGCGAACCAGCTGAAGAAGCGATTGGCAACCAGGCGATGCCAGCCCGCCTCCGATCGGCGCACACGGGCAGCAACCACCATGTGGTAGTCCGTGAGGGGCTCCAGCAGCGCGGCAATCGCCGCGGGCGGATGTTGTCCATCTCCGTCCAAGAGCACGACGGAGCTCCCGCGCGCCGCCCGCAGCCCCGTCTTGACCGCGGCCCCGTTGCCAATGTTGTAGGGATGCCGGATCGTGCGCGCCCCGTGAGCCGCCGCCACGGCGGCGGTGTCGTCCGTGGAGCCGTCATCCACCACGATGATCTCATAGGTCGGCAAAGGCTGCGCGTGAATGGTGCTCAGCACCGCGCCGAGCGCTCCCGCCTCGTTGTAGGCCGGGATGATGATCGAAAGCTCCGGTTCCGCCATTCACTGCCCCCGGAGCGCATAAAGACCAAATCCACCGCTGCGATACAATGGCTGCAGGTGGTTCAACGCGAAGCTCCGCCAGCAGGAGATCTGCGCCGGCGTCAAGTTGTCCCGCAGGTAGCGAGCCAACAGCTCGTCCGCCCAGAGCAGGTGGGAGACCCGGTCGCGGCGCAGACAGGCGACGACGCTTGAGCCGTCGTCGCAATCGCGCAAGCACTGCCGCAACATGATTCCGGAGTAGTAAAAGTCGTACACGAAGTCGCGCCGGCAGTAGTAGCTGCGGCTGCCGAGAAAAAGCAGATAGAGACGCGCCGACGGATCGAGGTGGCGGTTGGCAAACTGCAGCACTGGGTACTCGGGAACGAAGCGGGCGATGTACGCATCGCGGGAGAGGCGGCCGCTGAGAAAGGGCACCGGATCGAGCCCTTGCCACAGCAGCCCGAAGTGGAAGACGCTGAAGGCCAGCCCCCCGGCGACGGCGAGACGAGCCATCGCGGCCGAAAGACCGCCCGCCCGCCGATAGCGGGCCAGTTGCTCCACAGCCAGGATCGTCAGGGGAGCGACGATGACGATGCAATAGCGAGCACGAAACGTGGCGAGAAAGAACGCCAGCAGCAGGTAGCCGCCGGCGTACAGCGCGATGAAGCGATCGCGCCGCGAAGCCTGAGAGCGTACCGCGGCGATGACGGCGATCAGCAGGACGGGGTTGAACACGCCGTCGAAGCGCGCCGGGTCTCCGAGCCGCCCGGTGATGAAGATGCGCAGGGGGAGCAAGACGATCTCCAGCCAGCTCTCGCCGTAGAGCACCCGGCGCTTGGTGAGCAGATCCAACCCCCCGCCTCCGCTCGGAAGCGGGCGCCCGCCGAGAACTTCGTTGAACAGGGGGAAAAGGGGATTCCCCGTCTCGTGCAGGTTCTTGATCAACCAGGGAAGCATGGGCAGCAGTGCCATCGCGACGAAGACCACGGCAAAGGCGAGCCGGCGTCGGTCGCTGGCGCCGCTCGGGGACAGCCAAACGACTCCGGCGGCCAGAAGGGGCAGGATCAACAACCCATTGTACTTCGTCGACGCGGCGCAACCGGCCAGCAAGCCGGCGGCGATCAGCCACCGGAGCTGCAACTCCTCCGCCCACAGGAGAAGAGCAACCAGGGCACCGGCGGAGTAGAACAGAAGACCGAGATCCACGTAGGCACTGGCGGCGAGATCGAAGACCACGGGCACCGTGAGGAGAACCAGACCGCCCAGGGCCGCAGTCGCTGCCGTATGGGTTCGGCGCAGGTAGAGGACGACCCAGGCCGCGCTGCCGAGCCCGAACAGCAGATGGAGATACTTCGGCACCTGGTCCGGCAACCACCGCAGCAGCGGCGTGTAGAGCATCTCCACCAGCATCGGATAGTAGGACTGGTCGGCGAACGGGATCTCGATGATTCGCCGCGCCCGCACGTAGAGCTGCGGAATAGCCAGGTGGTGGGTGAGCTCGTCGCGTGCCACGGGAGGGACAAGATCGAGCACGGCGATGGCGACGACGAGCCCGACGAGGGCAGCACACGTCGCCCCGGCGCGGCGGTCCATCGGCCGCAGCCAGCGGCAAGTCTCCGTGACCATCCAGAGCAGAGCACCCATGGCCGCCAGCGGAAGCAGCAGCGCCGGCGCGGCGAAAGCCGTCGAGCTGTGGCGCGCCCAGATCAGGTACGCATCGGCCATCATGCCGACACCGACGGCAAGCAGAATCGAGCGCCACAGCGTGGCTTTCAAATCGGCGGCTGGATTGCTCATCACACCGCCAGGGTTTCAGCCCAGG
Source organism: uncultured Binatia bacterium (SeqCode) (assembly GCA_964648215.1). Taxonomy (GTDB): domain Bacteria; phylum Desulfobacterota; class Binatia; order HRBIN30; family JACQVA1; genus CAZYMF01. The sequence continues at coordinate 47,093 of CAZYMF010000007.1, read as the reverse complement.
GTCGATCGAGCATGGTGCGCACGGGCCGTCTCAGGAGGACCCGCCTCCGCCGGCGACACGATGGGCCGGTGGTCGGCGATCACGTGAACTCCCGGCGCTGGAAGAGCAGGATGCTCACAAGCAGCGCCAGCGCCGAATATGCCGCCGCGTAGAGCACCACGTGGGCGAAGTACGACGGCGAGAAATGATCGCCGAAGACGACCTGATCGGCGATGTTGAAGCGGTCCAGATGCGGCAGCACGGCGTAGAGGATCTCGGCCACACGGTGCACCACCGGCGGGTATTGTTCGCTGTTGAACGTCAGCAGATAAGCGGAGGAGCGGCCGGCGACGAACGCCGCCACGGTGAACAGACCGGCGAGCGTGGGAGTCACCACGATCGACGAGAACAGCAACGCCAGAGCGATGAGAACCATCAGCTCGAGGATGATGGTCGCCGAGGCCAGGAGCAGCCGCCAGTCGAAGTGGGGCTCGAACAAGCGTAGAAAGATGAGCAACGCCGCGCTCATCAGCGCCACCATCAGCGACACCGTCAACAGCAGGCCGAAGAATTTTCCGACGACGAACTCCCAGCGGGCAACGGGCTTGGACAGAATATTGAAGATCGTTCGCTTGCCGAGCTCCTTGTTCAGCAGGTTGACCCCGAGCACGACGGTGGTGATCACTCCGAACAGCGAGATGCTGAGCAGACTGAAGTCCTTGATGAATTTCATCTCGTCGCCGATCGACGCCGAGCCAAAGATGGCCGACACCCCCACGACCAGCAGGGCAAAGAAGAAGATCGAGTACAGCACCCGGTTGCGCACGGCCTCGCGGGCCGTATTCATGCAGATCGTCAGGACCTTCATCTCGATATCACCCGGACCGCGGCAACTCGCCGGCAAGACGGGCCAGGGCGGACCGAAGCTGATCGTCGCCGGGGTTCAGCGCCAAGGAGCGCTGCAACACCGCGACTCCTCGAGCCCGGTCGCCGAGCCCGACCAGACTGGCCCCTAGCCCCTTGAGGAGGCTGGCGTCGGCGGGGGCATAGCGGAGCCCGTGGCGGCAGGCCGCCGCGCTCGTCGCATACTCGTTGCGTCGCAGGAGGAGACCGCAAAGGTTCTTGTTCGCGCCGGGATGGCCGGGCACCAGAGCAATGGTCTTCCGGTACCAGGCAATGGCGCCGTTGTCCAAGCCCTTGATCTGATAGATTCTGGCGATCGAAAAGGCCGCGTCGTCGTAATCCTCATAGAGCAGCAGGGCCTTGCGGAAATGGATGTTGGCTTCGTCGAGACGATTGAGGTTCATCAGCGTCAAACCGAGATCGTGGTGGGCCTTCGCACTCTGGGGCTCCGCCGACACTGCTGCGCGAAATAGCGTCAGGTTGTCAAACCAGTCTCGGTTCCGCACCCACGTGCGCGCGCCGAAGCCAATTGCCAGCAGGGCCACCACGCCTACCCGAACCCAGTCGCGTCTGGACCCGAAGGACTGCAGCGCCAGCCCGGCGAGCAGGGCACAGCCGACGGAGGGAAGATAGAGCAACCGTTCCGCCTTGATGGTCCCGATCGGAACCACAATGTTCGCCGTCAGCGAGAGCGCCACCAAGGGGAAGATCGCTAGGAGACCCAGCACTGGGTTTCGCCGAGTACCCCATACGAAGGCGCTCACGCTCGCCAGGATGAGGCCCAGGCCCAACAGAGGCCGCAATTCCAACCACGACGCGACCGGCACCACCGCCCGCCACGAGTAGTCGGCGGAGAGGACGACCGGCATGACCAGCAGACTCGCGTAGTCGCCGAGAATCGCGCAAGCGGTGCGGATTCTCACCAAGACCGGCGTGTACGCCAGCACGTTGTCCAGCGGCTGCGGCGGTGCCGGCCAGGTCACGGCGCCGATGACATAGGTTCGAAGCGCCACATACGAGCAGGCAACGAGGACGAACGGCACCCAGTGACAGCTGCGTAGCTCGCGACGAAGCCCCGGCCAGAAGCGGCCCCCGCGGCGTACGACGCGGCACAAGGGAATGAGGGGGAGAACCGTGAGAGCGTTCTCCTTACAGAAAAGCGCTGCCGTAAAGGCGAGCAGAGCCAGCCCATCCCGCCCCGGGCGGCGCTCTTGCGCGTTGGCGGTAGACGTCGCCCACACCAGGGCGAGCAAGCCGAACAAGGCCGCCAGAACCTCGGCTCGTCCCGCGATGCCGGTGACCGCCTCGGTGTGGATCGGGTGCACGCCGAAAAGGACGGCGGCAATCAGAGCCACCGGGCGCTGGCGACAGAGCTGCAGCCCGAGTGCAAAGACGAGCAAGGTCACGCCGACATGCAGTGCCAGGTTGACAGCGTGGAACAGGGGGGCATAGCCCGGCGCCACGTGCTGGTTCAGCGCAAAACTGAGCACGGTCAACGGCCGGTAGATCCCCGGGGGATAGTGAGAGGGCCCGAGAATCGAGCCTAGATCCAAGGGCCCCGTGACGACGGGGTTGCCCCGAATCGCAAGGCCGTCGTCGAAGGCGAATCCGTCGCGGAGGGCGTTGAGGTACGGCACCGTGGCCGCCGCCACGACGACGGCCGGCGACCACCAATCACGAGGCGCGCGTTTCCCCACGGACATGAGAAAGGAAACGCTCCTCGAGTGAGGCGTGTTCCGCGGCCAGCGATTCGACGAAGCCGCCCGCCGCAGCGATGAGACCCACGGCTCGCTGAACCGTTGGACGGTCGGGAAACCGGAATGTCCAAGCCTCGGATCCCATCGCCGCTGCTCCCAGCGCCAGCACCTCCAGTTCGGTCAGCGTTGCCTGGGGAATGCCGCTCACCTTGACGGCGAATGGGCCCTCGGAGTGCCCGAGAGGGGCCATCTCGATCACCTCGCGTAGTCGCCCGGCGGCAATCACCGCGACACGATCGCACAGAGCCTCGGCATCGGGCAAGATATGAGATGAGAAGATTACCGTGGTCCCTTCGGCGCGCAGGCTGGCAATCAATTCACGCATCTCCTTGCGGCCGCTCGGATCGAGGCCTGACATCGGCTCGTCCAGGATCGCCAGCCGGGGCCGATGCAGAATTGCCTGGGCTAACCCCACCCGCTGCAGATTCCCTTTTGAAAGGTGTCGCATGTTCCGCTTTCGGTAGGGACCCAGCTGGAGGCGATCGATCAACTCCGCGATACGTCTCTTCCGCTCCGCTCGGCCCAAGCCATACAGCTGAGCATAGAAATCCAAGGTTTCCTCGACGCTCAGGTAGTCGTAGAAGTACGGCTGCTCCGGGAGAAATCCGATCTCCCGGCGCGCGACCGGCCGGCTGATCGGAATACCCTCGAACTCCACGTAGCCGCGAGTGGGGCGTAGCAAGGCCAGCAGGAGCTTGATCGTCGTGGTCTTGCCGGCGCCGTTGGGACCGATGAGCCCCAGGACTTCCCCCTCGCGCAGCGACAGCGACACGTCCCTCAACACCGGAATGGCGCGCATGGTCCACTGATGACGGAAGACCTTCGTCACCGAAAATGCTTCGAGTAGGGCCATTTTACCAGTAAACCGTCTTGCCCTTCTGGTACTCCTTGTGGGCCTTGCTCTCCCGCAGCCGTAGCGGCCGGTGCCCGGACGTGGTGCGCACCTCCCCGGTGGTCGGGTCGACGAAGTAGTGGCCGCCGAACGGCTCGTCGGGAAGTTCTTTGATGATACCGGCCCGCACCAGAGCCGTCAGGCTAGGCGGCGTCTTCGCCCTCTGCCTCCGGTACTCTTGGACGGCCGCCGTCAGGGCATCCACATCCCGCGCAATCTTCAGCTCTCCCAGGCGGACTTGCACAACCTGGCGCATGGTTGGATCAGGCGTGGATCTGGCCAGCTCGCGCAAGAACGTTTCCGCCGCCCCACTGTCGAAGCCTCGCTGGTACATGGCCGCGGCCAGACGCGCGGCGTAGGGATCGGCCCCAGGCAGCTGTGCCGCCTTGCCGAGGTAGGCGGCTGCCCGCTTCGCGTCGTTCTCGAAGAAGTAGTAGTTCATGCCCGCGAGGTAGTACAGCAACCACGAGTCGGGAAAGTGCTTGATCCCCTTCTCCAACAGGGCAATGCCCTCCTTCGGCCGCTTGGCTTCCCAGGGGAGAATGACCCCGGCGAACCGGTAGACATGGAACGCCTTGGGATCGAGGTCGGTGACCACGTCGCACATCTTCGCCAGCCAAGGGTAGAGGCGATCGCTGCGGTAGTGAGCACCAAAGTAACTGATGGTGCGAAACCACAAGGCGTCGGCCACGGCGCTCGTGTACCCGAGGGACGCCACGCGCAGGAAGCGCGGGTTGGGGACGTAAACGAACTGGCCTTCCGCAGCGACGGCTGGTTTTTCGAGTGCGCGACCGGCGTAGCCGATCGTCGCCATCAAAGCGCAGATACAGAGGAGAACGGCCGCCGCGCGCGCGAGCGAGGCAACATCCCACCCCGTGTCATCCGAAGACCGAGCGGCGGAGCTTCCCATGGTCTTGCTCGATCGGGCGCGGGTCTTTCGGACCGCATCGGCGACCACCCCCATTTGCGGCACCACCTTTGCGCAACGATTCGTCCTCGCGAGATTACTTACACATCCGGCGCCGGAAAGCCAAAGGTAGGATTGCGCGGCAGGCAAGCGGTTGCCGCCCCATCGGGGACTTGAACGCGGGCTATTCTTGAATGCCTCCGCGAAGGCTGTCGTAGGTATAGGTTCGGGTTCCCTGGCTCGAGGTGGCGGTGCCGGTAAAGCTGAGGCTGCCATCGGCCTCCATCTTCAGCGCAACCGTCGGCGACAGATGCAGACCAGGAAGGAACGTGGTTCCCTTGGGTCCGGTGTCCTCTCCGCTGATGTACTCGCCGTTGCTGGCATAATACGCCTCCTCGGCGGTCGCGGCATTGCGCAGGTCGGTCGTGGCGCGGGCGTCGAAACTTCGGTTCCGGTAGATCGCAAACTGACGGATAACGATGGCCGCAAGAATCCCGAGGATCGCCACTACCACTAGCAGCTCGATCAGAGTGAAGCCCTCGTCCTTCCGGCAGCGGGTCATGCGACGGTTCCGCCTTCTCACAAGGTCCTTGCGGTACACACATCCGGTTAAGATGCCGCGGGGGACACAACGCCAGCGCCATGTCCCCCGCGAGTCCATTGTAGTATGGTACTACCCGCTTACCTTACTGCATTCCGCCGGAAGCGCTGTTGTAGCTGAACGTCTTGCCCGGCGTTCCAGAAGTGGAGGACGCGGTGCCGGTGAAGGACGGATTTGCCGCATCGGCGACCGCCACCATCGCGCCTTCCACCGTGGCCGAGTTGGTAAAGCCAGGCAACTTGCCGTCGCCAAAGGTGGAGTCAAGGTAGACGAAGTTGGTGGCGAAGTATGCCTCTTCGGCCGTCGCGGCATTGCGCAGGTCGGAGTTGGCACGGGCATCGTAGCCCTTCTGCCGATACGCCGCGAACTGCGGGATGGCAATGGCCGCCAAAATGCCGATGATGGCAACGACCACCAACAGCTCGATCAGCGTAAAACCTTTGGACGTCTTCAGGGTCTTCATTGTCTCTCTCCTTTTCTTGTTCCTAGCTGCTGTTCTCGGTTCAATTTCAAATGGTCCCGTTTCCCCCATTTGCGTTGCACCCCTTTGTCTCTCGATCGACTACGGTCCGAGAGCCTGGGAGAGCCGAAGGGGCGGTCCATGAGCTTGCTTGACCGCCGCTCGCCATCTTTGCTGCCAGCTAGCCATCACGTCACTCTCGCCAGATTCCATGAGCAAGCCATGTACCAATGGCATCTCGGGCCAGCCGGACGCGAGTTACGTTGGAATTCGATGCAATTTGGCGTCTTTGTGCGGTCAAAGCCGGCCATCCGGGTAGAGGTGACGGAAATTGTCCGCGATTTTTTTGACGAGACGTCACCGAGTGACGCGCCTCGCGCTGCGCCTAGTTGGCGCTGGCGAGATCGCTGCCGGCGTCGAGGCCGTACTTTTGCAGCCGGTGCCGTAGAGAGCGGTAGTTGATTCCGAGGATTTCGGCGGCGCGCTTCTTGACCCCGCCGGCCTGCTCCAGCGCGTGCAGCAGGGCGGACTTCTCGAAGGCCGCCAGGTCGCGGTCGAGGTCGAAGTGTCCGTTGGGAACGGGTGGGGGTACCAGATTGGGGGTCCGGGCCGCAGGCGGCGAAGCCTCCGCCACAGCCACTGCCGTCGGGCGACGATGGCCGTTGCCGTTCAGGAGGTAGGCGGGCAAATGCTCCTCGTGCGCCGTCTCCCCGTCGCTGAGGGCCACGGCGTGCTCCATGATGTTCTCGAGCTCGCGGACGTTGCCCGGGAACCCGTAGTTGAGAAGCATCTTGGCCGCCCCTACGGACAGCCGGGTCACCCGTTTGCCATGGAGGTCGGAGAACTGCCGGAGGAAGTGCCGAATCAGCAGGGGCACGTCCTGGCGCCGTTCGCGCAAGGGGGGAATGTCGATGCTGATGACGTTCAGCCGGTAGTATAGATCCTCGCGAAAGCACCCGGCGCGGATCGCCTCGGCGAGATCGCGATTCGTGGCGGCGATGACGCGAACGTTCACCGCGACGGCCACCTGGCCCCCGACGGGGGTGAACACTCTCTCCTGCAGAACACGCAGCAGCTTCACCTGCAGCGCCAGCGGCAAGTCAGCGATCTCATCGAGAAAGATCGTGCCGCCGTCCGCCATGCGGAAGTAGCCGGCCCGGTCGGCCACAGCCCCTGTGAACGCGCCGCGAACGTGGCCGAAAAGCTCACTTTCGATGAGGTTCTCGGGAATCGCTCCGCAGTTGATGGCGACGAACGGACGGTCCATGCGCGTGCTCCGGGCGTGAATGGCTCGGGCCACGACTTCCTTGCCCGTGCCGCTCTCGCCCGTAACCAGGATGGTAGCGTCGCTCTTCGCCACTTTGTCGATCAGTTCCTGCACGTGGCGCATGGCATCGCTCACGCCGAGCAGCCCATCGCGCGGCTCCGTGTCGTCCGACAGGTCCTCGAGCATCTCTTGCGCAACGGCCTCCAGAGACTGCCCCGCGTCCACCTCCTCTTCCAGGCGCTGCAACGGAGTGATGTCTTGCAGGATGTAGAGCGCTCCGATGGCGTGTCCGTAGGTATCCCGCAGCGGCGCCGCCGAGCAGCGGATGTTGACTTCGCGCTCCTCGCTGAGGCGTTGCGTGAAGTCGGTTGGCTGCAGGGGGCTGGTGGACTGCAGAAAGGAGGCCCGCGCCGACGCGGTGAGGAGGAGCGGAGGAAAGGCTGCGCCGATGTCGAGGTTGGCGAGGCCGCCCGCCGTCACGCCGGCCAGCTCCTCCGCCGTCTGATTGGCCGAGGTCACCCGACCGTTGGGGTCGGTCGTGACCAACCCCGAGCCGATGTTCCGCGCCAGAGTCTCCTGCAAAACCGCCAAGCGATCCCGTTCGCGTTGGCGCACCGACAGAAGCTGCTCGGTGGCATGCAGGCGGCGAGCCAGAGAGCTGGCGAGAAACGCGATCACGAAGAACGTAACGTCGTTCGTCGCCAGGCGGATCAGCAGCCTTCCGTCGAGAACCGCGGGCGGGAACATGTAGTCCGGGGTCGCCATGAGCCCGGTCAGCATGGCCAACACCAAGCCGCTGTAGCTGACCGCGCCCATAGCCGCGGTCACCAACGCGCCGCGGGTGAAGAGCAGCGTCGCGGCGTTGATGACCGGCAGCGTGTACAGGAAGGCAAACGGACTGTCGGGGCCACCGGTCAGATAGAGGACCCCCGTCGTCAGCAGGACATCGAAAGCCACTTGCATGTGGCAAAACCAATGCAGATCGCGCAGCCGCTGCAGATACACGGCCGAGATCATCGTGAACGCATAGGTCGCGGCCACGATGGCGAAAAGCAGGTTGTCGGACACCACATAGGGGTTGTTCAACCCCCCCAACGATGCCAGCGACAGGCCTCCGAGAAAGGCCGAGGTCATCAGCACCCGGCCAAAGAGGAGCCAACGCAGCCGATGACGTAGCGCGTCGTCCACAGTGGAAGTCGTAGGGTCCAAACTCATCGGTTCACGACCCAATTACGGAGCCGAGCTTGAAGATCGGCAGATACATAGAAATGACCAGACCACCGATGATCACGCCCAGAAATGCGATCACCATGGGCTCCATCAAGGCCGTCAGGTTGTTCACGACGTTGTCCACCTCGTCTTCATAGAACTCGGCGATCTTCTGCAGCATCGCGTCGAGCGCGCCGGTGGCCTCACCCACGGCGATCATCTGGCACACCATGGGCGGAAACACCTTGCTCTCGGCCAGGGGCTCGGCAATGGTCTTGCCCTGACTGATGCTGAGCCGGGTCTCCAGGACGGTGCGTTCCACCATCTTGTTCCCGGCGGTGCGCGCCGTGATCGCCAGAGCGTCGAGAATCGGCACGCCCGAGGAGATCAGCGTGCTCAGCGTCCGGCTGAAACGGGCCACGGCAGACTTGCGCAGCAAGTCGCCAAAGACGGGAAGTTGCAGAGAGAACCGATCGATGGCCAGCCGTCCCTGCTCCGTCCGGTAGAACTGCCGAAAAGCCACCGCCCCGGCCACGGCGACCGCCACCAGGTAGGGAAAGTACGCAATCGTGAAGTTGCTGAGATTGATGACGAACTGCGTCGGCGCCGGCAAGGCCTGACCGAAGCTCGAAAACAGCTCGGCGAAGACCGGGATCACGTAGATCAGCAAGATCATGGTCACGACCACCGCCACCGTAATGATCGTTGCCGGATAGATCATGGCGCCCTTGATCTTGGCGATCAGCTTCATCGCCTTCTCCATGTAGGTGGACAAACGGTGCAGAATCGTATCCAGAATACCGCCGACCTCACCGGCCGCCACCATGTTCACGTAGAGGTCATCGAAGAGCTTGTTGTGCTTTCGCAAGGCATCCGTGAACGTCGAACCAGCCTCGACCTCCTCCTTGATCTGGAAAATCACTTTGCGGAGCTTCTTGTTGTCGGATTGTTGCGCCAGAATCTCCAAGCACTGAACGATCGGCAAACCAGCGTCGATCATGGTCGCCAGCTGCCGGGTGAAGATCACGATGTCGCGCGATTTGATCGATTCGCCGAAACCCGGGATGTTGATCTCGCGATCCAGCCCCTTGCCCTTTTGCTTGATCTTTTCGGGAATCGGGCGAATCCGCTGGGCCCGCAGCCGTATCAAGACGGCATCGCGAGTAGCCGCCTCCATCTCGCCCTGGAGCGTTTCTCCGCGCGGGGACACACCTTGCCAGCGATAGACTGCCATTTTTTTGACCTCCACAGCCTCGGCCAAGAACCCGGAAATCCAGGTACTTAGCCGAATACAGACGGCTCTGGGTCAGCAAATAAGCAGGTGCTGTGCCAAGGACTAGCGGCGACCCGTACTTGGGGGCGCGCCTAGCATCGTTCGGAGTTCGTCGAGCTCGGTGGCGTGCCCGATGGCCTCATCGTACGAAATCAGCCGCCGATGGTACAGCTCGGTCAGTGACTGACTCATCGTTTGCATACCGAATTTGCTCTGCCCGACCTGCATCTGGGAGTAGATCTGATGCACCTTCTCCTCGCGAATCAGGTTGCGGATTGCGGCATTGGGGAGCATCACCTCGACACCCAGGACGCGCCCCCGTCCGTCCAGCCGAGGAATCAGCTGCTGCGAGATGACACCCTGAAGGACGAGCGACAGCTGCGCCCGCACCTGGGGCTGCTGATTCGTCGGAAAAATGTCGAGGATGCGATTGATTGTCTGTACCGCCGAGTTGGTATGCAGCGTCGACAAGACCAGGTGACCAGTTTCGGCAACCGTCAGGGCTGACGCCACTGTCTCCAGATCCCGTATTTCGCCGACCAGCACGATATCGGGGTCTTGGCGCAGCACGTGACGGAGCGCCTCCGCAAACCCCTGAGTATCGGCAAACACCTCCCGCTGGTTCACGATACAGTTGCGGTGTTCGTGAACGAACTCGATCGGGTCCTCGACGGTGATGATGTGCTCGTGTCGCTCGCGATTGATCCGATCGATCATGGACGCCAGCGTCGTGGACTTGCCACTGCCGGTCGGCCCCGTTACCAGCACCAGCCCGCGCGGAAGCTTCGTCAGCTCGTTGACGATCGGTGGCAATCCGAGCTCGGCCAAGCTCCGAACCTGGTAGGGGATCAGTCGGAAGGCACCCCCGATCGAGCCACGTTGCAGGAACAAATTGCCGCGGAATCGGCTCAGCCCGCGAATCCCGAAGGAGAAGTCGAGCTCGCTCTGCTCCTCGAAGCGATGGCGTTGGCTCTCCGTCAACAGGCTGTAACAGAGCTGCTTGGTCTCGTTGGCCGTCAACGGAGGAAACGGCATCGTGATCAGCGTGCCGTTGACGCGCATCACCGGCGGGCTGTCCGCCGTGATGTGCAGGTCGGTGGCGCCTTTCTCGATCACCAGCCGCAGGAAGTCCTGCATCCCGGCCGAGATGCTGGGCTGGCGCTCTGCGAACGGAGCTGCCTCGACGTCGACCATGATCCGCTCAATCGGCCATCGATACGCGGACGACTTCCTCGATGGTCGTCGCGCCTTCCTTCAGCTTCGTCGTACCACTCATCCGCAGCGTCTTCATGCCAAGGCTGATGGCGGTACGCTTGACCTCCGCCGCTGAGGCGCCATTGAGCACCAGGGTTCGCAGCTCCTCGCTCATCGGCATGACTTCGTAGAGGGCGATGCGACCGCGATAGCCCGTGCCGTTGCATTGGGCGCAGCCGGCACCGTGGAAGGGGGTGAATGAGCCGATCTCTTCGCGCGCAACGCCGATGTCGATCAAGGCCTGGGGCAGAATCTCGGCCGGCTCGCGGCAACCCGAGCAGATCAGGCGGGCCAGACGTTGCGCCAGAATGAGATTCACCGAGGAAGCGACCAGGAACGGCTCCACGCCCATGTTCAGCAGACGGTTGATCGTGGAGGGGGCATCGTTGGTGTGCAGGGTGCTCAGAACCAAATGGCCCGTCAAGGCCGCCTTGACCGAGATCTCCGCCGTCTCGAAGTCGCGTACCTCGCCGACCATGATGATGTCGGGGTCCTGCCGCAGAAACGAACGCAAGGCGTTGGCGAAGTTCAACCCGATGTCGTCGTGAATCTGCACCTGGTTGATCCCGACCAGGTTGTACTCCACGGGATCCTCGGCGGTCGAAATGTTCGTCGTCGTCTTGTTCAACTCCGACAGGGCCGAATAGAGCGTCGTCGTCTTGCCGCTGCCGGTGGGGCCGGTGACCAGCACCATCCCGTACGGCTTGTAGATCGCGTCCTTGAAGTCGCGTAGCGCCGAATCCTCGAAGCCGAGCTTGGTCATGTCGAGCTGCAGGCTCGACTTGTCGAGCAAGCGCAGCACGATCTTCTCGCCGAAAATCGTGGGCAACACCGAGACGCGGAAGTCCATCTCCTGGCCCGGGCCGATCTTGAGCCGGATGCGGCCGTCCTGGGGCAACCGCCGTTCGGCAATGTCCAGGCTGGACATGACCTTCACGCGCGACGTGATGGCGTTCTTCAGCTTGAGCGGCGGCTTCATGATCTCTTCGAGAACGCCGTCGACACGAAAACGAACGCGAAACATGCGCTCGAAGGGCTCGAGATGAATGTCGCTGGCCCGCCGCTTGATCGCGCTGGTCAGAATCGCGTTCACCAGACGAACGACCGGGGCGTCCTCGGTAGCCCGTTCCAGCTCCTTGAGATCGACTTCCTCTTCTCTCTCCACCAGCTCGACGTCTTGGCTCTCGAGCTGGTTGAGAACCTCATTGTAGTTGGCGCCCTCGTCGTAGAAGCGAGCGATCCCCGCCGTCACCGACGAGGTTGCGGCCACGGCAACCTTCACGTCGTACCCGGTGAGGAACTTGACCTCGTTCATCGCCACCAGGTTGGAGGGGTCGGACATGGCCAGCGTCAGCGACGAGCCGCTGAGACTGATCGGGATCAGATGATGGCGGTGCACCAGCGCGGGCGGGATCAGGCGGAGCACTTCCTGCGGCAGGTCCATCCCCGCCGGATCCACCAAGGGAAGGCGGTACTCCTTTTGCAGGTAGGCGGTGAGATCGGCGTCGGAGATGAAGCCGAGCTTGACCAGGGCGGTGCTCAGCGCACCGCCGGTTTCTTCCTGGTTCTCGAGTGCGGCAGTCAGTTGCGCCTGCGTGATCAGCCCGCGCTTGACGAGAAGCTCACCAAGGCGTGTCGTCATCGTTCCGTGTTCTGCCACGCCTACCGCCAATTCTTGTACGCTATCGACGACCTTGGCGGTTGTCAATTTGCTTTTTCGCCTCGACGCCCCCTATCCCCAGCGCCTCTGCCATGATGGCCAACGGCGCCCGACGCCCGGTCCACAACACGAAAGCCGCGGCGCCCTGGTACAACAGCATCGACGCGCCATCGAGCGTGCGACGTCCACTCCGGCGCGCGCGCCGGAGGAAGTCGGTCTCTCGCCCATAGAGCAAGTCGTAGAACAGGCACGTCGGGCGCGAGGCCGCATAGCACAGCGCAGGAAATTTCTCCCCCTTCAGGCCGGCGGCCGTGGCATTGACGACCAGATCGACCCCGGCCAGCAACGCCGGGTCGGTGAGCGCCCGCAGAGGCGCCGCGGCGAGCTCGGTCCGCGGTGGCGAACCGCCCGGGAGCGCACTGAGGTCACGGACCAGGCCACGAGCGCGCGCCAGGGTCCGATTGGCGAAAACGATGCGCCGGGCACCAGCCCCCATCAGGGCAACCGCCACCCCGCGTGCCGCCCCACCGGAGCCGACGACGAGCACGTCTCTGCCCCGTGTCTTGACGCCCGCCTGGCGCAGAGCCCGCAGGAACCCGGGACCGTCGGTGTTGTCACCGAAGAGATGCCCATTGCGATTGACGATGGTATTCACGGCGGCGGCGCGCCCCGCCGCGGCGCTGAGCGAGTCGAGCAGCGGCAGCACACGCTCCTTGTGAGGCACCGTGACGTTCACGCCCGCCAGGTTGAATGCCCGAACCGCCGCCACCGCGCTCTCGAGATCGGCAGGCTTCACCAGCAGTGGGACGTAGGCGTAGTCCAGTTTCAGATGGGCAAAGGCGGCGTTGTGCATCGCCGGTGACCGGCTGTGAGCGACGGGAGCGCCGATGATGCCGACGACCCGCGTAGTTCCCCGAATCATCACGGGCGCAGAGATAGCGGGGTGGCATACGGAAAGGCAAATCCCGCGCGGGCACGCGGCCAACGTGAGCGGCTATTTGACGCGCGCTCCCGCCGCCACCGGGCGCTCCGGGGCAATGATCGCCAGGCGCCCGTCGGCGTCGGAGGCGGCCAGCAACATCCCCTCGCTGCGAACGCCGCGGAGCGTCGCCGGCTCGAGATTGGTGATGACGACGATCTGCTTGCCGACCAGTTCCTCCGCCGCGTAGTGGGCGCGGATGCCGGCGACCAGCTGTCGGCGCTCGTTGCCCAGCTCGATCTCCAAAACCAGAAGGCGATCCGCGTTCGGATGGGGCGAGGCGGCCACGATGGTCGCCACTCGCAGATCCAGCTTTACGAAATCGTCGATGCTGACCATCGTGTTTTCCTACGCGGGCGTATTCCCCGTGTCAACGAGATCCGCGCCCTCGGCCGACGCGAGCGGACCGGCGACGCACTGGAACACCGCGCTCGTTTCGAGTATCTTCCGCGCTCTCGCATGCCGGTTCTGGAAGACAACCTGCGCAAGCTGCCCCCGCAGAGCCTGGAGGCAGAGGAGGCCGTGATCGGCGGCATCTTGCTCGACAACGCCGCCCTCGACCGGGCGCTCGAGCTCGTCCGTCCGGAGGACTTCTATCGCGAGAGCCACCGCAAGATCATGCGCGCCGTCCTGGAGCTGAGCGAGCGCAGCGAGCCCATCGATCTGATCACGCTCGCCGATGCGCTGAAGGCCCGCAACGAGCTCCAGGACGTGGGCGGGGCAGCGCACCTCGCCGAGCTCGCCGACAAGGTACCCACGGCGGCCAACGTCGCCTACTACTCCCGGATGGTGAAGGAGAAGGCCATCCTTCGCAGCCTGATCCAAACCGCCACCGACATCGCCACACGCGGCTACGAGTCGCAAGCCGACATCGACGAGTTTCTCGACCAGGCCGAGCACAAGATCTTCGAGATCTCCGAACGCAAGGTCCGACCCACCTTCTTTCGCATCAGCGAGATCATGGTGGACTCCATGCGCGCCATCGAGCAGCTCTACGAGCGCAAGGAGCTGGTCACCGGCATCCCCACCGGCTACCACAAATTGGACGAGATGACCGCGGGCCTGCAAGCCTCCGATCTGGTCGTCATCGCCGGTCGGCCGAGCATGGGAAAGACCGCCTTCGCGATGAACATCGCCGCCCACGCGGCCCTGCACACCAACACCGGCGTCGCCGTGTTCTCGCTCGAGATGTCGAAAGAGCAGCTGGTGCTTCGCATGCTGTGCTGCGAGGCTCGTGTCGACCAGTCCAAGGTGCGCGCCGGTTTCGCCGCCGAGCGCGATTTTCCCAAGCTGGCTCTCGCCGCCAGCCGTCTGGCCGAAGCTCCGATCTACATCGACGACACGCCGGCGCTCAGCGTGCTCGAGCTGCGGGCCAAGGCCCGCCGGCTCAAGCGCGATCCACAGAGCAAGCTGGGCTTGATCATCGTCGACTATCTCCAGCTCATGCGCGGTCACAACACCGACAGCCGCGAGCAGGAGATCTCCGGCATCTCGCGCTCGCTCAAGGCGCTGGCCAAGGAGCTGGGCCTCCCGGTGATCGCGCTCTCCCAGCTCAACCGCCAGGTCGAGCAACGCGGCGACAAGAAGCCGGTGATGGCCGACCTGCGCGAATCCGGCGCCATCGAACAGGATGCCGACGTCGTCGCCTTCCTGTACCGCCCCATCGTCTACGACAAGACCGCCGAGGAGCGCGCGGCCGAGGTGATCATCGCCAAGCAGCGCAACGGCCCGATCGGCGCCGTGCCATTGACCTTCATGTCCGAGTACACACGATTCGAAAACCGAGCCGAAGAGGACGTCAGCTTCGGCGCAGAGACGGAGGAGTTCTCGTAATGCGATTTCACGTTTGGGTTGCCATCAGTCTCCTACTCGCCAGCACGGCAGTGGCCTCGCAGGTGGAGCAGGTAAGCCCGCCCCAGACCCACAACAGCGCGTGTTCGCTGGCGGAATCCATGGCGGGCAAGCTGGGATACAAGAGCAAGCTCTCCCACGATGCGGCCGAGCGCACCTGCCAGGCGCTCTCCCCGACGATGGACCCTGCCAATCACGCGGAGTTCATGCGCTGCTGTCTCCAGCGGCTCGAAAGCGGGGTCGCGGCTCCCGCCGCCGAGGCGCAGCCGCAACGGAAGACGAAGAAGGACAGCGGCAACTGAGCCGTCAGCCCGAGCGGATCAGCCGGAGGAACTCGGCAACCCGCTCGGGCACGGCCGGCGCCCGCACGATGTCGCCGATCACGGCGACGGCGTCGGCACCGGCCGCGAGCGCGTCCAGCGCCGTATCGCGCGTGATGCCCCCGATGGCCACCAGGGGCAGGCGCGCGTACGCGCGCGCGCGCCGCAACCCGTCGAGACCCTGTATCGGGTCCGCTCTGAGCTTGCTGGCCGTGGCGTAGATCGGCCCGAACCCGAGATAGTCCACCGCGTCCGACCGGGCCGCTTGCTCGACCTGCTCCAGGTTGTGGGTCGAGAAGCCGATGATCTTGTCGCGTCCGAGCAGCCCGCGGGCGTCCGCGGGAGACAGGTCCTCCTGCCCCAGGTGCACGCCGGCGGCACCCACCAGCAGCGCGATGTCGGCGCGGTCGTTGATGATCAGCGCCGCTCCGGCCGCCGCCGCGCGCGCCTGAACGGCCCGCGCCAGCTCGACGAAGCGGCGGGTGTTCTCGTCCTTGACCCGGAGCTGGAAGAAGCGGACCCCCGCCGCCAACAGTTCCTCGGCCAACGTCACGGCCGAACGGCCGGGATCTCCCAGCGTGTCGACGATCGGATAGAGGCGAGACGGGAAACGAAACGGAGCCATGGCGGTGGGGGACCCGGCCGCGGCGGATCAGCCGTCCGTGGCGCGGCGTTTCACCTCGATCTTGAGATCGGTGATCTTCTTGCGCAGCGTGTTGCGGTTGATCCCGAGCATCGCCGCCGCCTTCAACTGATTGCCGTGGGCACGCTCGAGCACGAGCTCGATGAGAGGGCGCTCGACGCGACCCATGATCAGCGGGTGGAGATCGGTGAGCTCCACCGCCTGCGTCTGCCGAAAGTACTCGGACAGCTTCATGCGCACGATGTCCTCGAGGGAAAGCTCGTCGTACTGCGGCGGCGGCGCCGTGCCGGCGGCGAGGGCGAGGTCGCGAGGCATCAGGGTGGGGCCGGGCGCGAGGACGGCGGCGCGCACCAGGGTGTTCTCCAGCTCGCGTACGTTGCCGGGCCAGTTGTGCTGCATCAGCATGTTGCGCGCCTCGGGCGAGACCCCGTTGATCGAGGTGCCGAGCTCACGATTGACCTTCTCGACGAAGAAGGCGATCAGCTCCGGAATGTCCTCGCGCCGTTCGCGCAGCGGCGGCACCAGAATCGGCACCACCCGCAGGCGAAAATAGAGATCCTCGCGAAAGCGCCCCTGCTTGATCGCGCGCTCGAGATCCTGGTTGGTCGCCGCGACGATGCGGCAGTCCACCTTCACCACCTCGCGGCCGCCGACGCGGGTCAGCTCCTTTTCCTGCAGCACCCGCAGCAGCTTGGCCTGCAGCTCGAGCGGCATGTCGCCAACCTCGTCGAGGAACAGCGTTCCGCCCGCGGCAATCTCGAACTTGCCCGGCCGCTGCTCCAGAGCGCCGGTGAAGGCGCCGCGTTCGTAGCCGAACAGCTCGCTCTCGAGCAGCTCGCGCGGAATCGCCGAGCAGTTGAGGGCCACGAACGGGCCGCTCCAGCGCGGCGAGTGGTAGTGCACGGCCTTGGCGATCAGCTCCTTGCCGGTGCCGCTCTCACCCTGGATCAACACCGTGGCGTCCGTGGGGGCGACGCGCCCGATGGTCTTGTAGATGTCCAGCATCGCCGGCGTCTTGCCGATGATCTCGACGCCGAGCTCGAAGCGCCGCCGCATCTCCTCCCCGAGGCGGTTGAGATCGCTCGACAGCCGCCGCATCTCGAGCGCCCGGTGCACCAGCGCGCGCACCTCCTCGATGTCGAAGGGCTTGGTGACGTAGTCGAACGCCCCCCGTTTCATCGCCTCGATGGCGTTGGCCATGGTGTTCTGCGCGGTCATGATGATCACCGGCGTCGTCACCGCGGCCGCCCGCGCTCGCTGCAGCAGCTCCAAGCCGTCGAGATCGGGCATCTTGATGTCGACCAGGGCCAGGTCGATCTCCCGGGTGGTCAGCTGCGTCAGCGCCGCTCCGCCGTCGCCGACGCACACCACGTCGTGGCCGTCGGCCGCGAGGGCCTGCTCCAGGACCCACCGAATCGACTCTTCGTCGTCGGCAACCAGAATCGTAGCCGAGCTGTCCATGGGCTGCATCAAGTGGCCAGCGGCAGGTTGACCGTGGAAACCGCGCCGCCGTGTGGTCCGTTCTCCAACCGAATGGAGCCACCATGGCCGGCGACGATGCGCTGACAGATCGCGAGACCGAGCCCGGTGCCACGTGGCTTGGTGCTGTAGAAAGGTTCGAAGACGCGTTCCCCGGCCGCCGGGGTTCCCGGCCCGGTGTCGGCGATCTCCACGCGCAGGAACTTGCCGATCCCGTCTTCACGCCGGACGAGGTGAAAGTCGGTTTCCATCCGCGTCAGGACGCGTAGCGTGTGACCGCCGTCGCGCGTCATGCCACGCATCGCCTCGATCGCGTTCTTGAGCAGATTGAGGAACACCTGGGTCAGCTGCGCGCTGTCTCCCCAAGCATCGGGCAGGCTGGGGTCGAACTCCACGCGCAGGCGGATCCCGGCCGCGTCGAGCTCCGGTTGCACGAGCGCGAGAACGTCGCGGATCACCCGGTGAATATTGAGCGGCACGAGCTCCGGCGGCCGCGGCGATCCCACCATGAGCAGCTCGTCGACGAGCCGGCTGAGACGGTTGGTCTCGCGTACGATGACATCGGTGTACTCGGCCACGTCGGGGCGGTCCTTCAAGCGCAACGCCAGCAGCTGTGCCGCCCCCTTGATACCCCCGAGGGGATTCTTGACCTCGTGCGCCAACCCGGCCACCAGGGTGCCGAGCCGCGCGAGCCTCTCGGTTCGCCGCGCGTCCTCCTCGAGCGTGCGTTGATAGCTCAGGTCGTGGATCGTCAACACCGTCCCGCGAATTCGACCGCCGTCATGGTCCCAGATCACCCAGGTGTGCAGTCGGACGGGGACCGCGCTGTCACGCCGGGTGCGCAGCTCCTCGGTGCGAGCCTGGGTCTGCCCGGTGGCGAGGGTCCGCCGCACGATCTCGCTGACCGCGGGGGTAGCCTGGAACACCTCGGCGCAGGGACGATCGAGCACGTGTGCTTGCGCGCGCCCGAGGAGTTGCTCTGCAGCGGGGTTGAAGAGGACCACTCGGTCGTCGGCGTCGATGATGATGATCGCATCGCCGATGCTGCTGAGCACGCTGTCCCAGCCGGGCAGCGACGACGAGACGTCGGGACTGGGAACCGAGCGGCTCCGATCGGGCCGTGAACGTCTGCGTCGCGCCAGAGCCATTGGTGCACGTATCCTAGCGTAACGCACCGCGTTGACAAGCTCGTCGGCGGCCCGTAGCGCAGCCTCCGCCGCCAATGCTAGGGTGCCGCCGATGATCTCCGTGCAGGAAGCGCTCCAAACCGTGCTCCGCGACCTGCCTCGGCTGGGCAGTGAGCAGGTCTCCCTGCGCGCCAGTCACGGGCGGGTGCTGGCGAACTCCGTCCGTGCCGGCCGGGACGTTCCGTCCTTCCGCAATTCGGCCATGGACGGCTACGCGGTGCGCGCCGCGGACGTCGAGACCGCGGCGAGCGCGGCACCCGTCACGCTGCGTCTGCTGGAGGTGATCGGCGCCGGCTCGGTGCCCACCCGGCCCGTCGAGGCGGGAACCGCGACCAAGATCATGACGGGGTCGCCTCTGCCGACCGGCGCGGACACCGTGGTTCGCATCGAAGATACCGAAGAGCTGGACGGGCATGTCCACATCCGAGTGGCCGCTGCCGCCGGCACCAACGTGCGCGAGCCCGGCGAGGACCTGCGAGCGGGCGAAACCGTATTGAGCCGCGGCCGCACGTTGCGGCCCGCCGACGTCGGGCTGCTGGCCTCGCTCGGCACGACCATGGTGCGCGTCAGCCGGCGGCCACGGGTGGCGATCCTCACCACCGGCAACGAGCTGGTCGAGCCCGGCGACCTGCTCGGCCCCGGACAGATCGTCAACAGCAATGCCTACACGTTGGCGGCCGCCGTGGAGGAAGCCGGCGGCGAGCCGGTCATGCTCGGTATCGCGCGCGACGAGCCCGAGCAGATCCATGCCGCCTTCGACGATGCGTTCACCGCCGATGCCGTGCTCTCCACCGGAGGTGTCTCGGTGGGCACCTTCGACTTCGTGCGCCGGGCGTTGGCCGAGCTCGGCTACCAGGAACGCTTCTGGAAGGTGGCGCAGAAGCCGGGCAAGCCGCTCACCTTCGGCCTGCGCCGGACAACCCCCGCGTTCGGCCTGCCGGGTAACCCGGTCTCGTCGCTGGTCTGCTTCTACGTGTACGTCCTGCCGGCTCTGCGCACGATGATGGGCGCGGATCGCGTCCATTTGCCGAGCGTCGAGGCCAGCGTGACCGCGGACGTCCACACGGCCGCCGGCCTCACCGAGTTCGTCCGCTGCGTCCTCACCCGCGACGGCGGGCAATACCAGGTGCGGCCCACCGGCTCGCAGAGCTCCGGCGTCCTGCGTTCGCTGTCGGCGGGCGAGGGCCTGCTCGTCGCCCCGCCGGATCGGGAGCGGATCGAACGCGGCAGCCGCGCGCGTGTGATTCTGCTCGGCGGCGAGAGCTCGGCGGAGCCGCCGCTGTGAGCTCAAAGCTCGCTCGGACCGTCGGGCGACGACGATGACCGAGAGGACGGTCTGCCCGAGCGCAATAGCAGCTGGATGATCAGCGTCGTCACCGCGCCGACGAAGCCCGACACAATCATCAGAATGATTTTGGGAACCGCCAGCGTCATCCATAGAAATTTGAACTCGATCGGGCTCGGATTCTGAATGCTCAGGATGACCAGAAGCAACACCGCCAGCAGGGCTGCGACGATCTTGACGCGACGCATGGCCAGCTGAATTCCAGAAAGGACCCCTAGGGTCAAGCCACGGGACATGCGCATCGGACACGGTTTCGACATTCATCGCCTCGTACCGCAACGACCGTTACGGCTCGGCGGGGTAACGATTCCCCACGACCGCGGGCTGCTCGGCCACTCCGACGGCGACGCGGTCCTGCACGCGCTCTGCGACGCGCTGCTCGGGGCGGTTGCCGCCGGTGACGTAGGGCGCCACTTCCCCGACAGCGAGGCCCGGTTCAAGGACAGCGACAGTGCCCTCTTGCTCGGCGAGGTGGTTCAGCTCCTGCGCCAACGGGGCCACCAGGTGGGCAATGCCGACATCACCATCCACGCCGAGCAGCCAAGGCTGGCTCCCTACATCGAGGCCATGCGGGAGCGTATCGCGTCGTTGCTGGCCGTCTCCGTCGACCGGGTGAGCGTCAAAGCCAAGACCATGGAAGGCATGGACGCCGTCGGCCGCGGCGAAGCGATCGCCGCGACCGCCGTCGTTCTCTGCTCGGCAATCCGGTAACGCTGCGCCGGCCGGCGGTATGCTTTCCTTTTCGAACTGCTTCCGATAAGCGAAATCGGATGGCAGCCCCGGCGATCGAGACTCAGGGACTGACGAAGACCTTCGGCGGTATGTCGGCGCTTCGTGATTTCGATTTCCGCCTGGCGCCGGGCGAAGCCGTCGCCCTCTTCGGTCCCAACGGAGCCGGGAAGTCGACCCTGCTGCGCCTGTGCGCCACGCTGCTGCGCCCGTCGCGCGGCTCGGTCCGGATCTTCGGCACGGACGGGCGCGACGGCAGCATGTTGGCGCGCCGGCGCATCGGGTTTCTGTCGCACCAGAGCTTCCTGTACCCGGACCTGACCCCGATCGAGAACCTGTCGTTCTACGCCCGCATGTTCGGCGTCAACGACGCGCCCCGGCGCGTGCGCGAGTTGCTCGACCAGGTCGGTCTGCTCGGTTGGGCGAACCGGCCCGTGCGAACCCTGTCGCGCGGCCTCGAGCAGCGCTGCGCCCTGGCCCGCGCGCTGATCCACGAACCCGATCTGCTCATGCTCGACGAGCCTTTCACGGGGCTGGACGTCGACGCCAGTGCGACTCTGCGCTCGGTGCTGACGGCGGCCCATGAGCGCGGAGCCGCGGTGCTCATGACGACACACGACTTCGGCCAGGGATTGGCGAGCTGCCGTCGCGCCATCATCCTGGTGCGCGGCGTCCTGGCCTGGGACGGCCCGGTCGCGGCGGCGGACCGAGGCAGCTTCGAGCGCACCTACCTCGCCGCCGTCCACGCGCGCCCGCGGGCGAACGCCGCCTGAAGGGCACGGCCGGAACTACCGATGATCTGGCCTCGCATGGTGGTACCCACCCGCATCGATCGCCGACGGATCTGCCCGTGATCGCGCTACTCTGGAAGGACCTTCTGATCGAGTTTCGCACCAAGGAGACCCTGGCCTCCCTGCTGATGCTGGGTCTGCTGACGTTGCTGATTCTCAGCTTTGCCTTCGACCCGATGAGCGAGCTACGCGGCGAGGCGGCTCCGGCGGTGCTCTGGGTGGCGGTGATCTTTGCCGGCGTGCTGGGGATCAACCGTTCTTTTCTCACCGAGCGCGACAACGAATGCATGCAGGGGTTGCTGCTGGCGCCGGTCGATCGCGGCACGATCTACCTGGCCAAAGTAGCCGGCAACATCCTGTTCATGGTCGTTGCGCAGGCGGTGATCGTCCCGATTTTCGTTCTCTTCTTCAACCTCTCTCAGTCCCTGCTGGTGCTGATGCGGCTGGTGCCAATACTCCTGCTCGGTCTGACCGGCTTCGCCGCCGTGGGCACCCTGTTCGCCGCGGTGTCGGTGCGAACGCGGGCCCGAGAGGTGATGCTGCCCCTGCTGCTGCTCCCGCTCGCGGTGCCAGTGCTAATCGCCGGGGTCAAGGCGAGCACGCGAATCCTCGCCGGCAAACCGTTGGCCGACGTCAGTCAGTGGCTGCACCTGCTGATTGGCTTCGATGCCCTGTTCCTGGTTGTCGGCTGGATGGTGTTCGAATATGCTGTGGAGGAGTGAGCGCGGCGCGGGACCTGCAACCCCAGCCGGTTCGAGGACTGTGGCCGACGATCACGCGAACGAGTGAAATCAACCATGCCCAACGTACGCCGACTCTTCGACTTCATTGTCGGTCCGCTGACCGGGCTGACCATGCTGGCGGCCATCTACATGGTGTTCGTCTACGTGCCCACCGACAAGTTCCAGGGCATCGTCCAGCGAATCTTCTACTTCCACGTTCCGGCCGCCATCATCACCTTCGTCGCCTTCGGTCTGGTTGCCGTGGCGAGCGCCATGTTTCTGTGGCAGGGCACGCGCTTCTGGGACCGTCTGGCGCACTCGGCCGCCGAGTGCGGGATGCTCTTCTGCACCATCGTGCTCATCACCGGGCCGATCTGGGCACGCCCGATCTGGGGAACGTGGTGGACCTGGGATGCCCGCCTGACGACGACGTTGATCCTGTGGTTGATCTACGCCGCGTACCTGATGCTGCGCGAGTTTTCCGCCAGCGGCGATCAGGCCGCCCGCTACGCCGCCGTCCTGGGTATCGTCGGGGTCATCGACATTCCGATCATCAACCGTTCCGTGTACTGGTGGCGCACGATTCACCCGGCCGTGCTGATCACCCGCCAGGGCGGCACCGGGCTGACCGATCCGCGCATGCGCGCCACGCTGCTGGTCAGCTTCATCGCGTTCGCTTTTTTGCTGAGCTGGCTCATCTGGATCCGCAACGAGAGCGCTCGACTGCAAGACGAGGCGGATCAGCTACAGCAGCACCTGCTCACCGGGCACGACTAGTCCGGCGGCCACACGCGGACATCCCGCCCGTACTCGTTGAACGCTGGGAGCTTCTATGGACGAACCAAACTTCTCCTTCCTCTTCGCCGCCTATGCCGCGATTTGGGTGCTGTTGTTTCTCTACATCGCCAACATCGCGCGGCGGAACCGCGCCTTGCAGCGCGAGATCGACGAGCTCCGCGAGCTCGTGGAGCGGCAAGATACGTCCTCGCAACCCCGTCCCCACGACGGCTAGACAGGACCCTTCCGGCATCATCCGCCTCGCTGCCTCGGCGGCTTCAGGCGCACGAAATCGGCAGTGCGCCGCTTCATCTGAGCCCAGTTGATCCTCGGCGATCGACTCTCTCTACCGCCAGACCTCCGTCTTCCCCACCCGCCCGGGGTCTGCTAGAAGTGCTTGGTCCCCGGACATCAATGGTCCCCACCTTCCTACCGACCTGGCTGAAAATCGTGGGCGGTGCTGTGCGTTTGTTTCTGATCGCACCCGCCGTGCTGGTCATGGTTTTGCCCAACCCGGTCGAGCTTCCCGATCCGCCGGCGAAGGCCGGTATACAAAGACGCCTGCCCGGCCGGCTCGTCGCCACGGTCGCTCACGTCTGGCTGGTCAACACGGATTCCGCCGGCAAGATGCTCTCGGCCAGCGATGTCGACCATCTGGCCGGCGTCCAGGCCGACATACACGACATCGTTCAGATACCCACGACTCTTCTCGGCCCCAGAGACCGGCTTCAGATCAAAAGATCGACCCTCCCGGCAACCCTGTGTGGGCGGGGCCCTCCTCGCGGCGTCGGCGTCTGAGGCGGGGTTCCACACCGCCGAAGCGTCGGACGGAAACGACACAGTCGCTCAACGCCATAAACGCAGCACGAACGTTTGGAGAGAAAACATGAAACGCATGATCTGCACTGCCCTGACCGCCCTGTTTCTCGTCGGCGCCCCGATTGCCACCTTCGCCCAGACCGGGGGTACCGCGCCGGCGCAGGCCGCCCCCAAGATGGAGAAGAAACAGAAGAAGGCCAAGAAGACGCACCACAAGAAGATGAAGGCGAGCAAGGGCAAGACCAAGCAAAAGGCGGCCGAACCCGGCAGCGACAAGAAGTAGGACCTGCCGTCCCAAAACAGCGGCGGGGGGGGGGGCGACGCGGGCCCCCCCCCCCAGCCGCGACAACCCCCCCCCACCCCCATTGACACGGAACCCCCCCCACAC
>CAZYMF010000007.1:3300-22891 GCA_964648215.1 uncultured Binatia bacterium (SeqCode) | reverse complement strand
GACAAGAAGTAGGACCTGCCGTCCCAAACCCGCGGGGGGGCGGTGACCTCCGGTCACCGCCCCGCCGTTCCTCTAGCCCACCCGCAACCGCTTTCTCTCAGGCAACCGCCTCACTCAAGCCACGGCCACACCCCGGGCAGAAATGCGCCCGCGGCGGCACGGCACGACCACAAGACGGGCAGTACGCCATGCGCGTGGGCTTTTTCCCGTCGGTCGCCTTGCCGATCGGGGTCGCGGCCGCACGCGTCTGCTGGATCGCAGTGATCGCCGCCAGCGCCTGCTGGCTGTAACGCTCGCGCAAGGCGTTGTAGTCGATGTCGGTGAGCTTGCCCATCTGGTAGTCGAACTCCGCCTCCTTGATGGCAGAGTACGCCTCGAGCTTCTGCCGCTCCAGCGGGCTCAGTTGCGCCTCCGGGGGCGCTTCTCTGCCCTCGCGGGCGAAGAACGGCCAGGCGACAAAGGCGGCAACGGCAACCGTGAGCAGGGTAGCTATGGCGATATCCATCGGAGCAAACGCGTCCATTCGTCAACTGTTGTCGAAGTCCTTCAACTCTCGTTCGAGAATCTTCTCGTACGGGCTCGCCTCGTGCGGGTGCCCACTCTGGTCCGCCGCGGGGGTTACCGCTGGCCGGCGACCGCTCCAGCGAACCAACGTGACGAGCACGAAGACGCCGCCGAGAAAGACGAGCGCGAAGGGCATGATCCAGGCGGTGAGATTGAAGCCCGTGGTCGTCGGCGACGACAAGATCTTCTCACCATACTTGCTGACGAAGTGAGCGAGGATCTGGGCCTTGCTCTTGCCGAGAGCCATTTGCTCGCGGATCTCGGCGCGCAGCGGCAGGGCCGAGTCACACTGCAGATGGTTGCAGCTGTGCACCGTCAGGCCGCAGCCGCACTGGCAAGTGAGAGACTCCTCCAGCTCCTGAAACCTCGGCTTCGCGGCGCCGGTCAGAGTCACCAAGGCCGTACCGGCCAGCAGGCCGAGGAACAGGAAGGCAACGAGAGTTACGAGGTTTCGCATGGGCTCAATCGGCGACGACGCGCTCACCCACGCGACGCGACACGTAGGCCGGCTGGCGCGACTTCACCCCGCCGGGCCAAATGACGATGGCGGTGCCGAAAGCCATCACCAGACCGCCGTACCACAGAAAGCTGACCAACGGATTGATGTACACCTGCAACGTCGCCAGCTTGGTGTCCTGATCGAAGCTGCCCAGCACCATGTACAGATCGGCCCCCAGCGTCGAGCGGATCGCCACCTCGGTGGTCGGCTGCTGCGGCTTCTTGTAGAAGCGCTTCTCCGGCTTGAGGGTATCGATCTTCTTGCCGTTCTCGAGCACGGCGACGTCGGCGCGCAGGTAGTCGATGTGCGGCGTCGACTGCTGCTCGATCCCCTGATACTGCAGGGTGTAACCACCCATCGAGAAGCTCTGCCCCTCGCTCAGGGTGATCTGCTTTTCCTGCTTGAAGAGCGAGGTGCCGGTGATGGCGAAGAAAGCCATCACCACGCCGACGTGGATGATGTAGCCGCCGTAGCGACGGCGATTCTTGCCGATGAGGCGGATCAGGGCCCGGAGCGGGTTCTCACCCATTACCGCCTGGCGGGCGCGCACGCCGCGGTAGTACTCCATGACGATGCCGGCGAGGACGAAGACGCCGGTCGGGAACGAGATCAAAGCCCAGTACGACCGCATCCCGCCCAGGATCAACAGGACACCGCTGAGCAGCCCGACGGCCAGCGGCGGCACCAGGTTGCGTTGGATGCTCTTCCAACCGGCGCGTCTCCAGGCGATCAGCGGCCCGACCCCGGTGAGGAACAACAGCATCAGACCCAGTGGAGCGTTGACCTTGTTGAAGAACGGAGGGCCGACGGTGATCTTGACGCCGCGCACCGCTTCCGAGATCACCGGGAACACGGTGCCCCAGAACACGGCGAAGGCAATCCCCACCAGAACGAGGTTGTTGAACAGGAACGCCGACTCCCGCGAGATGAGCGAATCGAGCTCGTTCTCGCTCTTCAGCATCGGCAAGCGCCAGATCAGCAGGCCGATCGAGATTGCCGACATCAGGGCTAGGAATCCCATGAAGAACGGCCCCAGCCCCGACTCGGTGAAGGAGTGGACCGAGGAGATCACCCCGCTGCGCGTGAGGAAGGTGCCGAAGATGGTGAGCAGGAAGGTGAGGATCACCAGCACCATGTTCCACACCTTCAGCATGTTCTTCTTTTCCTGGATCATCACCGAGTGCAGCAGCGCGGTGCAGGTGAGCCAGGGCATGAAGGCGGCGTTCTCGACGGGGTCCCACGCCCAGTAGCCACCCCAGCCGAGCACCAGGTACGCCCACTCGGCGCCGAACAGGTTGCCCAGGGTGAGGAAGAACCAGGCGAACAACGTCCACCGCCGCGTGGTGCGGATCCAGATGTCGCCCAGCTTGCCGGTGATCAGCGCCGCCATCGCAAACGCGAACGGGACCGCACACCCGACGTAGCCCAGGTACAGCGACGGCGGATGAATCTGCATCCAGTAGTTCTGCAACAACGGGTTGAGATCGCGTCCCTCCGCCGGCGTGAACGCCAGTCGCTGGAACGGCGGCGTGATGAAGTTCAGCATGAGCAGGAAGAAGACCGAAATCACCATCAAGACCGCGGTCACGTACGGCATCAGATCGCGGTTGCTCTCGCGATTCTGCAGCAGCACCACGGCGGTGATCGAGGTGAGGATCAGCAGCCAAAACAGCAGCGACCCTTGCTGCCCACCCCACAAAGCGGTGATGGTGTAGTTCAGCGGTAGGGTGCTGCTCGAGTAGCTGGCGACGTACTCGACGTTGAAGTCGTGGGTCACCAGCAGCTGCAGCAGGTGCGCCACGGCAATCACCGTGAGGCCCCAAACGGCGTAGGAGGCATGCTCGGCGCTGGCGATCAGATCACGACGACGACGCAGCACGCCCACCAGGGACATCACCACGGCGTACACGGCCAGCACCAGCCCGAGGGCCAGGGCCAACGAACCGATGTCCATAAATCTGTCCTGCCTTTACTGTTCCGCGGCTCAGCTCGAGCCGCCACCAGCCTTGGGATTGGTCGCTTTGGCTTCGTACTTCGACGGACAGCTGGTCATGACCGTCTGTGCCCGCAACACGCCGTCGCGAGCATACTTGCCCTCGACGATCACGTCCCGGCCTTCGGCAAACATGTCGGGAAGGATGCCGGTGTAGAAGACCTTCACACCGCCGGTTTTCTTGAAATCCGTGAGCACGAACTCCAGCTCGGTGCCATTCGTGCTGGTCTTCTTCTCCACGCTGCCGTCCTTCACGCGACCGGCAACCCGAACGCCTTCGTCGACCAGGGTGTCCTTCTTGTGGAGAAACTCGTCGATGGTGAGGTAGTACACCGCGCTCTCACGAACACCGGCGTACACCAGATAGGTCACAGCCCCGACCAGAAGTGCCGCCCCGATCAGGAACCGCTTCTTTCGCGTCATTGCTTGCAGAGGCTAGAGGAAACCCTCTGCCCTTTCAAGCTCGTCTCGCCCCCGAAATTCGCCAATTTCCTCCATTTCCACGGGTCATGGAACGACAAAGAAAGCTAATCCGCGGGCTCCACCTCGGCACCGGCACGCGGGCCGAAACAGACCCCGCGCTTGGACTCGCGGATGAAGGCCAGCAGCTCCGTCACTTCCGCGGTGTGCTCGTCGCCCGCCAGCTCGGCCAGTGCGCGGCCCAGGTGGATGCGCCGGCCGAACAGGCGGGCGACGATCCGCTGCAGCGCCCGGATCTGCGCCGGGCCGAACCCGGCCCGGCGCAGCCCGACCCGGTTCAGGCCACGAACCGTGTGCGTCCAATCCATCATGCAGAAGGGGGGTACATCCCGGCTGGTCCGCGACAGCCCCCGCAGAAACGAGAGGCGGCCGAGGCGAACGAACTGGTGCACGACGGCGTTGCCCGAAACGAAGACCTGATCGCCCACCTCGACATAACCGCCCAGCAGCGCGCCGTTGGCGAGGATCGTACGGTTCCCCAGTCGGCAGTTGTGCCCGACGTGGGCGTTGCTCATCAGGTAGTTGTCGTCACCGATCACCGTGGCGCTGCCCGGCTTGGTGCCGCGATGGACGGTGACGTGCTCTCGGAACACGTTGCGGTCACCGATGCGCAGGAACGTCTCCTGGCCGGAGAACGCCAGGTCCTGCGGCTCCCGGCCGAGGATCACCCCATCGTAGATCACGTTGTCAGCGCCCAGGTGCGTGGCCCCGGTGATGGTGGCGTGCGCCAGCACCCGCGTCCGCGGCCCGATCACCACCGGACCTTCGATGACGACATGCGGCCCGATCTGCGCGCTCTCGTCGACGGCCGCACGCGGATCGATCACAGCGGAAGGATGGATCATCGGCTACCGGCCTTCACGTCTCGTCGGTCTCGGAGGAGTCCTCCGATTCGTCGCCCGCCGGCGCACCGGGGATGCGGTAGCGCTCGCCGAGCCAGTTGCCGAGATCGATCGTGCGGCAACGTTCGGAGCAGAACGGCCGGTAGGGATTCTCCTGACGCGCAACCTCCGTGTGGCAGATCGGGCAACACGCACGTTCGGGCATTGCCTTGGTTTAAGCGCAACGCGCGGGCAGCGTCAAAGGTGCCCACCTTGCACCGCTTCCCGATAGAGCCCCTGGATACGCCGGGTCAGCGGGCCCGGCCGCCCCGCCGCGATGGTCTGCTCACCGGCCCCCACGATGGGCACGACCTCCGACACCGACGCGCTCAGCAACGCTTCGTCCGCCGACAGCAGATCGCTGGCGCGCAGGCGTCGCTCCCGCACCGGGATACCGGCCGCCGTCGCCAGGGCGATTACCAGGCCGCGGGTGACCCCCGGCAGCACCGCGGCTTCCCCGTCGAGCGGCGGCGTCAACAACCGCCCGCGGCGGGCGATGAAGAGATTGCTGGTCGTACCCTCGCTGAGATAGCCGCGCCCATCCAAGAACAACCCTTCGAACGCCCGTTGTCGCTGCGCCAATCGTCGCCCGAGGATGGCCGGCACGTAGTTCAAGAGCTTGTAGCCCGCCAACGGGCCGCCGCGAGCAAACGGGAGCAGAGCAACTCGGGCGCCGCGCTTCTGCATCCGCGGCAGACTGGGTGGAACGGGCGTGCAGGTGATCAGCACGGTGGGGCGCGGGCGCGATGGCGGCAGCAGGCCGAGCGCCGCCGGGCCTCGCGTCAACGTGAGGCGAACGGCGGCGTCCACATCGCTCAGCCCGTTTCGCCGCACCACGGCCGCGATCTGCCGTTCCCAATCGATGGCGGGAATCGGGATGCCCAGCCACGACGCGGTTCCGCGCAGCCGTTGGAGGTGGCGGTCGAGGGCAAAGGCGCGCCCGCGGTAGCAGCGCAGCGTCTCGAACAGTCCGTCGCCGTAGAGCAGTCCGCGATCGAAGGCGCTCACCCGGGCTCGGGCGGCGCTGACCAGGCGTCCGTTCAGGAAGACCGTGCCGCTCAACCTTGTTTCACGCATGAGGGACGGCAACCTCCGGTCCGGTGACGCCACAGGCGCCAAAGAAGGCGCGCGCCTTCAGCAGGGTCTCCTCGTACTCGCCGTCGGGATCGGAGTCGGCCACGATGGCTCCGCCGGCATGGTACGTCAGGCGCCCACGGCGCGCGATCGCCGTGCGGATGGCGATGTTGAACGCGCCCGTCCCGCTGGCATCGAGGAAACCGATCGCCCCGGTGTAGACGCCCCGGCGCACCGGCTCCAACTCGTCAATGATCTCCATCGCGCGGATCTTCGGCGCGCCGGTGATCGAGCCGCCGGGGAACGTAGCCCGCAACACCTGGTCCAAAGCGATCCCTCGGCGCAGCCGACCGCGGACCTCGGAGACCAGATGATGCACCGTCGGATAGGACCGCACCCGGGCGAACGAGGCCACGGCAACCGACCCGGGGCGGCAAATGCGGCCGAGATCATTGCGCTCGAGATCCACGATCATCAGGTGCTCGGCGCCGTCCTTGGCACTGGCGCGCAACGCCGCCGCCGTGGCGGCATCGCTCACGTCGTCGCCTCCCCGCGGCCGAGTTCCCTTGATCGGAAAGGTCGCGATCGCCTCCGGCATCAGCTGCAGAAAGCACTCGGGGGAGTTGCTCACCACGGTGAAGTCGTCACAGTCGACATAGCCGGCGAACGGCATGGGATGCTCCCGCTGCAGCGTGTCGAACAACGAGACCGCCGTCGCCGCCGATGGCCGCAGGGGGGCGGCAAAGCGCTGTGCCAGATTCACCTGATAGACATCGCCGGCCGCGATGTACTCCAGGGCGCGCCGCACCGCACCGACGTACTGCGCGCGCGTGAAGTTCGCGCTCACGCGCAGGCCGGCGAGCGGCGCCAACGCGGCTGCCGGCCGCTCGCGCTCGACGATCGTTCGCCCCACCTGCTGCAACTCCTCGACCGTCAGGAACGACGACGCCAGGCGCCACGCGCTGGTACGATAGTCGAACAGCAGCGCCCAGTCGTACCAGCCGCAGTCGAGGAGGGGCAGCACCTGATCGTCACGAGCCTGATCGGGAAGCCGCTCGACGTAGTGCTTCAGGTCGTAGCCGAGAACGGCCACCAAACCGCCGGCAAACGGCCCGGCGGGATCGTCGATCCGACGTGCCGCGTTCTCGCGCCGGAAGCGCTCCAAGAGCTCGAACGGATCGTCGTGCAGGAGACGCCGCCCGTTCGGGCTGCACCATTCGGCCGCGCCGGAGGAATCGACCCGCAGGGTAGCGCGCGGCGAATGACCGAAGGCGGCAACGCCACAGTTCCACGACTCGGCGCCGCCCCCGTCGAAGACGAAGGGCCGCCGCCACGGACCCGCCGCCAACAACGCGGCGGGGCGAGAGGTGAGCCGGAGTTCTTGCGTCGGCATTCGATTCCTGCTTTGGCAGCGGCGTCGTTCTTAGCCACCGCACCGGTTGCATGCAACTCGGGGCGCGAACGATGACCGCCAGGATTGAACTTCCGTAAGGATTGCCCCAATCTACTCGGAGAAGGCCCCCCGCCCCGATGAACGCTTCCGTCACCCTACTCGAGTCTTCGCTGCCGGCCAGCGTTCACCTCCACGTCAACATCGATCCGGCGCATGCTTCGGCTTCGATCCTCGGCACCGAGCGCGCCGGCTCTGGGACGCTGGTGGACCCCGCCGGCCTGATCCTGACCGTGCAGTACATCGTTCTCGGCGCCGCGCGCATCGAGGTCACCTTGATCGACGGCACCAGGGCGTCGGCGGGGGTGGTCGCGCAGGACTTTGCCACCGGTTTGGCGGTCCTGAAGCTGGACGGACGCAAGGCCCCGGCCGCCCGGCTGGCACCATCGACCACGCTGGAGCGAGGCCACGAGGTGTTCCTCCTCGCCTCGGCCAGCGGTGACGCGCGCCGCGTCGGCACCGGGGTGGTCAGCAGCCTGGCTCCCTACGACGCCTACTGGGAGTATCGCCTCGAGCGCGGCATCACCAGCACCGCGATGAACCCCGGCTTGAGCGGTGGGGCGATGTTCGACCGCCTGGGTCGCATGGTGGGCGTCGTTTCACTGGATCTGAACGAGGTGGGCCGCTTCACGCTGGCGATTCCCGTCGAGTACTTCCTCGACTATCGCGACGAGCTGCTGCGCCACGGACGTCGCACGAGTCTCCCGCCACGGGCCTGGATCGGCGTGTACTGCTACGCACTGCAGGAGCGCGTGGTGATCGCCGGCATCCTACCGGGCACTCCGGCCGAGGTGGCCGGGATGAAGGCGGGCGACGTGCTCCTCACGGTCGACGGCGAGGAAATCCGTGCCCGCGACGCGCTCTACCGCCGGCTGTGGCAGCACCGGCCGGGAGACCAGATTCAGTGCACGGTGTTTCGCGGCGACGGCGTCGAGAGTCTCGCCATCACGGCCGGTGACGCCGAGCAGTTCTTCGCCTGAAAGAGGAGCCGCCCGTTACTGGCTGACCTTCTCCATGATGGTCACCGTACGATCGGCGGCCGTAGTCGCCGCGTGGCTGGCCTCGGCCGCGTGGTCCGCGGCCACCGAAGCCCGATCGGCGGCAGCTTCGATGCGCCGCACCAGCGGCTCGATCTGGTCGGTGGCGACGGGCGGCCCGGCCTCGACCTCGGCCTTGACCGGCTTGATCTGCACCGGAGCGGGTTGCTCACGGACGATCATGGGCGGTGTTGCCAGGGCGACGACACGGTCCCGCGTCACCTGGTCCATCAGCCCCGAGTACTTCACGACGCCGAGATTGGTGACGCTCGGGGCGATGAACGCGCGCCCGAAGGCCAGCTCGACATTGCGCTTGAGGTAGTAGATCCGCACTTCGTACGACGCCCAGGGCGGATTTGGCTCGATCTCCTGCAGCTCGGCGTAATCGGGCCAGCCGTAATGGTCGAGGTACTCCGCCAGGTCGCTGTCGAGCTTCACCTCGCGACCGAGCCCGGCCGAGCTGAGCGGCCGCGGGCCACCGACCTCGACGATGTAAGGCCGGTTGGCGGGTGTGACTCGCTCGACCTCGGGGCCGATGGCCAATGCCACGGCCGGCGCCAGCATCAGGAACACCGCGATCACCAGATTTTTCGAATTCATGCCGCCTCCATTGCCTGCCATTTCCGCGCGAAGGCTACGGCAGGCCCTGGGCCTCGTCAAGCGGAATTTTGCCGATGATCCGGGTGCTTGGACAACGACACATCACTGCGCAAGCGGCCCCACCGCGACTCCACCGCGCAGCGTCCGCACCACCTCGAGGTCGCGGCTCAGCAGCACGACATCGGCATCCTTGCCCGGCTCGATCCTCCCCCGGTCGGCACCGACGACCCGCGCCGCGGCGAGCGAAGCCGCGTTGAGCACGTCCGCCAGGGGAATGTCCGGCCGCCAGCGATGCACGTTGCGAACGGCGCAATCGAGCGTCAGACAGCTACCGGCCAACGGCCCCCCGCCCTTCAGCCGCACCGCCCCTCCGGCCACGACACAGCACACACCGAACATCTCGTACTCTCCATCGGGCAGACCCAGAGCCGCCACGGCGTCGGTGATCAGCACCGCCTTCCCCGGTGGCTTGCAGCGCAGCGCGATGTCCACCGCCTGCGAGCTGAGGTGATGGCCGTCGCAGATCAGCTCGACCGACAGGCGATCGTCGGTCAACGCCACCCCCGCGATTCCGGGCTCGCGGTGGTGCACCTCGCGCATGGCGTTGAACAGGTGCGTGACGTGCGTCACCCCCGCCTGCATCGCCAGCTCCATCTCGGCTGCGGTCGCGTTCGAATGCCCGGCGGCGACGGCGACCCCCCGGGCGCGCACCTCGCGGATGAACGGCAGCGCACCGTCCAGCTCGGGGGCGATCGTCACCAGCCGAATCAAACCACCGCTGAGATCCTGCAGCGCATCGAACTCCTCGATCGAGGGCGCCCGCATCCACGGGATCGCCTGGGCCCCGGCACGCTGCGGATTGAGGTAGGGGCCTTCCAGATGAATGCCGAGGATCCGTGCCCCCGGCTCGTTGCCCACGGCTCCGGCGACGACCCGGACGGCTTCGCGCAAGGCTTCTTCCGGCAAGGTGGCCAGGGTCGCCAAGAAGCCGGTGGTGCCGAACCGGGCCAACGTCGTCGAGATGGTGTCGACGCCCGCCGGGTCGGCCTGCTCGCACATCGCCCCGCCGGCACCGTGAACGTGCACGTCGATGAAGCCGGGGGCGACGATGAGGTCACCCGCATCCACCACCTCGGCTCCCGCGTCGGACAGGGCGGGGCCCACACGGGTGATCACGCCGTCGTCGATGCGAACGTCGATTCCCGGGCGCAGGCCCTGCGGCGTCAGCACCTCGCCGCCGCGAAGCAAAAGGCCGCGTACCTTCGTCATCGCTCACCAATGCCGGAGGCGACGGCGTACCCGTTCGAGCTCTGCCGCCACCGCCGTCAGATCGGCACCCTCGACGTTTCCGCTGGGTAGATTGACCACCGGGCGCCCGTCGGCGACCAGCTTTTCCATCGCACCGATGAAAACCGCGTGCAACACCGCCGCTCCCGCAATGGTCGACGTCGGACCGACGGGATGGGTCACCCCTTCGAGCCGCAACGCCGCATCCCCGATGGCGCCTCCGTTGTCGAGCACGATGTCGGCGACCTCCTCCAGGCGAGCTTCGTGCGGCGGCACGGGCGCAAACGCCCGCGAATGGGCGAGGCTGGTGAGCGCGATCACCGTGAGCCCGTGCTCCTTCATGAGCAAGGCCATCTCGATCGGCGCGGGATTGCGTCCGGAGTTCGAGATCACGATCCCGATGTCGCCGGGACGAAGGTCGTAACGGCCGGCGATCTCCGCGGCCGCGCCGGACGTTCGCTCGGTGATCGTGCTGCGGTGCGCGCCGCCGCTGAGAACGACGCTGGCGTCGAGCATGGCGTCGATCGGCACGAGACCGCCGGCGCGATAGAAGACCTCTTCGGCCAGCATGTGCGAGTGGCCGGTACCGAAAAGGTGGACGACTCCGCCGGCACGCAGGGAAGCCGCCACGGCATCGGCCGCCGCCGCGATGGCGGCGCGCTGACTCTCGCGCAACCGCAAGAGCAGATCGATCACCAGGTCGAAGTAGCGCTCGCCACCGTCCGCGCTCATGAAGACCCCGCTTCGTCCACGACACAGCCAGCCCGCGCGCTCACTGCGATCAGCCCCGCGCGAATCGCCGCCTCGCACGCCGGGTCCACCATCGCCATCAACGCCTCGTATCCGCCCTCGGCAGCATCGGCCTCGGGAATGAAGTAGCCGAGATAGTCGTTGGCATAGCCGGCCAGCAGCGCCCGCCCGCGCAGGCGACGCCGTACCGCCGCGCCGGCCGCCGAGAACAGCTCCCCGGGCGCGGCCACGACGGCCACGTCGCCGAGACGCAACCCCTGCAGCTCGGCCACCGCCGGGCGGGCCCCGAACAGGGCTTCCCAACCGCCCTGGCCGCTCACCCAGAGCTCGGCCTGCGCCCCCTCGGCTCGCACCTGCGCGAGGCGCAAGGCGCCGGCACCCGCCTCGCTGCGCTTCAACCTGTCGACCTCCGCCAGCGCGGCGTGCGCCTGCGCCAGCGCCGCCTCGGGGCTCGGCAGCGTCCGCCGGCGGACGGGAACCGATTGCACCGCCGCCGCCAGCCCTGATCCCGCGCTCGCCACCGCGCCGCGAACGGCTCGCTCCACCCCTGCGGCGAGCCGTTGCGCCATTCGCCGCACCTCGTCGTGCGTCTGTGCCTGGCGCGTGAAGCGCGTGCTCACATCGCCGGCGGCGCCGTTCAGCAAGAGAACCGGGGCGCCGACCAGCTGCGCCGCCTGCTCGGCGCCAACACCGAACAGGTCGCCGGAGTAGGCGTGGTTGGCTGCCGACAGCACCGTCGGATGGCAGGTGAAGTTCGCGATGACGCCGAGCGGGTCGCCATCGCGCCGATGCGCGCTCAGCACCCGCACCTCTTCGTCCACCGGCCGCGCCGGATCGCGCCGATTGGCGGCGATGCCGGCCACGGCGGCAGACCCGAACCGCAGCTCGGCGACATCGAGGGCAGCGGCGGCCTCGCCAACACAAGCGGCGACCGTTTCGAGCAAGCTTTCTTCGTAGCCCGACACCTCGGTGTTCGCCACGATCGAAGAGCGGAACACGCCCGGTCCCGCGTGCGTGTGGGTAGCCGCGACCAAGACGCGTTCACCGGCGATGCCGAGGCGGTCGTGCACCGCGGAACGCACCTGAGCCACCCACGGGCCGAACACGTGGACGAGGTCGAGGACAACGACGGCGATGACCGTTCGGCCATCATCGAGGACGGCGGCGCGACACCACAGCGGGTCGAGCACCGCCTCGGCTCCCCCGAAACGCGCGCCGTAGCCACCCAGCGGCAGCCCCAGCGGTGGCGTGATGTCCCGTTGGGCAAAGCCGACTCGCATCTGCATCACCCTTCCTCCGCGCCCAGGGTCGCGCGCAGGCGCGCCGCGACCGCGGTGGTAAATCCCCCCCCGATTTGCCGCAGGGCGAGCTTGAAGGCGCCGACCACGGGCGGAAACCGCGGCGGGACGACGGAGGCGCGAGGACACAGCGAGATCACCGCGCACCGGAACGGTTCTATGACCGGCGCACCGGCGTCGAACACGGCACCGGTGTAGGCGACCGGCGCCGAGCGCTCGGCAAGACCAACCGACCGCAACGCCGCGACGGCAGCCAGCCCGAGCTCGCGACCCGCTGCGGCGAGCAGCTCGCGCGCCACCGCGTCGCCGCCGGCGGCGGCGTCACTAACCACCGTGGCCAACCGGGCGATGGAGTCGCGCGACAGCGGCTCTCCGTACACGCGGAAGGCCACGCCGACGAAGTCGCTCACCCCGAGCGCCGCCGCCAGACCTTGGCTCAACGCCGTTTGCGGCCCGCGGCCGTCGGTGGCCCGCGCGGCGGCGCGCAAGGCGCAGACGGCGATGTCGTACGCACTGCCCTCGTCTCCCATGAGGTGGCCCCAACCACCCACCTGCCGGCCGGCTCCCTGCGCGTTGCGGCCGTAGCAGACCGAGCCGGTGCCGGCGGCGACGACCACGCCGAGCTCGGAGTCGAGCGCGCCCCAGAAGGCCGTCACCATGTCCCCCGTCGCCCGCGCCTGCGCTCGCGGCACCAGCTCGTGCAACAAATCCTCGATGACTTCGCGGCCTTCGCCTTGCGGACCCACGCCGGCGCTGCCCGCCACGGCCGCCGCGATCCGGTCGTTCGTCACCCCGGCCGTCGTGCACGCCTGCGCGATCGCCTCGCCGATCGAGCGCCGCGCGGTGTCCCAGCCCGACAAGATATGGTTTGCCGGACCGCCGGTGCCACGGCCGAGCACGCGACCGTCCGGCTGCAGCAGCAGTGCCCGCGTCGAGCTGCCCCCGGCGTCGAGAGCGAGAAGGATTGGTTGCTCCTGGCCCGTGCGCTCACCTCGCAACGGAACCGGACTATCACGAAAGGCCGCGTCGAAGCACGCCGCTCGTGCGCTTGGCTTGGCATGGCCGAGATTGGTAGAACCTCCCGCCATGGCCCGCATCCCGTACGTCGACGGAGCCGCCGCCTCTGCCGAGGTGCGGGCGATCTTCGACCGCCTCGAGCGCGGCGCCGTCCCCCTCTTCGGACGTCCCTTCGTGCTCAACCCCATGCGCGCGCTCGCGCACTCGCCGGTGCTGCTGCGCCGCGTGAGCTCGCTCGGCAACGCCATGCTCAAGGATCTCGCGCTCGACCCCAAGTTGCGCGAGCTGGCGGTGCTGCAGCTGTTCCGCGTCAACCGCTGCGATTACGGCTTCCAGCAGCACGTGATCATCGGCAAGGCCGCGGGTCTGAACGACAAGCAGATCGCCAACGTCGGGGCCTACCGGACCTATCCCTACTACGGCGACGACGAGCGGCTGGTGCTCGAGTACGCCGAGACGGTCACGCGCGACGTCACCGTGCCCGACGAGCTCTTCATCCGCATCCGCGAGCGCTTCAGCGATCAGGAGATCGTCGAGCTGACGATGGTGATCGCCTACTGGAACATGATGAGCCGCTTCCTCATGCCGCTGCAGATCGAGATCGAGGAAGACGAGTAGCGGGGCACCGGCCCCAGCGAGACGGGGGCTTCGCCCCACGCTCCCGTTGGTCGCTCCCCTCGATGACCCTTCGAAACTTGACTCAAACCAAGCAAGTTCCAGACTCCAAGCACCCTAGCCCGGCGCGCGCTCGAGCACCGCGACGCACTCGACGTGCTCGGTCTGCGGCAGCATGTCGAAGGGCTGTACTCTCGTCGTGACGTACCCGCGCGCCGCGAACCAGTCCAGGTCGCGCGCCAGGGTCACCGCGTCGCAAGAGACGTAGACCACCCGGCGCGGCGCGCAGGCGACGATCGCCTCGCGCGTGGACGCGTCGGCTCCCTTGCGCGGCGGATTCAGAGTGATCAGATCGACGCACCCGAGGCGCTCGGCCATCTCGGGAAGGAGCGCGCCCGTCTCCCCGGCATGGAAGCGCACGTTGTGGAAGCCGTTGAGGCGGACGTTGGCCTTGGCGTCGAGAACGGCCGGCGGCGAGGACTCGATGCCGACGACGTGGCGCGCCGCGGTAGCCAGGTAGAAGCTGATCGCCCCGACTCCGCAGTAGAGATCCACCGCCGTATCCTCGGCCGCCGGGGCCGCCCATTCGAGGACCCGCTGGTAGACCTTCCGGGCGACGGGAATGTTGGCCTGCAGAAAAGCGCCGGCCCGACTCTTGAGCTTGAGGAAGCCGACGCGCTCGACGAGGTCGGCCTCGCCCTCGAGCGACACGAACGAGGGCCCGAGGATGACGTTGCCGGGCTCCGGATTCACGTTCTGAACGACGCTGGCCACGCCGCGCACGCGCCCGAGCGCGCGCGCCAGCACCCGGGCCTGTCCCCACGCGCGCTCGCGGGTGACCAGAATCACCTGCGCCCGCTTGGTCCACGTGCTGACCCGGACGATCACATAGCGCAGCTGACCCGTGTGGGTTCGTTCGTCGTAGATCGGAACGTCGAAGCGCTCCACGTTCCTGATCACGGCGCCGAGCACCTCGTTGATGAGGGGGTGATGGACCGGGCACTGGCGGATGTCGACGACGTCATGGGAGCCGGGCCGGTAGATGCCCAGCAGCAGCCCGCGTCGCGTGCGGCGGGCCACCAGCTTGGCCTGGTTGCGGTAGCCGAAGGCCTTGGGCGACCCGACCGGCTCGGGGATCGCCAGCGCCTTCAGACTCTCATGGGCGGCAAAGGCGAGGCGGACCCTTTCGCGCTTCTCCTCGAGCTGCCGCCCGTACGGCCTTCCGATCAGCGCACAGCCGACGCAGTCCGGGTAGTGGGCACAAGGTTTGGCGAAACTCATGGTGGCTCGTCGGCGACGCCCGTCTTCATGGGCCGCCGCCCGCAGCCTGTCAACCTAGAGGACGCCCGCGGCTTGCACCACCGGCACCGCTGCGCCAGACTCGATCGATGCCAATGAGGGCAGCGGCGGCGAAAAATGGCTCGACGCGTGACGAGGCACGCGGCTTGGCAAGTTCCCGTCTCCGGTTTCCCGCTTGCCGTCTCTCATTTTCTTGCGCACGGTCCGCATGAGGTACCCCTTCTATCACCACGAGACGTTGCGCACCTTCGAGCGGCTCAACCGGGAGGCCGCCGGTCGTCCCGAGAACCCGCGTCTGCGCCGGGTCGACGTGTTTCCGTTCCGCAGCAACGGCGAGGTCTACTACGCCCTGACGGATCCGACCCGTGTCAGCCAGGGCGCCCTGGCGTTGACCGCCGCCGGATTGCAGGTAGCGAAGCTGCTCGACGGCACGCGCTCGCTCGCAGAGGCCGAGCGGCAGGCGGCGGCGCAGTTTCCTGGCATGGAGACGGCCGAGCAGGTGAAGAGCCTGGTGCGCTCGCTCGGCGAGCAGTTGCTGCTCTTCGACACCGCCTACCGCACCGCGGTCATGAACCAGGTCGCCGCGTTCCTGAGCGCCGCCGAGCGCGCCCCCATCAACATGGGCAGGAGCTATCCGGACGACGGTGACGCGGCGCGGGCGCAGATCCGGACCTGTCTCGATGCCGCCGACCTCCCGGCGCCGAACGGGACGATCCGTGGACTGATCGCCCCCCACATCGACTACCAGCGAGGCCACGCTACCTACGGCCGCGCCTACGCCGCCTTGCGCGGGCGCACCGGCGTCAGCCGCTTCGTCATTCTGGGCACCTCGCACAACCCGGGCGTGCGTCGCTTTGCGGCCACGCGGAAGAACTATCGTACCTCGCTCGGCACGGCGCTCACCGACACCGATTTCCTCGACCGGCTGACGGCGCGCTACTCTCATCCCTTGTTCGAGGACGAGTTCCTCCATCGCGGCGAGCACTCGATCGAGCTCGAGATCCCGTTCCTCCAGGTCCTGTTCGGGCCGGACGTCCGGATCGTGCCCATCCTGTGCGGCTCCCTGCACGAGCTCATCGAGCAGCGCTCGGACCCGATGAACGACCCCGAGGTCAGCGCGTTCGTGGGCGCGCTGCGCCAGACCGTGGAGGAGTCCGTGGGAGAGAGCGTCGTCATTGCCGCCTCGGACCTGTCGCACATGGGCCCGCATTTCGGCGACGAGTCGCCGATGGACGACCGCGCGCTCACCGATCTCGAGCGGCGCGATCGCGTGCTGCTCGACCGCATTGCGGGCAATGATCCGCGCGGATTCGTCGAGGCCCTCGGTGCAACCAACAACGCCACCCGCGTCTGCGGCACCGCGCCCATCTACACGCTGCTCCAGGTGCTCGGCCCCGGCGCGCGCGTGCAGGTGCTCGACTACCGCCAGTGCACCGACGACGATCGTTTCACCACGGTGACGATCCCGGCCGCGACGATCGCCTGCTGACCCGGCAAGAATTGCTCACCGACCCAGACCGGTCACCACCGCCTGGAGAAAGGCCGCCGCCGGCGCGCCGTCGACGATGCGGTGGTCGAAAGTGAGGCTGAGCGTCATCAGGGATCGGATGGCGACCTGCCCCTCGTGCACCGCCGGCTTCTCCACGATCCGCCCGACCCCGAGAATGGCCACCTGCGGCTGGTTGATGATCGGCGTGAACGCGTCGACGCCATACATGCCCAGGTTGGTGATGGTGAAGGTGCCGTCGCTGACCTCTTCGACGGCGAGCGTGCCGGCGCGCGCCTTCTCCGCGAGCAACCGCGACTCCTCGGCGATCTGCCGGAGATCCTTGCCGCCGGCGTCGCGAATCACGGGGACGATGAGGCCCTCGTCGAGAGCCACGGCGATGCCGATGTTGATCTCGTCGTGCTTCTGAATCGAGCCGCCCTCGGCCGTGACCCGCAACTTCGGATGCTGCGCCAACGCCGCCGCCACCGCCTCGATCAGCAGATCGGTGTAGGTCAGGCCGAACTCCTTCGCGAGCTGGGCGCGCCGCCGCACCAGCGCGGTGACGTCCGCCTCGGTGGTGATGGTGAGCTGCGCCGTCGACTGCAGGCTCTGGAACATGCGCTCGGCGATCGTCTTGCGCATGCCCTTGAGCGGCTCGCCCTGCGCTCGCGGCCGGGCCAACGCCGCTTCGACGTCCTCGCGCGTGATCCGGCCCCCGGGCCCGGTGCCGGCAACCGCCGCCAGGTCGAGCCCGTTCTCCTTCGCCAGCTTGCGCGCGGCCGGGGTGGCCACGACTCCCGCGGCGCGCGGCCCCGACGCCTGAGTCACACGTTCCGCCGCCACCGGCGCGGTCGCGGCGGGCGCAGCCGCCTTCGGCGCATACGACGCGGCAATCGTCGCCGGGTCTTCGCCGGCGGCCGCGATCAGGGCGACCACCTGCCCGCAAGGCACCACGGCTTCCGCCGCAAAGAGCAGCTTCGCCACCACGCCGGCGGTCGGCGCCTCGACCTCGTACAACACCTTCTCGGTCTCGACCTCGTAGAGCGGCTGCCCGGCCTCGACCGTATCTCCCTCGGCCTTGAACCACTGCTGGATCGTTCCCTCCTGCATGGTCAGACCGAACTTCGGCATGAGGACTTCGATGGGCATGGATGGACTCCGTGATCGGTGACGCGGACGCCGTCGACGCCGGCTCAGACGTCGCGGGTCCTGTTGGCCAGGCGTGGTCGAGAGCGCCTCTTCGCGACGCCTCTATCCCATGATCTCCTCGACCGCGGCCTTGATCTTCCCTTCGTCCGGCAGCACGAAGCCCTCCAGCGACGGGCTGAACGGAATCGGTACGTCGAGGGCCGTGACGCGTTTGATCGGGGCGTTGAGCAGATCGAAGCCCTTGTCGATGATGATGGCGGCGAGATCGCCGGCGGCACCGCCGCGCCGGTGGCCCTCGTCGGCGATCACCACGCGGCCGGTCTTGGCCACCGAGGCCAGCATGCCCTCTTCGTCGAGCGGGACCAGGGTGCGCGGATCCCAGACCTCGACGCTGATACCCTGCTGCTGCAGCTCATCGGCGACGGTGAGCGCCTTGGGAACCATGGCGCCGATGGCGATGATGGTGACGTCGCCGCCCTCGCGTTTCACCGCACCCTGGCCGAGCGGAAAGATGAAATCGCCTTCCGGCACCTCTCCCTGGGTGAAGCCGAGACGGCCGTGCTCGAAGACCAGCACCGGGTTGTCGTCGCGAATGGCGGACTTGAGCAGGCCCTTCATTTCCGCCGCGCCCGAAGGAATGGCGATCTTCACCCCGGGCGCGGCCAGGAACTGCGGATAAACCACCTCGGAGTGCTGCGCCGCCGCCGAGCCCATGGCGCCGTAGACACAGCGAAAGGTGAGCGGCAGGCGCGCCTGGCCGCCGGACATGTAGCGCAGCTTGGCGGCCTGGTTACAGATCTGATCGAAGCAGCAGTAGAAGAAGCTGGCGAACTCGATCTCGATGACCGGCCGCATCCCCGCCATCGCCGCCCCGACGCCGGCGCCGGCAAAGCCGGCCTCGGAGATCGGCGTGTTGCGC
This sequence comes from uncultured Binatia bacterium (SeqCode), assembly GCA_964648215.1. Lineage (GTDB taxonomy): Bacteria > Desulfobacterota > Binatia > HRBIN30 > JACQVA1 > CAZYMF01. Next base: position 4,490 of record CAZYMF010000007.1, on the reverse strand, counting down.
ACGCGCGCCGGCCCGAACTTGTCGATCAGGCCGCGCGTGGCCGCGAACGCCCCGAGCTTCACGTCCTCACCCATGATGAAGACGGTCGGATCGCGCTCCATCTCCTCCGCCAGGGCTTGCCGAATCGCATCAATGAATCCAATCACCGGCATGATCGTTTCCCCTCTAATCTTGCTACTTGTTCCTTGCTACTTGTTACTTTCCCGACTCGGCGAAGAGATCGTCGAGCGCCTCGGCCGGCTCGGGCAGCGGGCTGGACTGCGCGAACGCGACCGCCTCGTCGAGCTCCTTCTGCACCTCGTCGGCGATGCGATCGAGCTCGGCCTGATCGATGAAGCCGGTGGCTACCGCCTTCTTGGCGAACAGCGCGATCGGGCAGCGCTGCATCGCCGCCTCTATCTCTTCGGCGGGACGGTAGTTCTCGACGAACGCCTGCTCGCCGACGACGTGCCCTTCCCAGCGATAGGTCTTGGCCTCGATCAGCGTGGGGCCTTCGCCGCGCTTGGCACGCGCGACCGCCGTCTTCATCACCTCGTACACGGCCAAGACGTCGTTGCCGTCGACGATGACGCCGGGCATGTCGTAGCCCTGCGCGCGGATGGCGATGTCCTTCACCGAGGTCGATTCGGACGTCGGCGTGAACTCGGCGTAGGCGTTGTTCTGGCAGACGAAGATCACCGGCAGCTTCCACAGCCCGGCGAGGTTGAGGGATTCGTGGAAGGTACCCTCGTTCGACGCGCCGTCGCCGAAGAACGACACCGCTACGGCTTCGTTGCCGCGAAAGCTCGATGCCAGCGCCGCGCCGGTGGCGATCGGAATGCCGGCGCCGACGATGCCGTTGGCGCCGAGGATGCCGAGGTCGTAGCTGACGATGTGCATCGAGCCGCCCTTGCCCTTGCAGTAGCCCGTGCGCTTGCCGAACAGCTCGGCCATCATCGGCTTCAACTGCCCACCCTTGGCCAGCATGTGCCCGTGACCCCGATGGGTCGTCGTGATGTAGTCCTTGTCGGTCAGCGCCGCGCAGACGCCGGTCGGCACCGCCTCCTCGCCGATCGACACGTGAACGAAGCCGGGGATCTGTCCCTGAAAGAACAGATCGCGGATGGTTTCCTCGAAACGCCGGTTGGTGACCATGGTGCGGTACATGCTGAGCAACTGTTCCTTCGGCAAACTTGCGGCATCCATGGCTG
>CAZYMF010000007.1:0-3200 GCA_964648215.1 uncultured Binatia bacterium (SeqCode) | reverse complement strand
TTGGTGCCGACCACGCCGCCGCGCAGCCACATTCACGCGCTGCTGCTCAACGGCGGCGGGCGGCCGGAGGTGAACTACCAGTCGCACCTGCAGAACGTGCGCAGCCTGGTCGAGCTTCTCCACCTGAGCGGCGTGCCGTCGTCCGAGATCACCATCTTCAGCGGCGACGGCTCCGATCCGGCGGCGGACCTGGCAACTCGCGACTCCGACGACGTTCCCGACTACTGGCTGCTGCCGCAAGGGCTGGGGCACTACCTGCGACCGACGACCTACGTCAATTCAGCCGTCGCCGGGTTCGACCTGCAACCCGCCACCAAGAGCGCTCTGCAGGCGTGGTTTACCAAGCAAGCGCAACAGCTCCGCGCCGGCGACACGCTGCTCTTCTACGTCACCGATCACGGCGAGGAGAACAAGAAGGACCTCGACGACAACACGATCACCCTGTGGCAGGACGACAGCCTGAGCGTGACCGAGCTGCGCGAGCTGCTGCGGCGGGTCGACCCGGGCGTACGCGTCGTGATGCTGATGTCGCAGTGCTTCGGCGGCTCGTTCGCCAACGCCATCTTCCCCGCCGACGACGAGGAGTCGCCCGCGGGCAACGTGTGCGGTTACTTCGCCACCACCGCCGACCGGCCGGCGTACGGGTGCTACCCGGAGAACCGCGGCAAGGACGGCATCGGCCACTCCTTCGATTTCTTCCAGGCGCTGCACCCGCTCGGCGACTTCCCCGAGGCCGAGCGGCGCGTGCTGGTCACCGACGACACGCCCGACGTACCCTTCGTGACGTCCGACTTCTACCTGCAGCACCTGCTGAGCGACGCGGCGCAATCGGCCAAAAGCGACCTCTCGCCGTTTACCGACGCGCTGCTGGCCGAGGCCTGGCGCAACCGCGCCGCGTGGGAGCCCGACATTCGTCTTCTCGACCGCATCGGCCACGCTTTCGGCACCTTCAGCCCGCGCTCGCTGGCCGAGCTCGACGCGCAGACGAAGACGTTGCCCGAGCTGAGCCAGCGGCTGCGCACCTACGCCGCACGCTGGCACGAGGCGCTCGACGACCTGCGACTGGAGATCCTGCGGCGCTTCCTTCTCGACCACCCGGATTGGAAGGCGCGCCTCGCTCCCGCGGAGCTCGGCAAGCTGGACGCCGCGGAACGGCGCAAGACGGCGACGGCGCTGCTGGCCGAGCTGGCCCCTTTCGCCCGTGCCGACCACGAGCGCTTCGCGCGGCTGCAATCCCTGCGCGAGAAGGCCCAGGAAGCGGGCGAGGCGAGCTACCGCGCCGAGGTTCGCCTCGGCGCCGTCCTGCGCATGCGGGCGATCCTCGACAGCGTCGCCGGTCGTGTCTACCTCGCCGACCACGCCACGCCCGCGGAACGCGCGGCGTATCAACGCCTGGTCACCTGCCAGGGGCTGGCGCTGAACGATCATCCCCAGGTGGCTTCCGCCGCGGATCTGCCTGCACCGAAACCATTCCCCCCGCTGGCCGAGGAACAGCAGCGGCTCGACTCCGTCATGCCGGCGTGGATGGGAATTCTATTCCGACCGCTCCAGGAGGCGCAGCGCAAACGCTACCGGACCACCGAGGGCGCCGTGATGGTGATGACGGTCTTTCCCAAATCACCGGCGCACGCGGCCGGCCTGCACACCGGCGACATCCTGCTGGGACCGCCCGGCGCGCTGTTCCAAGAGCCGCGCCAGGTACGCGAGTGGACGATGCGTAGTGAAGTGGGCAAGCCGGAGAAGCTCGCCATCCTCCGCGACGGCCGGCGCCGGACGATCACGCTGCGTCCCGGACCCTATCCGCTCGAGCTGCCCAAGCTGCCGGGACCGCCGAAGGTCGGCAGCGTGGCGCCGCCGATTCACGTCGATCTCTTCCGCGGCGCCACCAAGCTGGCGGCGAACAAGCCGCGGCTGCTCTTCTTCTGGGCGACGTGGTGCACGATCTGCCACAGCTCGCTGCCCGAGCTGCTGGCGTACAGCAAGGCAACGGGCGTGGAGCTGGTGGCGATCACCGACGAGGACCCCGAGGTGTTGAAGAAGTTCTTCCACGACTTCCACGAGCCCTTCCCGGCCATCGTCGCCACCGACCCCTACCGCGCCACGTTCCAGGCCTACGGCGTCAGCGGCACGCCGACCTTCGTCCTCATCGGCGCCGACGGCAAGGTGCAGCACTACCAGACGGGCTACACCGCCAAGGCCGGCCTGACCATCGCCGGCTGGCACTGGCAGCGGCCGTCGTGAGGAAGGGCCCCACCTCAACGGTCTTGCGGAAATTCGTCGACGAGCCCGAGGACGAAGCGCGCGTCCTGCACGGCGGCCGCAGCCTCGTCGCGCGTGTATTCCTCGGTGGGAATGAAATCCTCGTCGCCGTAGAAGGCGAACTCGCGTTCTTTGCGCAGCCGATGCGAGATGTCCGCCAGGCGCTCCGCGCCTTGAGCCACGGCGAGCGGCAAGCGGTCTCGATGGTCGAGTAGCAGGCGCCCCACGTCGTGCTGCTTCGGCGGCTCGACGCCGATGAAACGCAGCATGCCCTTGAGCGCCAGCTCCACGAGCTCCTGCGCTTCGCGCACGACGTCGGAGTAGGCCTCGTCTTCGAGGAGGACCGTCAGTGCTCGCAGCCGCTTGCGCGCCTTGTCGAAGTAGCTACGCGCCAGGGTCACGCTGGTCATAGCTCGAAGATCTCGCCGCGGCGGTAGTCGGGCTTCAGGTCCCAGTACCAGCCGGTGTCCGTCCAGATCCGCCGCGAGCCGAGCCGGCGCAGGCGGCGGCGCAGGTCCTCCAGCGCCGCGGCCAGGATGCCGTGCCGATCCTCGAGTATGACGGCATCCTCCGTCAGGTCGAGCAGGAGAGGACTGGCGATTTGCAGGTCCTCCGGCTGGCGCAGGATGGGCGACAGCTCGACGCGGATCCCCGTTGTCGCCAGCGACTCGATCGCCGGTCCCAACGCACGCTCCACCGCGTCGAAGGTGTGCAGCCGCGCTCGCCGGCCGCGCGGCAGGCCTTCGATAACGAGAAACAGATCCAGGTCCGAATCGGGTCGCGCCGTTCGCCGCGCGACCGAGCCGAAAATCGCGAAGGCCTGCAGGCGATCACCGTACACCGCGCGCGCCGCGCGCAGCACCTCGCCGATGAAGGGGTGCTCGGGCGTAAGCGCGTTGGCGGCACCGGTCATGGGCACCCGAGCAGGCTAGCACGCCCGC
>CAZYMF010000006.1:0-66608 GCA_964648215.1 uncultured Binatia bacterium (SeqCode) | reverse complement strand
CCAAGGACGTCAAGGCGGTGATTCGCACCGCGGCCGAGCAGGGTCTGGACTTCGCCATGCTCAAGGCGGTCGAGGCCGTCAACGAGCGCCAGAAGCGCACCATGGTCGACAAAGTGACGCAGCACTTCGGCGAGTACCTGCGCGGCATGCGCTTCGCGGTGTGGGGTCTGGCGTTCAAGCCGCGCACCGACGACATGCGCGAGGCGCCGGCGGTGACGGTCATCGACGCGCTGCTGCGCGCCGGGGCGGAGGTGCACGCGCACGATCCCGAGGCTCTCGGCGAGGGGCGCCGGATCTTCGCCGATCGCGTGCACTACCACCGCGTCAACTACGATGCCCTCGCGGGCGCGGACGCGCTGCTGATCATGACCGAGTGGAACGAGTTTCGCCGCCCGGACTTCGAACGGATGCGCCAGCTGCTGAAGCATCCCGTGATCTTCGACGGCCGTAACCTCTACGAGCCGGTCGAGATGCGCCAGCTCGGCTTCACCTACTACTCGGTGGGGCGGCGGCCGGTAACCCCGTGAGCAAGCCGCAGCGAATTCTCATCACCGGAGGTGCCGGCTTCATCGGCTCGCACCTGGCCGACCGGCTCATCGCCGACGGCCACTTCGTGATCGCCATGGACAACCTGTCCACCGGCCACCCGCGCAACATCGGCCACCTGATCGGGCACGAGCGGTTCACCTTCATCAAACACGACGTCGTCGACTTCATCTACGTGGACGGACCGGTGGACGCCATCCTCCACCTGGCCTCGCTGCCGAGCCCGGTCGATTACCTGCAGAAGCCGATTCCGACCTTGAAGGTGGGCGCGCTCGGTACGCACAAGGCCCTCGGGCTGGCGCGCGCCAAGGGGGCGAAGCTGCTGCTGGCCTCGACCTCGGAGGTCTACGGCGATCCGCAGGTGCATCCGCAGCCCGAGAGCTATTGGGGGAACGTCAACCCGATCGGCCCGCGCGGCGTGTACGACGAGTCGAAGCGCTTCGCCGAGTCGATGACCATGGCCTATCACCGCTACCACGGCATCGACACGCGGATCTGCCGCATCTTCAACACCTACGGCCCGCGCATGCGCCCGGACGACGGGCGCGTGGTGACCAACTTCGTCGCGCAGGCCCTGCGCGGACAGCCGCTGACGGTCTACGACGACGGCTCGCGCACCCGCAGCTTCTGCTACGTCAGCGATCTGGTCGATGGCATCGTGCGCCTGCTGGCCAGCACCGAGACCGACCCGATCAATCTCGGCAACCCGAGCGAGATGACCGTCCTGGAGTTCGCCAAGCTGGTGCAGAAGCTGGCGGCGACGCAGTCGCAGATCGTCTTCGTCAAACCCCAGGACGAGCGCACCAAGGACGATCCGAACATCCGGCAGCCCGACATCGGCAGGGCCCGCAAGGCGTTGCGGTGGAGCCCGAAGGTGAGTCTGGAGGAGGGCCTGACGCGTACGATCGAATACTTCCGCCGGCTGCTTTCCCAGGAGCACGCATGAAAATTCTGGTGACGGGCGGGGCCGGGTTCATCGCCTCCCACGTCGTCGACGCCTACGTCGCCGCCGGACACGACGTGGTCGTCGTCGACGATCTGTCCTCGGGCAGGCACGAGAACCTCAATCCCAAGGCGCGCTTCGTCCAGCTCGACGTGCAGGATCCCGCCATTGGCGCGCTGTTCGAGCGCGAGCGGCCGGAGGTACTCAACCACCATGCGGCGCAGATGGACGTGCGCCGCTCGGTGGCCGATCCGGTGTTCGACGCCCGGGTCAATCTCATCGGCCTGCTCAACCTGATGGAGCACGGGCGCCGTCACGGCCTGCGGCGCGTGATCTTCGCCTCCACCGGCGGCGCGATCTACGGCGAGCAGGACACCTTTCCGGCCCCGGAGGGCCACCCGCTGGCGCCGCTCAGCCCCTACGGCGTGGCCAAGCTGGCCAGCGAGCGCTACCTGTACTTCTACTCCGCGGCCTACGGCATCTCGTACCTCGCCTGCCGCTACGGCAACGTGTACGGACCGCGCCAGAATCCGCACGGCGAGGCCGGCGTCATCGCCATCTTCACCGAGAAGCTGCTGCGCGGCGAGCTGCCGGTGATCAACGGCGACGGCAAGCAGACCCGCGACTATGTGTACGTCGGCGACCTGGTGCGAGCCAACGTCGCGGCGCTGTCCAGTGACCATTGCGGGGCGCTCAACTTCGGCACCGGGATCGAGAGCGACGTCAACACTTTGTTCGGCCACCTGGTGCGGCTGTGCGGCTCGGCGGCGCCCGAGCGGCACGGCCCGGCAAAGCCGGGGGAGCAGCGCCGCAGCGTGATCGACGCCGCGGCCGCGGCCCGCGTGCTGGGTTGGCGCCCCGAGGTTTCGCTGGAAGAGGGTTTGCGGCAGACTGTCGCTTGGTTCCGCGAGAGGGCGGCACGCTAGCCCCCCGCCGACCCGGACGGGCGCCGCCGCCGTCCGGAGAAACCGTCGCTGTCCCCAAGACTACCGGATCATGGATCTTCGCTTCATACGCAACTTCTCGATCGTCGCCCACATCGACCACGGCAAGTCGACGCTCGCCGACCGTCTGCTCGAGTTCACCGGCACGATCACCGAGCGGGAGCGCCAGGCGCAGATCCTCGACAGCATGGCCCTGGAGCGCGAGCGCGGCATCACGATCAAGGCGAGCGCCGTCCGGTTGCGCTACCGGGCGCGCGATGGGCACGACTACCAGCTCAACCTGATCGACACGCCGGGGCACGTCGACTTCTCCTACGAGGTTTCCCGCAGCCTGTCGGCCTGCGAGGGCGCCTTGCTGGTGGTGGACGCGTCCCAGGGGGTCGAGGCGCAGACGGTGGCCAACGCCTACCTCGCCATCGACAGCAACCTCGAGATCGTCCCGGTGCTGAACAAGATCGATCTGCCCGGGGCGGATCCGGAGCGGGTGAAGGGAGAGATCGAGGAGATCATCGGCCTCGATGCGCAGGAAGCGGTGCTGGCGAGCGCCAAGGAGGGCGTCGGCACCGAAGACGTGCTCGAGGCGATCGTGCGGCGGATCCCGCCGCCCGGCGGCGACGTCGCGGCGCCGCTGAAGGCGCTCATCTTCGACAGCTGGTTCGACCCGTATCACGGCGCGGTGGTGCTCGTGCGCCTCTTCGACGGCCGGGTGGCTCCGGGGACGCGCATCCAGATGATGACCACCGGGGCCGAGTTCGAGGTGACCCGCGTCGGCGTCTTCGCGCCGCGAGCGACCCTGGTCGAGTCCCTCGAGGCCGGCGAGGTCGGCTTTCTCATGGCCGCGATCAAGGACATCCGGCAGACCAGCATCGGTGACACGATGACCGAGGCCGAGCGGCCGACACCGGTGCCGTTCCCGGGCTTCAAGGCCGTCAAGCCGATGGTGTTCAGCGGGCTCTACCCGGCCGATACCACGCAGTACGGACCGCTGCGGGAAGCGGTGGAGAAGCTGCGCCTCAACGACTCCTCGTTCACCTACGAGCCGGAGACGTCGGTGGCGCTGGGGTTCGGCTTCCGTTGCGGGTTTCTCGGCTTGCTGCACATGGACGTGATCCGCGAACGGCTCGAGCGCGAGTTCGCCCTGACTCTGATCACCACGGCCCCGACCGTGGAGTATCGCGTCACCACCACCGGCGGCGAGGTTCTGCTGGTCGACAGCCCGGTCAAGCTGCCGGACGCGCAGAGCATCGCCACCTTCGAGGAGCCCTACATTCTCGCCACCGTTCACGTGCCCGAGACCTACCTCGGCGCGGTGCTCAAGCTCTGCGAGGAGAAGCGCGGCAAGCAGCGGGAGCTGAAGTTCTTCGGCCGCGGCCGGGCGGCGGTGGTGTACGAGCTGCCGCTGAACGAGATCGTGCTCGACTTCTACGACCGGCTGAAGTCCTGCAGCAAGGGCTACGCCTCGCTCGATTACGAGTTTCTCGACATGCGCCCGGGCGACCTGATCAAGCTCGATGTCCGCATCAACGGCGAGCCGGTCGATGCCCTCTCGCTCATCGTTCACCGCGAGCGCGCCTACCTGCGCGGGCGCGAGCTGGCCGAGAAGATGAAGGAGCTCATCCCGCAGCAGATGTTCGAGGTGATCATCCAGGCGGCGATCGGGAGCAAGATCATCGCCCGCGAGACCGTGCGGGCACTGCGCAAGAACGTCACGGCCAAGTGCTACGGCGGCGACATCACGCGCAAGCGCAAACTGCTGGAGAAGCAGAAGGAAGGGAAGAAACGCATGAAGCAGGTCGGCCGGGTGGAGATCCCGCCGGAGGCCTTCCTGGCCGTGCTGAAGGTGGAAGCCTAACGTGCGATCGTCTATACTGCGGCGGTTTTCAAAGGCTTTGAGGCGATTGCGAGAGAAGGCACCAGGATGACCACGCGCCCGGGATCGGAGCGCTCGGACTCGTTGCCCGCGCCCGCCGCGGTCCAGAGCGCGGCGCCGCCGGCGGCCAAGTCGACGACGCGGGAGTACGCCGAGGCGCTGGTCGTCGCGCTGCTGATTGCGCTCTTCGTCCGCACGTTCATCGTCCAGGCTTTCAAGATTCCTTCCGGCTCGATGCTGCCGACGTTGCAGATCGGCGACCACATTCTGGTGAACAAGCTGGCCTACGGCATTCGGATGCCGGTCCTCGGGGAGAATCTGGTTCATTTCGGAACGCCGCAGCCCGGCGACGTCATCGTCTTCGTCTACCCGGTCGACCCGAGCAAGGATTTCATCAAGCGCGTGATCGGGCTGCCCGGCGACGTTATCCGAGTTCGCAACAAGCGCGTGTTCGTCAACGGCGTGCCGCGCGACGATCCTCACGCCTACTTCGCGGACGGCGTCGACGAGAGGGGTGGGGGAGTGCCGCGAGACAACTTCGGCCCGGTCACCGTGCCGCCCGACCATTTCTTCGTCATGGGCGACAACCGTGACCGCAGCTACGACAGCCGCTTCTGGGGATTCGTCAGCTTCGACGAGATCCGCGGCAAGGCCATTTTGATCTACTGGTCATCGGACGGAACCGATCGCTGGGCGCGCTGGGAGCGCATCGGCGACTGGGTACGCTAACGAGGAGACGCAGAGGAGGTTCGCATGCGGGCTTTACGGCTGGGGCTGGTGGGGTGCGGCGTACTGCTGATCCCCGCAATCATTTGGGCGCAGGCGCCGAGCTCGGCGACCTTCAACGTTGCCGCCTCGACGATCGTCGACGGGAGGCCGGTGGCCATCGCGGTGGCGGACATCAATGGTGACCATCACCTCGACGTCATAACCGCCGACTCCGACACCAATTTGATCTCGGTGATGACCGGCGACGGCTCGGGGGTGCTCAACTATGTCGACCGGTACGATGCCGGCACGGTGCCGATGGGCCTGGCCGTCGCCGACTTCGACGGCGACACGATTCCCGACGTGTTGGTCAGCAACGCCAACATGGGCAGCGTTACCCTGCTCAAGGGTGACGGCGACCTCACCTTTCCTTCCTTCACCCAGCTCGGCGATCCGATCGTGCTCCCGGGTGCCTGCTCTGGTGACCCGGCCACGGCCTGCGATCCCGACGTGCTCAACCAGCAGGGCATGGATCAGTGCGAGGTAGCCGGTCTCGGCACGTGCCATCCCGTCGAGGGGCCGGGGGCAATGGCGGTCGGCGATCTCAACGATGACGGCCGTCCCGACGTCGCGATCGTCAACGAGGGGAGCGCGGAGGGCGACGGTGAGCTGAGCATCCTGCTCAGCCACGGGGACGGTACGTTCGATAAGCCGGCGCCGGTGCTGGCGGGCAGCATGTCGACCGCGGTGGTGATCGCCGACTTCAACGGCGACCACCACGACGATGTCGCCGTGGCGAATGCCGGCTCGGACAACGTGGCGGTGTTCCTCGGCGATGGCGCGGGCCATCTCTCCGCACGCATCGACTCTGACGTCGGAGTTCCGGCCACGGGTGTCGCTGCGGGCGATGTCAATGAGGACGGACACGAGGACCTGATCGTGTCGACCGCCAACGGCATCACGGTCATGCTCGGCGACGGCCATGGAAATTTCACGGCCGACGACAGCTTCGTCGCTGGCAACAACCCCTCGGATGTGGCCGTGGCGGATCTCAACGACGACGGTCACCTCGACGTGGCGGTCAGCAACAGCCGCAGCGCCGATGCCAGTGTCCTGCTCGGCGATGGGACCGGGTCGTTCGCGCCGGCGCGAACGTTTGTCGCCGACGGCGAGCCGCTGTCGGTCGCCGTCGGTGACCTGAACGAAGATGGGATGCCGGACGTCGTGACCGGCGACTTCCTCGGCGAGGGGCTGGGAAGCGCGGTCGTGTTTCTCAACCAGGGCAACGGCGAGTTGCAGGGCACGGAGGACCTGGGAGTCGGGAGCAACGTCCTGACCGTCGCCACCGGCGATATCGACAACGATGGCCTTCCAGATCTTGCCGTGGCCCTGAGCTCCGCCGGTGGCGGCGCGTTGCGGATCTATCTGTCACGGGTCCTGGGCGGTTTCGTCCCGACCAGCGATGTGGCCCTCGGGCAAGGGACGAGTGCTCTCGTGCTGGCCGACTTCAACCGCGACGGCAATCTCGATGTCGCGGCGACGAACAACGACAGCTCCAATATCTCCATCTTGCTGGGACATGGCGACGGCACCTTCTCCTCCGCTCCCGCGGTTCCCACATCCGCCAAGCCGGTGGCCTGCGCGGTCGGGGATTTCAATCGTGACCGGATTCCGGACCTGGCGGTGGTGTCGATCGGCGATCCGGGCACGGTGTCGATCTTCCTGGGCACAGGGGACGGGGCCTTCCAGACGGGCAACACCTTTGCGACGCAGAACGCCCCGGTGTCGGTTGCGGTCGGTCTGTTCAACAACGACGCGTTCGAGGATCTCGTGATCGCCAACAACAGCTCCAACAGCCTGACGGTCCTCTTCGGCACTGGCACCGGGAGCTTCACCGCGGGACCTACCGTGCAGCAGCCGGGGACGGGAGGGCCGGTGGCCGTGGTGGCCGTCGACGCCGACCGTGACGGCAAGGAAGACCTGGCTGCGGCAGAGGCCATGGCTCAGGCTGTCTACGTGTTTCTGGGAAATGGTGCGGGGGCCTTCACCTTGACCAGCTCTGCTGGCGCCGGAAACACGCCCCAGGCGCTGGTCGTTCGTGACCTCAACGGCGACGGCCGGCCGGACCTGGCGGTGGCCAACCAGGTCTCCAACAACGTCTCGTTGGCGTACGGGCAGACGACCGGCCGCTTCCAGCGCATCGGAGCCTCGATCACCGTCAGCCGCCAGCCCGTGGCGATTGTCGGAGCGGACTTCGACGGCGACGGGCGGTACGACGTGGCGACCGCGAACAGCGCCAACACGGCGATGAACGTTTCGGTGCTGCGGAATATCACCAACAGCCCGACGCTCCTGCGTGGAGACGGCAACGGCGACGGCCGGGTGAATGCCGCCGATCTGGTGGCGGCGCAGCGGGCGGCGGGCGCCGTCGATCGCGGTCGGCCCGAGGACATCAGCAACGTCGTCTGCGGTCTCGACGTTGTCTGCGGCATCGGCCCCGGCGTGGACGCCAACGGCGACGGCATCATCACCGGACAGGATACGCGGGCGACCGCAACTCGAATTTTCCTGCCGGTGGCAGGAGCCTAGGCGCCCGAGGAGGGAGTCGGGAGATGGCGAGCGAGGCGGAGCTGCAGCGCGATCTCACCGCCGCGATGAAGGCGCGGGAGATGGAGCGCGTCTACGTGCTGCGCGGGCTGCTGGCGGCGATCAAGAACGCCAAGGTCGACAAGCAGGTGGTCGAGCTGCCGGAGGTGGAGATCGCGGCCCTGGTGCGCAAGGAGGTGAACAAGCGCGTCGAGGCCGCCGAGTTCGCCGAGAAGAGCGGGCGAGACGAGCTGGTCGCGCACAACCGTTCCGAGCAAGGGATTCTGGAGAGCTACCTGCCGGCGCAGATGGACGCGGCGCGGCTGGAGACGGTCATTCGCGAGGTTGCGGCTGAGCTCGGGGGCACCGCCATCGGCCCGATCATGGCAAAGCTCAAGGAGCGCTATCCCGGGCAGTACGACGGCAAGCTGGCCAGCGAGCTGGTGCGCAAGCTGGGGTGAGCGCGGTCTTCAACGCCGTTCAACGTTCAGACGGTGCCGGCTCCCGTCCGCGGGGTGCCCTTGACAGCCGTTCCCACCGTTGGGAAAAGTAACACCGCATCATCTGTGTGTTCCTTTCGGGATCTTCCAAGGAGGCCTGCGTGCCAGGAACGGTGCTTGTTGCCGACGACGAAGCCGCGATCCGGGAAAGCCTGGCGGCGGTGCTACGGGACGAAGGCTACACGGTAGTCGAGGTCGGCGACGGCGAAGCCGCGATCAAGGCTCTGGAGGGGTCGGAGTTCGACCTGGTCATCGCCGATCTCCGCATGCCCGGGGCGACCGGCATCGATGTGCTGCGCCGGACGCGGGAGGTGGCGCCGCAGAGCCTGGTGCTGTTGATCACCGCCTACGCATCGATCGAAACCGCGGTCGAGGCGTTGCGGCAAGGGGCGCAAGACTACATCATGAAACCGCTGATCTTCGCCGACGTCCTCGGCAAGGTGAAGCGGCTCCTGGAGTACAAGCACCTCGCCTGGGAGGTGCAGATGCTGCGCCGCGAGGTAGAACGCCAGTTCGATTTCCAGAATCTGGTGGGCCGCAGCCCCACGATGCGGGAAATCGTCGACCTGATCCGTAAGGTGGCGCCGACCAAGAGCACGGTCCTAATTACGGGTGAGAGCGGCGTCGGCAAGGAAGTGGTGGCCCGGGCGTTGCACGCGCACAGTGACCGTCGGGACAAGGTATTCCTTCCGGTCAACTGCGGGGCCATTCCCGAGAGCTTGTTGGAAAGCCAGCTCTTCGGCCACTTGCGCGGCGCCTTCACGGGAGCGGTCAGCAACCAGGAGGGCCTGTTCCAGCGCGCTCGCGGAGGTACCATCTTCCTCGACGAGATCGGCGACCTTCCCTTCGGGCTTCAGGTCAAGCTGCTCCGTGCCATCGAGGAAAAGGAAGTGCTGCCGCTGGGCACCGGTACCCCGGTAAAGATCGACATCCGGATCCTCGCCTCGACCAACAAGGACCTGAAGGCCGACGTCGAGGGGGGGCGCTTTCGCGAGGACCTCTACTATCGCCTCAACGTCGTCGGCATCCACATTCCGCCCCTGCGGGATCGCCGGGAGGACATCCCCCTGCTGGTCGAGCATCTCGTGCGCAAGCACAACCAGGAGATGAAGAAGAACTACAAGGGCGTGGACAACTCGGCGATGAAGGCCCTGATGGCTCTACCGTGGAAGGGCAACATCCGAGAGCTGGACAACGTGCTCGAGCGCGCGATGATTCTGGGGGACGCTGAGTGGATTACGGTACGCGACCTGCCGCACGTGCTGAGCGGTGACGAAGACATGATTCCCTATGCCGCCGACAACCTGAAGGAAGCGGTCAAGGTGTACGAGCGAACCCATATTCAGACCACCCTGCGCAAGCTCAACTGGGACAAGAAGAAGGCTGCCGAGCTTCTCGGCCTCAGCTTGTCCTCGCTCTATCGCAAGCTCGAAGAGCTCAACATCGGGTTGCAGCAGTAGTCCTCCCCGTTCGCTCCCGCCCCGTTCGGGGCGGGAGCGGGACTTTCAGAAAATGGGAAGCGGGGGACGTCCCTTGCGCCTTGCTTGCGAGGGCGGCCGCCGAAAATTGGCGCGCCCGCCCTCGCTGATCGTGGCACAGAAGATGCTCTAGGTTGCAGGCATGTTCGTGCGCGAGCGGATGACGCGCCATCCCCTGACCGTCAGCCCGGATGCCAGCGTCCACAAAGCCCAGGTCCTCATGTGTGAGGGGCACGTGCGTCAGCTCCCGGTGGTGGACCATGGGCGCCTGGTCGGGATCGTCTCGATGGGGGACATCTACAGGCGCGCCCCGCTCGGCACGTTGGTGCTCGATGCCCGCGAAGCGGAGCAGCTCCTCGACCATGTCCTGATCGGTGGGGTGATGACGCTCCAGCCCGAGGTGGTCGAACCGGACACGCCCTTGCTGGATGCCGCGCGGAGGATCCTGCAGCGACGGATCGGCGCCCTGCCGGTGGTCGAGCAAGGGCAGCTGGTGGGGATACTGACGGGGAGCGACGTGCTGCAGGCGTTGCTGTCGGCGCTGGGCACCAATGGCAATGGCGGCGGGCGTTCGGCCCGGGATTGAGCGCTCGCCGGCGCGCCCGGCCTCAGCCGCGGGGGATGCGCAACTTCTGACCGGTGCGAATCAGCGAGCGCCGCTTGAGATGGTTGCGCTTGCAGATGGCGTCGACCGTCGTGCCGTAGTGGCGAGCGATGGCGATCAGCGTCTGCCCTCGCCTCACGCGGTGAAGGACGTAGGTGCGTGTCTGCGACGAGGCCTTCGCTCGGGCGGGGAGTGCGGCGTAGCGCTGCTGGAAACGGCTCTTTCTCCCCGCGGGGATGCGTATGGCATAGCCGCGGGGGACGCGCAGCTTGCCGTCGATCACCTCGGGCATCAGCGCGGGGTTGATGTCGACCAAGGCATCGACGGAAGTCCCGGCGCACTTCGCCAAGGCGGCTAGCTTGACGTAGTGCGGAACTCGAACGGTCGTGGTGGCGACGGGCCGGTCGTAGTCGAGATGGCCGAAGTGCGTGGCCGCTTCGCGTTCGACCTCCACGGCGGCGAGGAACTCGGGGTAGAAGTTGCGGGAGGCGAACTTGAACGCCGGTCCGCGGTAGCGTCGGATGATGTCCACGATGTCGTCGGATCCCACGGTGGAGACGGCACGGGCAACGCCGCCACGACCATGGTTGTAGGCGGTGATCGCCAGCGGCCACGAACCCAGCGTCTCATAGTCGGCTCGCAGGTACCGGGCCGCCGCGCGGGCCGCGATGATTGGATCACGTCGTTCATCGACGACATGATCGACGCGCATGAAGCGGCGTCCTGTGGAGGGCATGAACTGCCAGACGCCGGCGGCGCCGGCCTTCGAGTAGGCGCGCACGTTGAAGCACGACTCGACCAGGGGGAGGCGCGTGAGCTCGGCCGGAACTCGCTCCTCGCGGAAAATACGCTCGATGTCGGGCCAGTAGCGGGCCCCGACCTCGATCCCGCGCGCGAAGCGCTCGCGTAGCCCCGACTGGGTGCGCAGCCGATCGGCCGCGGCGGCAGCGCGAAAGCGGTGCCTGCCCTTCACGTGAGCGAACAGCGTCCAGATGTGCTGCTCCTCCGGGGAGAGGCCCCTGGGATGGGTGCCGGCCCGGTTCAGTCGAGTCAGGGCGGCGCGGATTCTGGCAAGCTCGTTGTCGACGGTGCGATGCTTGATTTGATCGATCTCGACCTCGCTCATGCCGGCGGCGGCAAGCGGGCGGAAATCGAGGACCTTGTAGACGATGTCGAGGTGGAGGGCGTCGTGGACGACGACCTGTTGCGTCGAGTAGTCGGCGAAAATGTGCTTCCAGAAGCCGACCTGCGTGCGCAGGCCCGCGGGCACGGCAAAGGCCGCGCTCTCGCCGGAGGACGTAGCGTCCTGGGCGTGGACCGCTGCCACCAAGGGGCCGAGCCCAACGAGAATCCCGAGGCTCGCCGTGATCCAAAACGCCCGCGCTTTCGCCATCTTCTCCAACCGCCTGTGCTCCCCCCGGGCACGGCCTTGACCACCGTGCGCTCCGTTGCGCGTGGTGTAAAACCGTAGCAGACGTATTTTGCGCGTGTCAATTGCTTTTTCCTGCATTTCTGGTGGCATGCCCGAGCGCACGGCAGGCGCCGGTCGAAGTTCAGACGGCCCTTCGCGGGCATCACGTCGGGAAGGGCCGGGTCGGTTGATCCACCGGCAGGCGAACGATGAAGGTCGTCCCGCAGCCCGGGGTGGAGTCGCAGCCGAGCGATCCGTGGTGGCGCTCGACGACCCCATAGGAGACGCTGAGGCCCAGGCCGGTTCCCTTGCCGACCTCCTTGGTCGTGAAGAAGGGATCGAACACGCGAGACTGCACCTCCTTGCGGATGCCGGGGCCGTCGTCGCGGATCGTGACGGTGACTTTGCGCGCGGCGGGCGCAGCCGGCGCATCTTCCGCGAGCGCGCGCGTGACGATCCAGATGTTTCCCGCGGCCCCGACGGCGTCGACCGCATTGGCGAGCAAGTTCATGAAGACCTGGTTGATCTGACCCGGCACGCACTCGACTTCGGGTAGAGCACCGAAATCGCGATGAACGACGACGCGCCCCTTCAGGCGGTGACTGAGCAGCGCCAGCGTGCTGTCGAGACAGTGATGAAGGTCGACCCGCCGCCAGCGATCGGGCTCGTCGCTGCGCGAGAAGGTGCGCAGCTCGGTGACGATGCGCTTGGTACGCTGCGCTCCCTCCTCGCAATCGGCGAGCAGGCTGGGCAAATCGGCGAGCAGATCGGGCAGGTCCACGACCCGCTTGAGGTCTTCGACGCGGGCGCGATCCGGCCCCGAGAGGCTGAGGGTGTCATAGGTGTTCAGTAGCTCGATCAGTTGGTCCGTGTAGCGCCGTAGGTGCTCAATGTTGGCGGAGACGAAGCTGATCGGGTTGTTCAGCTCGTGGGCGACGCCGGCGACCAGTTGGCCGAGGGCGTTCATCTTCTCCGATTGAATGAGGTGAGCCTCGGCCTGCTTCAGGCGATCGTAGGCGGAGGACAACTCCCCGTTGGCGGCGGCCTGTGCCGCCATGGCCTCCTCGAGCCTGCGATTCTTCTCGGCCAGGTCGCGCTCGCTCTGGCTGAGCCGCTCCGAGACGTATCCTCCAAGATACACCAGGAGCGCGAGCGCGTAGAACAGGAAGCCGGACCACGCGGCTCGGTAGGCCAGCGTCGTTTCGATCGGCTGCCCGCCGAGGGTCGCGAGCCCGAGCCCATGATAGAGGCCGGTGGCCTCGGCGCCCAGGGCGAGGCCGAGGAGGGCCACGGACAAGGCCGCGACGATTGCGGCGACCGTGGTGCCTACCAGCATCGCGGTGGCCAGAACCTGCACGACGTACATGGTGATGAAGGGGCTCTGCACCCCGCCGGTGTTGATGGCGACGTAGGTGATCAGAATCAAGTCGCCGCCGAGGGCCGCCATGGTGACGACCAGCACCGCCCGCCAGCGGGAGACGGCCCATTGGTTGAGAGCATTCATGGCGGTGCCGACGGCGGCGGCGAAGACGCAAGGACGAATCGAGACGAACAACCCGAAGCCGTGGGCGAAGGCGGCCAGGGCCAGGAAGCCGAAAATCACCAGCCAGCGGACTCGCACCGCCCATCCCAGCCGAGCGCGGAAGCTGGGGTCCGTGAGGGTGCGCAAAGAGTCTGCGAGCGAGCTCATCCGCCGTCGCCGAAACCCTCAGGACGGTGGTAGCGCGCGGGAATCCGTGCGCCGGCTGCCTTGACAAGGTAGGGGGTGCATACTACCTTCTTTTGGCTCTTAGTCTGCGCTATTTCGACCTGCACGGTCAAATAAAACCCGCTGTCGAAACGTCCAATAAGCGCAGCAGGAAGCGTGCATGCCCAATACTCTCAAGACCACCTTGCTCCTCGGCCTCATGACCGGCCTCATCCTGGCGATCGGACAGTATGTCGGCGGGACCCAGGGTTTGACGATCGCGTTTGCTTTTGCCGTGATCATGAACTTCGGCAGTTACTGGTTCTCGGACAAGATCGTCCTGCGCATGTACCGGGCGCAGCCGGTCGACATGAACCAAGCTCCGGAGCTCCACCGCATCGTCAACAATCTGTGCGCGGGCAGCGGCTTGCCGGTACCGCGGGTGTACATCATCCCCTCGGACTCTCCCAACGCCTTTGCCACCGGACGGAACCCGCAGCACGCCGCCGTGGCGGTCACGCAGGGGATCCTGCGGTTGCTCGACGCGCGCGAGCTGGAGGCGGTGCTGGGGCACGAGCTCGCCCACGTGAAGAATCGCGACATCCTGATCAGCTCGATTGCCGCCACCTTGGCGGGGGTGATCATGATGGTGGCCAGCATGTTGCGCTGGGCGGCGATCTTCGGCGGATTTCAGCGCGACGAGCGCGAGGGCGGGGGCGGCCTCCTCGGCTTGCTGGCGATCACCATCCTGGCGCCGATTGCAGCTTCGTTGATCCAGCTGGCGATCTCGCGGTCACGCGAGTTTCAGGCGGACGCGACCGGCGCCAAGCTCTCGCACAATCCGCTCGGTCTGGCCTCGGCCTTGGAGAAGCTGCAGTCGGCGTCGGAGCGCGTGCCGCTGGGGGCGCGCCCGCAGACGGCGCACCTGTTCATCGTCAATCCACTGAGCGGCGCATCGTTCAGCCGACTGTTCAGCACGCATCCGCCGCTGGAGGAACGCATTCGGCGATTGCGGTCGATGGTCGGGTGATGCGGGGCCGAATCCCTTCGGGTGCTCCCCTCGCCACTGTCCGTCCGCCGCGCTAGGGACTGATGACGCCGGAAGAGACAAGCGACAAGCGTGGCTTCAAGGTCCAGGACCGTCGTCGATTCTCGGAGTCCGGCGAGGCGCGCCAAGAGCACGAAGAGCCCTCGGAGGCCGAGGAGCCCAGCGCTTCCCGCGCCGCCGAGCCGTCGCCGTCCTCGCCGGTGGATGCTCCCGCCGCGGAGATCAACTTTTCCACCTTCGTGATCAGCCTCAGCACCCAAGCTCTTGCCCATCTCGGTGAAATTCCCAATCCGATCGACAACACGGTGGCCGCCGACATGGTGGCCGCCCGCGAGATGATCGACATCCTGGGAATGCTGCGGGAGAAGACCAAGGGAAATCTCGATCGCTCGGAGCAAGCATTGCTCGACAACATCCTGTACGATCTGCGCATGCGCTACGTCCAGTCGCCGCGAGTGCGGCGCTAGCAGCCTCGCGGCGCGGGGCAACTCAACCCAGGCTTAAGGAGGGTACATGGGTTCGCAGTGGCGGATTCCCCGTGAGGGCGGCCGCATCAGCATCAGATGGTTTTTCCTCATTGGCGCACTCGTGGCCGTCGGCTTGGTTGCCGACCCGGCTCACGCCATCAGCTTCTGGGGCGAGAAGGCGGAAGAGACCCCCACCGTGCCGGTGGCACCGGCACCGGCGGGCAAGCCCTCGACGGCCGCCGTGATCGGTCTTCCCGACTTCGCCCAGCTCGCCGAGCAACTCAGCCCCTGCGTGGTCAACATCTCGACCACCTCGGTGTCCGATCCGCACCAGGGCAGCGGAGGCCCCGGGAACCCCTTCGGCCAGCAGCAACAGGACCCCTTCCACAATTTCATGGAGCCGTTCGAGCGCTTCTTCGGCCCCATGCCGCGGCATCCGTTTCGCCAGAAGAGCCTGGGCTCCGGCTTCGTGATCAACCGCGACGGTCTCATCCTCACCAACAACCACGTGGTGGAGAACGCGGACGACATCGTGGTGCGCCTCTCCGACGACAAGGAGTTCAAGGCCAAGGTGATCGGTCGGGACACCAAGACCGACATCGCCGTGATCAAGATCGACGGCGCCTCGAACCTGACCCCGGCCACGCTCGGCGACTCGGACTCGCTGCGCGTGGGCGAATGGGTCATGGCGATCGGCAACCCATTCGGCTTGGAGAACAGCGTCACCGCTGGCATCGTCAGTGCCAAGGGGCGGTTCATCGGGCAGGGAAGCTACGACAACTTCATCCAGACCGACGCTGCCATCAATCCCGGCAACTCGGGGGGGCCTCTCATCAACTTGAAGGGGGAGGTCGTCGGTATCAACACGGCCATCTTCAGCCGGTCCGGCGGGAACATCGGGATCGGGTTCGCCACCCCCATCAACATCGCCAAAGAGGAGCTGCCCGATCTCCAGGAAAAGGGCCACGTCACCCGTGGCTGGCTCGGTGTGCTGATTCAAAAGGTCACGCCCGAGATTGCGGACTCCATGGGGCTCGATCAGGCGCACGGGGCCCTGGTGGCCGACGTGGTCAAGGACGGTCCTGCGGCCGGCGCCGGCATTCAGGTCGGCGACGTGATCGTCGAGTTCGACGGGCATGAGGTGAAGGACTCCAACGAGTTGCCCATGATGGTCGCCCGCACACCGATCGGCCGCTCGGTCCCGGTCAAGGTGTTGCGCGGCAAGAAGACGGAGACCATCACCGTCAAGATCGCCGAGCTGAAAGAGGACGAGGTGGCCGCGGCCGGAAAGTCGAGCAGCGACTTCGGCCTGACGGTGCAGCCGCTGACCCCCGATATCGCCGACAGCCTGGGGCTGGGGGACGACGTCAAAGGCGTTGTGGTTTCCGGTGTCGAGCCCGGCACCCCGGCGGACGATGGCGGCCTGCGGCGCGGCGATGTCATCGTCGAGGTGAACCGCAAGCCCGTCACCGACCTGGCCTCCTACCGCAAGGCGATCGAGGGGATCACGGGCAAGAAGAGCGTGCTTTTCCTCGTTCACCGCGGGGACAACACCATCTTCCTGGCGGTCAAGCCGGCGAAGTGAGCTGAGCCGCGACACTGCCTCTTGGCCGGGCCGGGGTAGATTCCCTGGCCCGGCTCGATTTCCATGTTCCGACGACTCGTCCTCGGCCTGCTGACCCTGGTACTCGCCGCTGGCGTGGTCGCCGTCATTCTGGTCGTCCCGTATCTGCGCCATCTCGACTCCATCGTCACCGAGAAGTTCTCGGGCAAACGGTGGGACTTTCCGTCCAAGATCTACTCCGACTCCTGCCTGATCTATCCCGGGATCGACCTGCAGGGCATCGGGTTCTTCGATCGCATTCGCCGTCTCAACTACCGTCAGGTTCCGGGCGACGTTGCCCGCAAAGGGGACTATTCGGTAGCCGCGGACGCGGTCGAGATCTATCTGCACGACTTCCCGTACCCGGCCGGTGTGCGCCCCGGCGAACCGGTGCGGCTCGATCTGAGCGGGTCCACCGTCACCCGCATCGAACGGCTCCCGACCCACGAGGAGCTCTACACGGTCGAGATCGAACCGGAGCTGATCACCGGCCTGTACCAGAGCATCTGGGAGGAGCGGCACATCGTCACGCTGGCGGAAGTTCCCCCCCTGCTCGTACGTGCGATCGTCGACATCGAGGACCAGCACTTCTACGAGCACCACGGGGTGGACGTGATGGGAATCCTGCGGGCGATGTGGGTGAACCTGCGCAGCGGGCACGTGGTTCAAGGAGGCAGCACCCTGACCCAGCAGCTGATGAAGAACTTCTTCCTCAGCGACGAGCGCAGCCTCAAGCGCAAGCTGATCGAGGCGGCGATGGCACTCATCGCCGAGCGCCGTTACTCCAAGCAGGAGATTCTGGAGAACTACCTCAACGAGATCTACCTCGGGCAGCGGGGGGCCCAGGGCATCTTCGGGGTCTGGGAAGCGGCGCACTTCTACTTCGCCAAACCCCTCTCCGAACTGTCGATCGCCGAGATGGCCCTGCTGGCCGCCATCATCAAGGCGCCCAATCGCTACTCGCCGTTCCGCAACTCGCAACGGGCGCTGCGGCGCCGCAACCTCGATCTGGCCTTGATGCTGAGGCAGGGGGACATCACGACCGAGCAATACGAGCAAGCGGTCGCCGAGCCGCTGCGCCTGGCCCAGCCCAAGCCCGCCGGCAACGATGCCCCGTACTTCGTCGATTTCCTGCGGCGGGAGCTGGCGCAGAACTACCCGGCCGAGGTGTTGACCTCCGAAGGGCTGCGCATCTTCACGACGCTCGACATGCAGCTGCAGCAGAGCGCGGAAGAAGCCGTGCATCGCGGGCTCGCCGATCTCGCGAAGCGCTACAAACGCCTGCGCAGCGACAAGCCGACCAACGCCCTCGAGGCCGCGCTCATCGCCGTCCAGCCGCAAACGGGCGAGATCAAGGCGATGGTTGGTGGTCGCGACTACCGGGTGTCGCAGTTCAACCGCGTGACCCAGGCCTTCCGCCAGCCGGGTTCGGTCTTCAAACCCTTCGTCTACCTGGCCGCCTTCGAGCGGACGGAGCACGGCGGCCCCGTGATCCAGCCCAACTCGATGCTCGACGACGAGCCGTTCGAGTGGGCCTACGACAACCAGGTGTGGTCGCCGACGAACTACAAGGGAGAGTACTTCGGTCGGGTGACCGTGCGCCACGCGCTGGAGGAATCCCTCAATGCCGCCACCGCGCGGCTGGCGCGCGATGTCGGCATCGACGCGGTGCGCGACATGGCCGAGAGGCTGGGCATCACCAGCCCGTTGCCCGCCGTGCCGTCCCTGGCCCTGGGCGCCGCCGAAGTCTCGCCCTTCGAGGTGGCGCAGGCGTACTCCGTGCTGGCCAACCAGGGACTCAAGGCGACCGCGTTGTCGGTCAAGCGCGTGGTCGACCGCGCGGGCAACCCGATCGAGCGCAACCCCATCAAGATCGAACGCGTGATCGACCCCCAGGCGGTCTACCTGGTGACACACGTGATGGAGGGGGTCATCGACCATGGCACCGGCCAGGGGGCTCGACGCATGGGGTTCACGCGTCCGGCGGCCGGGAAGACGGGAACCACCAACGATTACCGCGATGCCTGGTTCGCCGGCTTCACGCCGGATCTCGTCTCCGTCGTGTGGGTGGGCTTCGATCAGCGCAAACCCGTCGGGCTGGCCGGCAGTCAGGCGGCTTTGCCGATCTGGACCGATTTCATGAAACAAGCTACCGCCGGCCGACCGGTCACCCCTTTCCTGCCGCCGCCCGGCGTGACATTGGTTCCTATCGATGAATACACGGGGCAGTTGGCGCCTCCCGGGGATCCCGATACGATCGAGGAGGCCTTCTTCAAGGGAGATGAGCCCACGGCGGCTACGGAGTCGACTCTGTCTCCCGGTTCCGCCCCGGTCAGCGATCTCTTCGAGGACCATGCGCTTCCCGACACGACCCACTAGAGCTTTGCCCGCGCTGGCGCTGGCCGCCGGCCTGGAGGCAACGCTCCTTCTCTCGGGCTGCCTCGCCCCTCCCCGTCGTGCACCGGCACCGCCCGCGCGACCGTCGCCCGTGCCCGCCGCGGCGCGCGAGAGGGGAGGGTCCCTTGCCGGTCCGATCGGCGTGCCGACCGCCACGCCGCCGGCGTCGCGCCTGACGGAGTCGGCCTTGGGAGAAGGGGAGCCGACACCGGCGGAGCCGGCGCCGACCCAGTCGGCCGAGCTGCCTTCCTTGGTGAGCCGGATCAACAGCAGCACGCCGCCGAACGTGGCCGCCGCTCTGCGTCTGATCGAAGAAGGCAGGGCGCTGCTGGCCGAGCAGGCCTACGACGGGGCGCTCGACCGCTTCGAGCGCGCGGTCACGATTGATCCCTCGAACGCTTACGGCTACTTCTTCCTGGCCAAGCTCCACTACGACAAGCACGACTACGATCAGGTCATCGCCTTTGCGGACAAGGCCATCGTTCTCAGCACACGGGGCGATGCCGGGCTGGCGGCGCGTGCGTATTCCCTGCAGGGCGCCGTCTATGAAGAGGTGGGGAGGTATGCCGATGCCCGCGCCGCTTACCGCAAGGCGCTGAGCGCCGATGCCCAGAATCTCGCCGCGCAGGTGGGAATCACGCGGCTCGGCGGCGACAGCGCGGCTCCGTAGAGGAGAGGCGGGGCCCCGCGATGGTGATCCTCGGAATCGAGAGCTCCTGCGATGATACGGCGGCGGCCGTGCTGCGCGACGGCGCCGTGTGCTCGAGCGTGGTCGCTTCGCAAGACGAGGTGCACCACAAGTACGGCGGTATCGTCCCGGAGCTGGCTTCGCGCTCCCACATCCGCGCCATCGTTCCGGTGATCGAGCGGGCCCTGGCGCAGGCGGGCATGGGCTTGGAGGCCATCGAGGGCGTTGCCGTGACCGCCGGCCCAGGTCTCGTCGGCTCGCTGCTCGTCGGCCTGAGCGCGGCCAAGGCGATTGCGTTCGCCCGCAAGCTTCCCCTGGTCGGCGTCAATCACTTGGAGGGCCACCTGCTCTCGCCGCAACTCGATGCCGAGGTGCCTTTCCCCTACCTCGTGCTCCTGGTGTCGGGGGGGCACACGAGCCTCTACTGGGCCGAGGCCCGCGCCCGCTATCACTGTCTCGGGAGGACGCGGGACGACGCCGCGGGCGAGGCGTTCGACAAGGTCGCCAAGATCCTCGGCCTGGGTTATCCGGGGGGACGGGTGATTGACGAGCTGGCGCGGTCGGGTGATCGGCGCAGCATCCGTTTTCCCCGCGCGCGGCTCAAGCCCGGCCGCCACGGCCGGCGCTTCGATTTCAGCTTCAGCGGTCTCAAGACGGCCGTGTGGCAATACGTCCGCGAGCGGCAGGCCGCGGACGTCGACGCGGCGGCGGTGGCGGCGAGCTTCCAGGAGGCCGTCGTCGATATGCTGCTCGACACGACGCTTGCGGCCGCGAGCGAAATGGGCGCGCAGCGGCTGGTGATCGCCGGTGGCGTTGCGGCGAACTCGCGCTTGCGCCAGCGCGCCGGCGACGCGGCCGCCGAGTTCGGTCTGGCGGTTGCCATGCCGGCGTTTCGTTACTGCACCGACAACGCGGCGATGATCGCCTACGCCGGCAGCTGGCGTTTGCTGCGGGGGCAGCGTGACTCTTGGAGCCTCAACGCCGCGGCCGACCTGGAGCTGTGATGGCGCCACCGGCGCAACGCACGCGCAGTGCGGCGGCGGTCTCGCCTCGGGGGCGCGTACGGCGCGAGCTTGCGGCTCTCGATCGCCGGCCGCGCAAGCGCCTCGGGCAGCATCTGTTGGCCGATCCGGCGATCATTCGACGCATCGTTTCTCTCGCCGGTCTGAGCGGCGGCGAGTCCGTCCTGGAAATCGGCCCCGGCCTCGGGGGCCTGTCCGTCGAGCTGGCGAAGGCCTGCGCGCAAATCTGCCTGGTCGAGATCGATCATGACTTCGCCGAACACCTGCGCGAGCGTTTCGCGGCCGTGTCGCATGTCCGCGTGATCGAGCAAGACGTGCTGAAGGCCGACCTGTCGGCTCTTTGTCCGCGGCCGACCACGGTTGTCGCCAACCTTCCCTACAACATCTCGACACCGGTGCTCTTCGCCCTTCTCGATCACGCCGATCGTCTGCCGCGCCTGGTCTTGATGCTGCAGCGCGAGGTCGCCGAACGTTTGCGAGCGCAACCGGGCGAGGACGGCTACGGCGTGCTCTCGGTCCTGGTGCAGTTCCGGGCCAAGGTGCGCCTCGGGCTGCACGTTGCTCCGTCGGCCTTCGTGCCGCGTCCCAAGGTAGACTCGGCGGTGATGGTGCTCGAGCCGTACGCCAGCCCTCCGATCGCCATCCGCGATTGGCCGACGCTGCGCCGGGTGGTGCGTGGCGCGTTCCAGCAGCGGCGCAAGCAGCTGGCGAACTCTCTCGCCACGGTGACGCCTTTCCCCGCTCGCGCGTTGGCGGCATCTGGCATCGATCCCACGCGGCGACCCGAGACCCTGTCCCTGATGGAGTTCGGGCGACTGGCCGACGCGGTGTTCGTGCTAGGAGCGGCGGATTCGGGGTGAGCGTTCGTGCCCGAGCTGCCCGAGGTGGAGACGATCCGCCGCACCCTGCTGCCGCGGGTGGTCGGTCGCCGGATTGCGGACGTGGAGGTCCGCGAGCCGCGACTTCGCCGTCGAATTCCGCCAAGCTTCGCCGCTCGGCTCGTCGGCCAGCGCATCGACGGGATCGAGCGCCGCGCCAAGTATCTGCTGTTCCGTTTGGCGAGCGGCGACGCCATGGTGGCTCACTTCGGGATGAGCGGCACCATCGTCATCCACGATGCTCCGGCGGCCCCGGGCCAGCACGATCACGTGCGCCTGCGGCTCAGTGACGGGAGCGAGCTGGTGCTGAACGATCCGCGCCGCTTCGGTCTCTTGCTGCTGGTTTCGCCGGGCGAGATCGAGGATCTGCCCGAGCTGCGCCACTTGGGAGACGACCCGCTCCAAGGAGACATTCGTGCGGACAGGTTTGCGGCGGCCCTTCGTCGCAGCCGGCGACCGATCAAGAATCTCCTGCTCGACCAGACGGTGCTCGCCGGTATGGGCAACATCTACGCCAACGAGGCGCTGTTTCGCTCCCGCATCCGACCCACCCGCCGAGCCTTTCGGGTGCGCGTGGCCGAAGCCGAGGATCTGCTCCGGGCGATCCGGCAGGTGCTGCGCGAGGCGGTGGATCTGGGGGGGAGCTCGATCGCGGACTACCGCGACGGCAACGGCCGCCCGGGCTACTTCCAGCTGCGTCTGCAGGCGTACGATCGGGCGGGGAAGCCCTGCGTGCACTGCGGAGCGACCATTCGGCGTGTCGTGCAAAGCGGGCGCAGCAGCTTCTACTGCCCCAAATGCCAGCATTGAAAGGGGGCAAGGGCCGCGTTCGCCGGGGCTGTTCGCCCTTGGGGCGGTCATGGTAGGGAGAGCCCAGCCCTCGGGAGGTCGATGATGGCGTACTACGACAGACTCAGCGCCCTGGACGCGTCGTTTCTCGGAATCGAAGACGAGAGCTGCCACATGCACGTGGGCGGCGTGCTGATCTTTGACGCGGCCCCGCTGCGCTTGGCCGACGGCGGGATGGATATCGAACGCATTCGGCGGGCGATCCATGCCCGGCTGCATCTCGTGCCCCGTTTCCGCCAGCGGTTGGCGTATGTCCCGTACGAGCGCATTCCCATCTGGATCGACGACCACAGTTTTCGCCTGGCCTATCACGTTCGTCACACCGCCCTGCCTCGCCCCGGCGACGAGCGGGTGCTCAAGCGCCTGGTGGGGCGCATCATGTCGCAGGCCCTCGATCGCAAGCGACCCTTGTGGGAGATGTGGGTGGTCGAAGGCTTGGACGGGGATCGTTTCGCGCTGGTGAGCAAGACGCATCACTGCATGATCGACGGCATCTCCGGCGCCGATCTCATGTCCGTCATTCTCGACGCCACTCCCGACGTCGGCGTCGGTACGCCGGAGCCATGGCGTCCGCGCCGTCCGCCGAGCAATGCGCGCTTGGTCTTCGACGAGATGTTGCGGCGCGCCTCCCAGCCGCCGGAGGCCGTGCGGGCGCTGTACGGCGCCGTCCGCGATCCGAAGGCCGCTTGGCGCGACGTGGCGGAGGCGGCAACGGGTGTCGCCGAGACACTCGCGCCGACACTGACGCCGGTGTCCCCGACACCCCTGAACGTCGAGGTCGGCCCCCACCGGCGCTTCGACTGGACGGAAATGAAGGTCGCGGACCTCAAGGTGGTGAAGAACGTGCTCGGCGGCACGCTCAACGACGTGGTGCTGGCGACGGTGACGGGCGCGCTGCGCGCGTTCTTCGCGCAAAGAGGGATCGACGCCGGCGAGCTCGACGTCCGGGCCCTGGTGCCGGTGAGCGTTCGTGCCCAGGACGAGCGCGGGCAGCTCGGCAACCGGGTCACGCAGCTCACCGCCCCGTTGCCGGTGCGGCTCGCCGATCCGGTGGCGCGACTGCGGGCGGTGCGTGAGACGACGGCCGGTCTGAAGGAGTCGCGGCAAGCTCTGGGCGGCGAGGTGCTGACGGCAATCAGCGAGTGGACGATGCCGAACCTCTTGGTGCAGGCCGTGCGGCTGGCCTCTCGAACGCGGCCGTACAACTTGATCGTCACCAATGTTCCCGGCCCGCAGATCCCACTCTACCTGCAGGGGGCGTTGATGCGGACCGCGTACCCGGTGGTCCCGCTGTTCGAGAATCTGGGCGTCGTGGTGGGGCTGTTCAGCTACAACGGGGGACTGTTCTGGGGCGTGAATGCCGACTGGGAGCACTTCCCCGATCTGCACGATTTCATCGTCGCGCTGGAGAATGGGTTCGCCGAGCTGCAGCAGGCGGCAGAGCGCGCGGCCGCCCGGGCCACGAGAACCGCTGCTCGCAAGCGATCGCGCGCCGGGGCGCGGCAGGCCGGTTGACGGCGGAGGAAAGGTCCCGCTCAGGGAGCCAAGCCTTCCAGCGTTCGCCGGATCGCCTCGGGATCGAGCGCCAGCGGGCTGATGATCGTCGTCGTCACGCCCGCCCGGACGAAGGCCGCGATCCGCTCGCGGCATTCCTCGAGCGAGCCGAAGATGCCCAGGCTATCCACGAAACGGTCGGTCATCCCCCGTCTGGTCATTTCACGATCGCCCGTCTTGAACCCCTTCTCGATCAGCGCCGCCTCTTCTTCGAACCCGTACCAGGCGGCGAACTTGTTGTAGACCGGAGTCGCAAAGTAGCCGGTGAGTCCGGCGCGAAAGAGCTCCCGTGCTCCCTTCTTGTCGTCGGTGACCAGAACCTGGTGTCGGCAGACGACTTCGAGGTCGGTCGGATCCTTGCCGACACGTCTGGCGCCGGCGGCGACGTGTTCGAGCATTCTCGGCAGTGCCGGGGCGGGAAAGAGGTTTACGACGACGCCGTCACCAACCTCGCCGGCCACCTCCAACATCGGTGGTCGCAGGGCGCCCACGTAGATCGGCACCGGTCCGGCCGTGGGGGCCATCAGGCGGTAGCCGTGAGTGCGCAGCGTGACTCCCTCGAACTTGCTCTTTTCCCCGGCGAGCATGGCGCGCACGGTGGTGACGGTCTCGCGCACGCGCGTCACCGGCTTGCGGAACGGCACGCCATGCCAGTTCTCGACGATGGCGTGACTCGATGATCCCAGGCCGAGGATGAAGCGGCCGGGAGCCAGCTGAGAGACCGTCCCTGCCGCGGCGGCGATGGTAGCGGGGGTGCGGATGTAGACCGGGGAGACGGCCAGACCGATCCGGGGAGTCGAGGTCACTTGCGCCACCGCGCCGGCAAGGACGAAAGGATCCGGTCCTCCGGTCTCCGCGATCCAAATGCTTTCGTACCCGAGCGTTTCGGCTCGTCGGGCCCAGTCGAGGCACGTCGCCACGTTGGGCGGGACCGGTAGGCTCAGGGCCAACTTCCCCAGGTTCATCGCACACTCCCGAAACCGAAGCTGGTATCGGAGCGATCTGATCGTAGGTGGGGCGGCATTGCAAGCGGTGGAGACGCGAGGAGAGGTTGCGGGCACGCCCACTGCGCAGATCTAGCTCGAGAGCCCGAAGGAGCAGAGCGAGGCGCGGGAGAAGCTCGGGACAAGCGACAGGCGGGAAAGGCCCTTTGTAAGTGAATGAATGCTCAGAACTGAGTTGTGATTCACATAGAACGAAGACGGGCCTTTGGCAAGGGCCGACGTTCGCCTGCCCGACGGCGGGTCGCCAGAAATCGGTACTTGCAAATGCAGGTCACATGGCGCATACGAATCAGCCTCAAGGGTGGCGGAAAGGGGTCGCCGAGACGGGCAGCATGAGTGTCGCGCGCTTTTCGAGAACGGTATGCACGGCTGGCCGCTGCGACAGGCGCTGGCGTCGGTTGACCCTGGGAGCATGCTGCGGCTTGCTGGTCATGGTCTCCACTTTGGCGTGGGCCACGGAGGCTCGTGCCGTCACCGGGGATGCCAACTGCGACGGGGTCGTCGACAGCCGGGACCTCGATGCCCTCCCCGAAGCCATTTTCGAGGGCAGTCTGTGCGAGTTCGCCGACGTCAACGGTGACGGTCACGTCAACAGCGCGGACCTGCTCGCGCTCGAGACCATTCTGGCGCCGCCCTCGACGCCGGGCCCGACCGAGACGGGCGGTACTCCCGCCACCCCGACTGTCACGGCGACGGAAAGTGCCACGCCTTCGTTTTCTCCTGTCTCGCCGACCCCGACGCCAACGGACACACCGTCGCCGCCCAGCCCAACGCCAACCGGCACGGCGACCGTCCCGACGCCAACGGCGACAGGGACGCGCTCCCCCACTGCCACGGTCACCGTGTCCTCGACGCCAACGCCCTCGGCTACCTCCACGCTGTCGCCGAGCCCCACGGCGACGGCAACGAGCACGCAAACGCCGACGGCCAGTGCCACGGCGACGTCGAGCCGCACGGCAACGCGGACCTCCTCGCCCACCGCGACCGCTACCGCGACGCCAAGCGCCTCGGTCACGACAACACCAACGGCAACGGCATCGCCCAGCGCGTCGGCGACGGCGACGAAGACGGAGACGCCCGTCGTCGAGCAGACACCGACGCGTACCGAAACCCCGACGCGCACTGAAACTCCGACGCGCACTGAAACTCCGACGCGGACGGGAACCCCGACGCGGACGCCGACACTCACTCGCACACCGACACTGACCCCAACCGAGACCCTCACCCGTACGCCGACGCGGACTGCGACGCCGACGCGCACGCCGACCGCCACGCGAACCGCTACCGCAACGCGCACCGAAACCCCGACGCGCACGCCGTCGTTGACGCCGACGAGCACCCACACGGCGACGCCCAGCGCAACGCGAACTCCGAGCGCAACCCCCACGGAGACGTTGACTCCCACGGCAACGCGGACCGAGACGCCGACACGGACCGAGACGCCCACCCGCACGGCAACGCGAACGCCGACCGAGACGTTGACCCGTACCCCGTCGCGGACGCCGACGCCGACGCGAACTCCGACAAGTACGCGGACCGCGACGCCGACGCGAACGCCGACCGATACGGCGACACCGACACGGACACATACCCCCGTGCCGACGCGAACCCCATCGCTGACGCCGTCGCAGACGCCGACGCCGACGGACACGCGCACGGCGACGCCGACCCGCACGGAGACGCCGACGCGAACCGAGACGCCGACACGAACGCCCACTTTGACGCCAACGCCGTCGTCCACTCCCACGGATACCGCGACGAGGACGCCTTCGCGCACGCCGACCGATATTCCGACGCCAACCGATACGATCCCGCCGACGGCGACCAACACGGCGACGTTCACGCGCACGCCGACGCTGACGCGGACGCCGTCGCAGACGCAGACGCCGAGCCTGACGGCGACCTTCACGCCGACGCCGACGATCACGCCGACCTCGCCGCCGCCGACCCTGACCCCGGCCGACCCCGGCCCGCGGATCGGTTATTTCGGGATCTACCGTACCGACGGGTGCCCGCTGGGGTGCAACCAATTCGGTTGCTGCGCCGGCACCCCGACGCCGACGCCGCAGTTCGAGGGCGGCATCCAGGTGTTCAGCGTCGTTCCGGATGTGCCGGACGGTGCGCGCGCCGGGATGATCGTCGTCGAAGGCTATCCCAGGCCGGGGAGCACGTCCCCCGTCGGCACCGATCTGAATCCCATTCCGAACTCGGCGGACAGGCCCGACCTGCAGATCGAGGGGGACATGGCCATCGGCAATGGCAGCACTACGGTCTGCGATCAGGGACCCCCTCCCGTGGGCGGCGGGGTGCCGGCGATTCCCACGCCAAGCTTTGCCGACGGCGACCAGACCATAACCGACACACTGCAGGATTTCGCCTGTCGGTTTGCCATCCATGCCACCAGCGACGGGGCCTGCACGATGGACGCGCACGGCACGAAGAGCTTCGTGACCTCCAGCTTGGTGAGCCCCTCGCCGACACCGAAGGGGATCGTGCAATTCTGCAAGCAGGCCGACACCACCGAGACATTTCCGCCGGGGGACACCCTCCTGACCGTGCGGCTGCGCGACCAGGCGGGGCAGTTGGGTCCCACGGCGCAGATCATCGTGCGCGTCGTTGTTCCAACGCCGACGCCGACACCGTGAGCGCCCCTCCGTCTTTTGCTTGACAAGGGCGTCGGGATGGGTCATTTAAAGATCCGTAGGTTCGGTAGCTTACGTGGTCACGTCCGGTGACCGCGCGGTCCGAGGGGGGGCGGTTGGTGGGAGGCTTTTCTTTTTCTCTTGACAACTTAGCGTAAATGAGAGATATAGCTTTGGCATTTCTCTCTGGGGCCGCTGTGCGACCCGCAGAGGTAGAGACGGTGTGCAGACAAAAAGGAGGCGTGCGATGCGTGTGCTGAAGCGAAATCCTTGGCTGACGGGCCTGGGGACCGTGCTGTCACTGCTGGGGCTGTGGTTGGGCACCGCCCGGGCCGCCGCCACGACGGACGAGCCCGCGTCGGTGCTGTTCTTCCCGAAGGTGATCGCGGATGGAACGCGCGACACCCTCATCCAGATTACCAACATCTCCAACCAGCCGGTGCAGGCGCACTGCGAGTACGTCAACGCCACTGGCATTTGCAGCACAAGCGGTGCGGTGTGCTCCCTCAACTCCGACTGTCCGGTTGGGCAATCCTGCTCGGACGTCAATTGGCAAGATCAGGACTTCTTCATTGCCCTGACCAAGCAGCAGCCAACCATCTGGCGCGTGTCGACGGGGCGTAACCCGAACCTGATCCTCTCGAGCCCGCCGGTTGGCATGTGTGATGCCACTTCCAAGAACTGCCCGGGTATCTCGTTCACCCAGATCCTGCCGCCGCCCTTGGGCGGGTTCGGTTTTCGCGGGCAGTTGATCTGCTACGAGGTCGACGACAGTGACGCGCCCGTCGGCAACAATGCCATCAAAGGCGAGGCCACGATTCAGACCCTCGGGACCAGCGTTCAGATCAGTGAGTACAATGCGATCGGCTTTCGTTTCCTGAACTCGGTCGCCAACGGGAACACGATCGCCCTCGACGGCTTCGAGTACGAAGCCTGTCCCGCGGCTCAGATCGTCGACCACTACGCCGAGGGTGCCGATGACATCGTCGCGACCGGCACCGCGAGCTGCCCGAGCGCTGGCGACTGCCCGGTGGCGAACGAGCTGACCATGGTCCCGTGCTCGGCCGATTTCGACAACGTCGTCCCGGGTCGAGTGGTCGCTCAGTTCAGCGTCACCAACGAATTCGAGACCAACTTCTCCGCTTCCACCACCGTAACCTGCTGGTGGGACGGCTTCCTCGATCAGCTCAATCCCACCCAGTTCAATTTCGGCACCTTGGGCTCGACCTTTGCCCGTACCCAGATCCGACCTGCCCAGGGTTTCGTGTGCACCGGCGGCGACCCGACCGATCCGAACAACAACGCCGGGGCAGGCTGCACGTCGGATGCCGACTGCACGGGCAGCTCGACCTGCGAGGCGCAGCCGGGCCTGCTCTCCGTTGTGGAGGACTTCCATAGCAACGTGCTCACTCCCACACTGGGGACCGCGGCGGGCAACGGTCACTTTGTCGGCTCGCGCGGCTTCTGTCAGGCGGCCAACACCGGCCTGACGACCCAGGCCTGCACCACTAATGCCGACTGCCCTACCGGCCAGCTGTGCGCAACCGACTCGATCGTTACCCGCGTCTTCTCGCACATGACCCCGTGACGCGATGGCTGACGAGATGTGCCGGGTTATGAATGTCGAGGATGTTGGGCTCAGGAAAGAAAGGAGACGGGCAATGCTGACTAGCAAGCGAATTGGCTCCGCAATCGTCGCCACCCTCGTGGTCGGGCTCGGGCTGGCGCCGGCCGCGCATGCTTTCACCAACTCGGATCAACCAGCGGCGGTCGTCGTTTACCCTCGTATCGACGTCAATGTGGCCAACGGCCGGGACACCGTGGTGCAGCTCACCAACGCGAACGCCACCAAGGCCGTCACCGCCAAGTGCTTCTACATCAACGCCAACAGCCATTGCACCAATACCGGTGCGGTGTGCCAGACGTCGAGCACCTGCGCCAACGGCAGCTTCGGATCCTGTGTCCCGGGCTGGACCGTGACCGACTTCGTGATCAACCTCACGCCCAGGCAGCCGCTTGGATGGTCTGCTTCTGACGGCCTCAGCGGCAGCGGCTTTCCGCTCAGCACGAGGGTCTGCAGCAATAACCCGCTGATCGCCTGCACCAGCGACGCGCAGTGCCCGGGCGGGACCTGCCTGACCAATGCGACGAACTCCGGGAGCCTGATTCCGCCGGTTCCGGAGTCTCCGTTCGTCGGTGAACTCCACTGCGTCGAGGTGGATCGCAGCACGGGCCTGCCGCCGGCCGGTGCAGCGAACACCAACGATCTCAAGGGTGAGGCGACCGTGGAAACGATCCTCGCCGACGGCACGCTCGATGTCGCAACCGCCAACGCCGTCGGGCTGCGCTCCAACGGCACCACCGCGGGCGACAGCACGACCCTGACCTTGGGGCCTAACGGCGACTACCAGGGCTGCTCGGCGGTCACGGTCGTCAATCATCTCTTCGACGGCGCCATCGATCCGATCGACAACGTATCCGTGGCCGACACGGAGCTCACTCTTGTCCCGTGCTCGGTTGACCTCAGCGGGGCCGATCCCACGCTGGCGACCTCGACGGCACAGTTCCTGGTCTTCAACGAGTTCGAGCAGCGGTTCTCCACCAGCCACAGGGTGAACTGCTTCTACCAAAGCTCGCTCTCGCGCATCGACACGACCCAGCCTGAGCGCTCCATCTGGAGTGCGGGGGTTTCGGGCACCGTGGCCGGGCAGACTCGCATTCGCGCCATCGGCGCCAGCCTCATCGCTGTGGCCCGGCTCAACCTGACGGCCGGCCCGAGCCCGGCGCCGTGTGACCGATTGACGGCGGATCCGTGTGGTAGCTCGGCCTACAACGTTCACCAGGACTCCGTCGACGCTACGAACACGATCATCATCCCGTGAGAGCTGAGACGTGGGGCCTTTGAGGGGACGAGCAGACGGTAGCGAGTGTAAAAGGAGGAAGGCCATGAGGACGACCAAGAGCCTGAGCGCCGGGGTGGTGGTAGCCATGTGCGCCCTGGCGTTCGGCATCACCGGGGTGGCCCGCGCGGACGTCTCGACGGAGCGGCCAGGCTCCATCCTGATTTTCCCCAAGGTGGTGAACACCACCGACCAGGACACCATCATCCAAATCACCAACACCAATACCTCGACGACGCACGCTCGGTGCTTTTACATCGATGGCTCGCCTGATCCGAATACGGGCCAGCCGCGGTGGCAGGAGTCCGATTTCTCGATTTGGTTGACGCGCCTGCAGCCGACCCATTGGCTCGTCAGCGAGGGGCGACAGATCAACCCACTGGATGGCAACACCGGCTTCGACCCCGGCGCCGTGCCTCCGACTGTCACGGGATTCACCGGCGAGCTGATCTGCGCGACGGTGGACGAGAGCGACGTCCCGATTGCGGGGAACAGCTTGGTCGGCCAGGCCACGGTGAAAAACATCAACCAGGCAGGCAATCCCGGAGACGTCTCCAAGTACAACGCGATCAGCATTCACGGTGGCGATCCGATGAGTGGCAACGCTCTTGTGCTCAATAATATTGAGTACAACGGCTGCCCAGCTTCGCTCAATTTCACCACGCTCGCTTCGGGGGCGGCTGACCCGGTCATCGAGGCACTCGGTACCCCCACCTCATCGGTCACCAACTTCATCACCCTTATCCCTTGCGGCGCCGACTTGGAGAACCTCGTGCCCGAGACGGTCAGCCTGAGCGTCATCGCGTACAACGAGTTCGAGCAGCAAATCTCCTTCACCGGCGGTCCGGGGGTCGCCTGCTGGACGCGCCTGCCCCTCACCGCGATTGGGGCGTTTGCGGTCACCTCGACCTCCACTGATTTCGCTTACGGGACGATCACGCCGACCGGAGCCAATGCGTCGGCCGGGGTGCTGGCGGTCCTGGACAGCGTGGTTACCGATGGGGCCGCGAACAGCGCCAGCGCCGCCAACAACGTTCACGTTGCCGGCAACACGGATACGACGAATCTGCCGGTTACGACCGGCTCGCCGGCCGTCATCCGGCTCTCTACGCCGTGAGGTCCGCGAGGTTGAGTCATGGCGGACGCAACAGGTAGGCAGAGTCGTGTGATGGAAGAAAGGAGACGGGCAATGCGTACACGGAAGCGGGATCGGTCACCAAGCGCGCTCGCAGTGCTGGGAGCCGCCGCCGTTCTCCTGGCGGCGACGGGGCTGGCCCAGGCGCAGCAGGTGGGCTCCGACACGGCGGCGGGGATTCTCGTTTTTCCTAAGATCAGTGTGGATACTACTGGCCTGCTGACGGGCGGGGCGACGCTGACGGACACTGTCGTCGAGATCGCCAACACCGATCCGGCCGGGCCGCACCAGCTACACTGCTTCTGGGTGAATGCGAACAGCTTTTGCGCCGGCGACGATAGCACTATCGACAACATCTGCGACCCGAACAGCGCCGACCCGGAGCTGAACTGCCGGTCTCAGAACCAAAGCTGTGTGGGCCTGTGGCGGGTGACTGACTTCTTCGCCACTGTTACCCAGAACCAGCCGGTTGGTTTCCGCGCCTCCCAGGGGGGCGTGCTTCCCTGCGGTGCCGGCAACTTGAACGGCTGCAGCGGCAACGAAGGGGCGCTTCTGCCGGTCCCCGAGGACCCCTTCGTCGGCGAGCTGAAGTGCGTCGAGATCGACAACACCACCGACGTGCCGGTGGATCGGAACGACTTCATCGGGACGGCGCGGATCTACGACGTCACCGCGGGCGGCGTCGATGTGCGGCAGTATAACGCGGTCGGAATTCCGGCAATCACCGGCTCGAATAACAGCGACCAGACTCTCTGCCTGGGCACCGACGGCAATGGTTCGGCCCCGGTCTGCTCCACGGCCGAGTACGCTTCCTGTCCCAGCACGCTGGTTCTCAACCACTTCTTCGAAGGTGCGGAGCCGTTCGGTGATGGTGATGCGGTCAACACGACGCTGACGCTGGTGCCCTGCTCGGAGGACCTGGAAGACACCTCGGGAGCCAACAGCATCAGTGGGCAGCGAGCGACGATCGCACAGCTGGCGATCATCAACGAGTTCGAGCAGCGTTTCTCGTCGAGCACCAGGGTCGACTGTTTCAAGACCATCCGCCTGTCCGATCTCGACACGAGGGTGGGCACCGCGGACGACTCGGCGTCGATCTTTGCGGTTGGAGTCGAGGGAACACTGACCGGTCAGACCCGCATTCGTGGCGTCCCGGCGAACAGCCCTCTGCACGGTCTTCTCGGCGTCGCCGAGGAAACCTACGCCAGTGGCTTCAGCGATGCGTTCAACCTCAACTACGACAGCGTGCGGCCTGTTGACGCTGGCGACGTGATCACGCTGCCGGCGTTGCCCTAGCGGCGCTGCCGTAGCGATGCGCCTCGAGGGGCCGGGACGAAGTCTTGTCCCGGCCCCTTTTTTTGTTATCAGAGGGGCGAGGGCGTGATAGGCTTTCGGGTCGATGGGTACGGAGATGGGGCGGAAACGGATCCTCGTTGTTGAAGACAATTTGGATAACCGGCGAATTCTCGTTTATCGCCTCAAGCGCATCGGTGATTTCGAGATCGTCGAGGCGGGCAACGGGCGCGAGGCACTCGAGGCGGTCGAGAGCGAGGCGCCGGATTTGATCTTCATGGATTTGAAGATGCCCGTGATGGACGGCTGGGAGGCGACGAGGCGTATCCGGAGCCTCGAAGCAGGCAAGGTCATCCCCATCATCGCGTTGACCGCGCAGGCGATGGCTGGTGACGAGCAGAAGGCGCTGGCGGCGGGATGTGACGACTACCTGGCCAAGCCCATCGTCGATCCGACCCTGGTGCGCGTAAAGCTCGAGCGCCTTCTGGTCGAGGGACGGGCGCAAAAGTAACGTTGACAGACCCGTGCCGAAGACTCAAGATTTCTAAACCTTGTCTGCTGCGAACGGCGGCGGTTGTGCCGAGTGGCTGTGGCGTGCCGCAGCCCGGACCCTCGCGGGTCTTGCTCTCTTCTGTGTTAGTGGCGCGGAAAGGGCGGGAGCGATTCCCTGCCCCGGTGGCGGAGATGCGCTGCTCGGCGCCATTGTGAGCACGGTCTTCGGCGAGGGCTTGGCTTGTCCCGAGGCCGACGCCAATGGCGACGGGATGGTCTCGGCTGCAGATTTTACCGCGGTTCTGCAGGGAGGGGTGGCCACGGTTACCCCGACGAAGAGCGCGAGCCCGACGAGGACGCCGAGTGCGCCGCCGCTGGCATCCCCGACACCGTCGGTGACCTCGACGCGCACGACACCTGCAGCAACGGCTACGGCGAGCGAGACGCCCAGTCCCTTGCCGTCGGCTTCGTTGAGCGCGACGGCAACGGTGACGCGGGCCCAGTCGCCGACGCGGTCGGGAACGCCAACGCGAACGTTGCCCCCGACTT
This sequence comes from uncultured Binatia bacterium (SeqCode), assembly GCA_964648215.1. Lineage (GTDB taxonomy): Bacteria > Desulfobacterota > Binatia > HRBIN30 > JACQVA1 > CAZYMF01. Next base: position 32,810 of record CAZYMF010000006.1, on the reverse strand, counting down.
TCACGCCGACAGTGACGCCGAGTCCATCGAGGACTCGCACGCCGACGCGGACACGCACGCCTTCGCGGACGCCCACGCCGACGAACACGCGGGTGCTGACCTACACCCCCAGGCCGACAGCGACACGAAGCCCTTCGCCGTCGGCGTCGCCGACGCGGACGCCGACGGCGACCGAAGCATCGGCCACGGCTACCTCGAACGTGCCCGGCGATACGGCGACGGTGACGGCGACACGAACGCCGACCGAGACGGCAACGGCGACGAGGACGGTGACGCCGTCGCGCACGCGGACCGAGACCAGGACGGCGACGCCGACGCGTACGCCGACCTCGACGCGGACGAGCACACCTACCAGGACGCCCTCGCGTACGCCGACGGAGACCAGGACGCGCACCCCGTCGCGGACACGGACACCGACGAGAACAGCGACGGAAACGGCGACGGCCACGGGGACGCGCACCCCGACCGCAACTCGCACGCCTTCCCTTAGCCCCACGCCAACTTTCACGGCTACCCCGACCCGAACTGCCACGGAGACGGCCACGCCGACAGAGACACCATCGACGACGCAAACGGCAACGGCGACGCCCACGCGTACACCAAGTCGGACCTTTACGACGACGCCGACGGAGACGCGGACAGCGACACCCACAGTGTCACCGTCCCCGAGCGTGACCGGGACGGCAACGGCGAGTCCAACGCCGACGCCGACGCGCACTCACACCGGGACGCGGACGGCGACGGCAACGCGAACACCGACGCCCACAAGAACGGCGACGCGCACGCCTACGCCATCGCCCACAGTCACGGCGACGCCGCTGTCGATTGGGCCAGACGTGACCTACCTCGGGGTGGCCACACTGAATAGCATCGCTCTGACTCCGATCGGGAGCGACAGCCTGGGGCGGCCAATCTTTCAGGTGGTTTTGCCGCAGGGGTTCTTCCTGGTTGTCGAGGCGAAGAGAGGACCCAGCAACCTCGACATCGGAACGACGGTATTCAACTGGTCGGCGAGCGACCCGAACGTACGTCCGGATCTGGAGGTCGAGGTGGATCGGCCTCTGGGAAATGGCAGTAGCACCGTCTGCGATGCCGCCGCTCCGCTCGTGGGCGGTGTGCCCGCAGTGAGCCCGGCGGGGTTCGGGCTCACGCAGAGCATCGCGAATAGCCTCAACGACCTGGGGTGTCGATTCAGCTATCCATTTCAGGGATCAGCGACGGGGGGAAGGACCAGCTCCGAGGCGTGCACCGGATCGGCTGGCTCCTACTTCTTTGTCGGCGCCGGGAGCACGCTTCAATTTTGCGCGCAAATTGGTAGTGAGCTGGCCTTTCCGCCCGGCGACACGGTGGTCACCGCGCGAGTGCGTGACGTGAACGATCAGCCAGGCTTACCGCGGTCGATCATCATTCGCGCTCCGTAGAGCGCAAGGCGAGAGCACCTTGGTTGATCCCATGGCTGGGCGCGGCCCAGGGTGGTCGCAAATGGGCTCTGGGGCGGCGGATCGGATCAGAAAGGCTGCAGTGCCTTGCGTTAGGCGACGTCCTGATGGTGATCGACATGGTGATCGACTCGATCGGCTTGGACCGAGTTGTCTCCAGCGGCGAAGGAGATTCCGCGTCGATGAGCAAAGTCGAGGATGGTCGCGCGAGCCAGCTTGCTCGGGTGGAAGCGACCGTTCTCCCAGCGGTTGATGGTACCCACCGTCAGGCCGAGAGCATGGGCAAACTCCTCCTGCGTCATTCCGAGCTGATGTCGTAGCGACCGGACCGTGTCGTTGAAAGCCGTTTCCATTGCAGTCTCCTTTGTCCTGGACCTCTGGATCACCAGTGGTGATCTGCGCATACCTTTGAGCAAGTGAGGTGCCATTGATTCGATCGATTTAGCGGGCACTTGGGCCAGAGAGGTGCCGCCATGCGATTGGCGTGTCGGATCAACCCAGCACTTTGGTGACGGTAGCCATTCGGTTTGACTTCCGGTTGCGGCCTGCCGCATTTTGGCTCAATGAGGCGGCTGCCAAGCATCCAGCCAAGCGGTCTCTTGCTCCTGGTTTTCTGGTGGTGCCTGGCCGTGCCCCCGGGGTCGATGGCCGTGACGAGAGACGCCAGTCCGGCGGTTGAGGGCTTGAGCGCCGCGAGCGTGAGTCAGTCCCTGCGGCTGCCGGTGGAGCGGAGATTGCGCCTGGGGTCGGTCCGGTTGGTGCGCCTGACGAAGTGGTGGTGTCGTCATTTGCTGGCGTCGATCATTCGGGCCGTCAGGACGTGGTGGCGCTGGGTGGTGCGGGGGGCGATTCTGCTGCTCATTGGCATCGTCCTCGCGATGTGCGACCGGGAACTCCTGGCGCAGTGGCGGGCGCAAGGGTTGAGCGTATTCCGCGTCTATCTGCCGCTTGGATTGCTCGTGTACCTGTTGGCTCTCTTCGACCGGCGATCGAGCCGGTTGGGTCGCGTCGCGGTCGGTGCGGCGCTCGTCTACGGTGTCGTCTCGCGAGACCTGATCCCCGATCACCTCCGAGCCGGCTTGATCGACGATATCGTGATCATCGGGGCTGCTTCCAGGCTGTTCGTCAATCGTTGCGGGCAGGAAGTCTTCGAGCGTCACGCCCAGTGGGCCCAAGCGTGGCGCGCGCGGGCCCGTGAGATCCGTCATCGACGCCGGAGCGCGAGCGGCACGGAGAGCGCGGGGCTAGATTGATCGGTGGGCCTGGCCGAGGATCACGTTGACGTCGTCGGGTTTCTCCAGGTGAAGCGTCGTGACCTCCACGAGCACCTCCTGCGGCCATGCTACTGCGAGCCGGAGTGCTGTGCTTTGGCCTCGCGTTCCTCCGCTCGCCGCACGACGGAGGCCGCCTCGTCTCCCTGTGGGCGGATCTCGTTGTTCTTCAGGTTCACCCGCCACACGGCCTGGCGATGGTTGTTGCCTTCTCGCCAAGTGAGGATGACTTCGTAGTCAGGGCCATCGATCTGCCGACCCTCCCACGAGAACTCGCCCACAAAGACGTCGACGTCCGTGCCTTGTGTCTGCAACAGCTTGGTCATGTCCTCAAGGCTCATCTTGCCGTCGGGCTTGTACTCTCGGACGAGTTTCGTGGCGTCGGCTTCCCGCTTTGCCCACGACTCCCCGAGTTGGGTGCTGATCACGTAGACGAATCCGACGGCAAAGAGCGCCAGGCTACCCCAGCCCAGAATGGCCGGCCATGATCGTTCCTTTTTCTGCGCTCCGTTTCCTTGGGTCGTCATCAAGACCTCCTGAGACTGTTGGTTGCCATCCAGGGATTCTTGGCAAATCTCACCCGCAGGTGCAATCGCGGGCTCGCCCGGAACGGGTTACTGGCGCGGGCGGACCTGGGGCAGGGTGACTTCCGGCGTGACGTCCTCGAAGAACACCTCGACCGGCATGCCGATGCGAACGTCCGCGGGCGCGCACTCGCGCAGATTAGCGATGATGCGTAGGTTTGTCTGCTCCACCAGCTCCACCAGCGCGACGACGAAGGGCACGGCGTCTCGCAAACCCGCGGCCGGCACATAGTGGGTCACGGTATAGGAGTGAATTCGACCCTGGCCGCTGACCGGTGCGGGTCTCACCCCGGTGGCGTGGCAGGCAGGGCATTCGGACCGTGGGTAATGTACGTAGCGCCCGCATTGCCGGCATCGTAGGATGGCCAGCCGATGCTCGCGGGCGGCCTGCCAATAGAAGGCCGACTGATCGTCCGGCTCAGGCAAGGGGCGTTGGAACGGGGTCATGGCGGAGCCTTTACCGAACGGCTGGGGCCGGCGCAAGCGCGGGCAGACGGCGTCCAAAACTGCACTGCCGTCAATTTAACTTTGTCTGGATCTCGATCCTGCGAGGGCTGGGGTTGGTGCGCAAGCGCGACGCCCGCATGGCGCATCGCTTGCTTCTGCCACAGCAAATGCCGATCGCGGGGGGAGATTTCGAGCCGGATCAGCAGGTCAGATTCGCAGAGGAGACGCGCCGCCTGACCCAGCGGCGAACGGTTGTGGCCTGCTGGCTGGCCATGCTCATCACCCCCCTCTACACGATTACCGACTACGTCCTGTACCCGGAGCACTGGCTGGTGCTCGCTGGGTGGCAGCTGGCGGGGCTGGTGGTGACGTTGACGGTGTTGGCGGCCGTCCATTCGAGCTGGGGAAAGATGCACGGCCAGCGCCTGGGGCACCTCTTGGCGGGGCAGGTCGGGTTGGTCGGCGCAGGCGTGCCGGTGGCGCTGGTCGGCTATCAGAGCCCTTACTTCATCGGCTTCATCCTCATCATACTGGCCGTCGCGTTGCTGATGCCATGGCCCCCGTCCGCGATTCTCGGTATCGCCAGTACCTTGATGGCGATGTACGTTGTCGGGGCTGTCCTTCACGGCCACATCAACAGCCTCGGCCTCTTCCTCACCAACATGTCGTTCATCGCCACGGCGAGCGCCATCGCACTGGTTGGGATACGGACGAGTGAGACGCTGCGTCGCCGGGAGTTTCGCACGCGCTGCGCGATGGAGGATGCTCTCCGCCACAGGAGCGATCTGGCCAGGGCAAACGAGCAGCAGGCGAAGCAACTGGCAATCGCCAACCAGGAGATGGAAGACTTGCTCTACGTTGCCTCCCACGATTTGCGTGCCCCTCTGATCAACGTACAGGGATTCAGCCGGGAGCTGCAGCTTGCCATCGCCGAGCTACGAGGCGAACAGCCGGTGAGCCCCGAGAGCCGGGCGCTTTTCGCCGACGTCGATGAGTCTGTCGAGTTCATCCACGCGGCCGTAGCGCGTATGGATAGCCTCATCGGATCGCTTCTGAACGTGTCGCGTATTGCGACTCGAACGAACCCGACCGAGCTGGTGCCCCTTGGCCCGATGGTCGACAAGATCATCGACTCCTTCCGTTATCAGCTCGACCAGAGGCAGATCACCGTGGCCATCGCCAGCTTGCCCGAAGTGATCGGAGATCCGCTGCGTCTCAATCAGGCCATCAGCAACCTCGTCGACAATGCCATCAAGTACATGGGCGACCGCGCGCTGCGAAGAATCGAGATCGGGGCTTCGATCGAGAACGGATCTTGTGTGTGCTACGTCCGGGACACCGGACCGGGCGTGCCGAAGGCGAAGCAGGACAGCATCTTTCGCCTGTTTCAGCGCCTCGAGAACGGTGCCGTGCCCGGCGAGGGCATCGGGCTGACCCTGGTTCGCAAGATCATCGAAAAGCACGGGGGCCGAATCTGGCTCGAGGCCTCCCCCGAGCAGGGCAGCACCTTCTGGTTCACTCTTCCGGCCGCCCCTGTCGGCTGAGCTCAACCGGGCAGATCGGCTCTCCGTCCCACGGGGCGTAGGCGCGGCCTTCGTGCGTGGATATGAACCCGACGGCGGGGCGCGCGCCGAAACCGGCGCCCTTTTCCCCGAACGCCAGGATCTCCGTTCAACCCTGGCGCGGCGTGGAAGCTCCCTGGGGCTCTCGTCGACTGCGTTGCAGCGATGGGATGGAGCGGATCTGCTCCTCTGCCAGCAGATCCCATAGAATTCCCCGCGGGCGTGGATGCAGACTCGGCGCGGCGATTACCTGCTCCGGGGTGACCAGGAAGTCCACGGGCACGTCATGCGCTCGCATTGGGACTCGATCTTCGAGAACCTGCAGGGAATGAACGGTCGTCAGGATTGGCGTATACTCTCGTACCCGACCTTCCTTACGGAGCAAGGCGTACTCCAGGTCTCCGTAACCCCCGCCGACACCGAGACGCGCCCCCTGGCGAGTGACCGCAACGGAGCCGCAGACGATCAGATCAATCGCCTGCATCTGGTGCGCGGCCACCACTCTTCCCATGCGGAGCGCGCCGGTCATGCTGACCGCTCGTGACGCGCGCCTGCCGAGCTTTGCCGGGTCGACCTCGACGAAGCACTGGTAGCCTCGTAGCCGAGGAACGGGCAGGTAGAGGATCTTACCTTCCTGCAGGGCACGCCGGCGTAGCCCCGCCTGGGGGGCATCGGCGCTCATCTTGACGACCTTGGCGCGCCGCCACAGCGTCAGCTCGGACAGAAGATCCGCGGCTCGTTCCGAGCTGGCGAAGTTCGGCACCCGCTGTTCGATTCCTGGGAACCGGAGCGCACCCGCCAGCTTGAGTCGCATCCAAACCTTGCGCCGGAGATCGTCTTTCGTCATCAGCGACCGCGCGTCGAAACCAGGGAATCGGTACTACAGCGTGGGGCGGTGAGTCAACGCTCGTCGGGAGGATCCTCGTCCGTCGAGTCTTCGTCGTCGGCGTCGAGGGCGACGGGAATCGCCGAGGGAGCGAGACGGCGTGCGACGGTGATGAACCCGGTGTGGGCCACCATGCGATGCTCCGGGCGCACGCTGCGCGCCTTCACGTGCCAGAACCGCATCAGCGTCTCCATCGCCTGCACCGCACCGAAGCCGCGGGCGCGCAGGGCATCGACCCATTCCTTCACCTGGAGCGCGGTTGGGAGGTAGCCGACGACGAGTCCGCCGGGACGGAGTGCGGCCTCGATCTGCAGCAACAGATGCCACGGCTCTGCCAAATCGAGAAGCAGCCGATCGACTTCACGCTCCTGGATCCCATTGGTCGCGTCGGCCAGCTTGAGGGTCCAGTTTGGCGCCGGGCCATGGTAAAGTTCCACGTTTCGGCGGGCCATCTCGACGAAGTCGGGGCGGGCCTCGTAGGAGGTCAGATGACCGCTGGTGCCGACGGCGCGCAGCAGAGCCATGGTCAGTGCCCCGGGGCCGGTGCCGATCTCGACGACGTTGGCTCCGGGGTAGATGTCGCCCCACAGCAAGATCGGCCCGATGTCCTTCGGGTAGATGACCTGGGCGCGCCGCGGCAGACTGGGGATGAGCTGCGCAAAGGTGGGGCGGAGCATCAGGAAGGGCTCCCGCGCCGTATTGTAGACGACGGTGCCTTCCTGCGACCCGATCAGGTGGTCCGCTTGGAGAGATCCGCTCCGCAGATGTACACGCGCGCCGGGGCGCAGGGTGCGCAGGTACTCGCGCTCCTTGCGATCGATGAACAGGACACTCTCGCCCGCGACGAGATGGGAACGGTCACTCATGGCTCGGCATTCTTCTCGGTAGGGGGTCGGCGCGCGCGGCCCGATCTTCGCTCGTTAGCCGCTCTGCGCGCTTCGACGCGTTTCCTGTTTGCGCTCGACCTCGGCAACCAGACGGCAGAACGAGCAGATCGCCCCGTACGACGGCATGCCGCAGCGCTCGCAGGTCTCCGGCGGCGGTGCTGCCTCCGCCGTGACGAACGCCGGCCGCCCCGCACGCAAGAACTCTTGAACGAAAGTCAGCTTCGTCCCCGGCATCGCCGCTTCAAGGCGATTGAGGACATCCTTGTAGACTAGTTGCGTGGCCCCGACGCTGTTGGGGCATTCCTCCACGATGTAGTCGATACCGCGGACGAACGCATAAACGGCGGCTTCGTACTCACTGATGCGGAAGAGCGGCTTCACCTTGCGGGCGAATTTCGCGTGATTGGGTTGCAGTACCGGGCTCTGCTTGGCCAGATGCTCGGTCTGCCAACGCAGAACGTTGCCGAGCAGGCGCGCCGCTTCGTCATCCAAGTTGTGCCCCGTGGCCACTACGCGGAAACCGTGCTCGGCCGCGACGCCGTCGAAGTAGTGTCGTTTCACCGTTCCACACGCCGCGCAGGGCTTGCGATTGGTCGAGGTGGCCACCGTCGAAATGGCCAGACCGGGGCCCTCCGACGCCAGCGGCACGGTGATCAGCCGCAGCCCGCGAGCGCGCGCAAATTGCTCTGTCTTCTCCGTCGACGTCGCGGAGTATTCGCCGATCCCCAGGGCCAGGTGCAGACCAACGGTCCGGTAGCCGAGCGCAACCAGCACGTCCCACAAGGCAAGGCTGTCCTTGCCACCGGATACGGCGACGAGGACCTCGTCCTCGGGGGTGAACATGCTCTCCTTGTGGATGGCACGCTCGACCTGACGGTGAAAGTAGAAGACGTAGCAGGTGCGGCAGAAAGCCGAGTTGTGCTGGCGCAGGTGGATCTCGGCACGCTCGCGGCAACGAATGCACTTCATCGGGGTGCCGTGACCGACAAGCCACCGGAGATCACGGACCGGATCTCTACCGTGTCCTCCGCCTCCAGGAAATCGTGCTCGGTGACGAGCTCGTCCCCGCGAATCACCATCACCGTGCCCGGCAGCATGCCGAGTTGACGCAGGACATCGGCTACCCGGCGTCGACCGGGCAGGTCGATCTCCTTGTGCTGTGGTAACAACGTGATGCGCATGTGGGGATGGCCGGAAGATTAGGGAAAAGGCCCCAGGGAGTCAATTGACGCGCGGCGAGGTTCCCGACGGCGAGGCCGGCTTGCCGGGGCGGGGGAATTCAGTACACAAGCGCCGCCGCGCGCATCGGGGCTCCGCTGCGTTCCGGGACGGCCAGGGGAAAGCCGACGAAGACGATGTGGGACTCTCCCTCCAGGGCATCCAGGTGGACCAATCCCTCAACGATGGGAATGCCAGCCTCGAGGAACGGGATGTGTGCCGCCCATACCTCTTCGGGAGGGCGGTTGCGTTCGAGTAGCTGCGTGCCTTCCTGAAAGCTGTCGATACTCGGCATGTCGGTGGCCAGGGCGCGGATGTGCTGTTGCGCCAGCCAGCTGGCCGCTTGTGGTGACAGCCAGGTGTACACCGGCCAGTCGTCCGGCGCTGGCGGCGTGTAGCCGGTGAAGAGGAGTAGAATCTCCCCCGGTTGCACCGCCGGTAGCTGGCTGAGGTCGGTGATCTGCAGCGGCGAGTGGCGATCATGCCAGCGCACGTCCCACAGGCGAGCGGGGCCGAAGAGGCGACCGAGCGGCACCTGGTCCGCCAAGGCTCCATTGCGCAAGAGACGACCCGGGGCATCGAGATGAGCGCCCGCGTGGCTGAGCAGGGTGAGCATGGTCAGTCCGTAGGAATGACTGGGATCCGGCGCCGTGACCGGGGCGAACGGTTCGCGCAGCGGCACCCCGAGGAACTCGCAGGTCCGACGACCTATCTGCTCGCAGGCGCTGGTCGGTGTCAGGCGCGGCGAGAGATCGATGATCTGCTTGGGCTCGGCGACGCTCGAAGAAAAGTGGCATCCCGACGCAACGAGAAACACCACCGGCAGCGTGAGTAACCGTAGACGCATCATCTCTCCCTCAGCAACCTCGGCTGCAGAAACCTAAACCGTTCCGGCGTGGAATGCCACTGTGGGGCGGGGGATTGGCGCGCGCGGGCCGCGCCCGCGCGCGCCGTTGCGCTCGAGTTGGATTGCTGCCAGAGCTTCGGAGCACGAGGTTGGAAAGGGGGCCGAATCGATGCGAATCGTGGTTTGCGTCAAGCAGGTGCCGGTGATGTCTGCGATGCAGGTTGATCCGACGACCAAGAGCCTGAAGCGCGAGGGGGTGCCGACCGAGGTGAGCGCGTTCGACATCCGGGCGCTGCTCCATGCGGTTGAGATCGGCCGTCGCCACAATCTGGAGGTCGTCGTCTTGACGATGGGACCGCCGCAGGCACGCCAAGCCCTCGAAGAATGCCTTGCCCTGGGTGCCGACCGGGCGGTTCATCTCTGTGACCGTGGCTTTGCCGGCTCCGACACCTTGGCGACCGCGAGGGCGCTCGCCGCCGCGATCGAACGCGAACAGGCGGATCTGATTCTCTGCGGCCGCCACAGCGTCGACGCGGAAACCGGTCAGGTCGGTCCGGAGGTGGCCGAGCTGCTGGATCTGCCCCAGATCACGGTGGCGCGGACTCTGGATGTGGATTTGGCAACGCGTCGGGTTGTCGCGGAGCGCGAGACCGATGACGGCTTCGAAACGGTCGAAGCGACCTTGCCGGTTCTGGTCACCGCCGCCGAGGACCTTGCGCCCGAACGATTTCCGACCAAGAGCGACCGCGAGCGGGCGAAGCAGAAGACGGTGACCACGTTCGACACGGCGAGCCTCGGGCTCGACCCGGGGAAGGTCGGCGCCGCCGGCTCGCCCACGTGGGTGGTCGGTTTCCAGAGCGTGGAGAGCAAGCGGGCTGGGCAGGTGTTGGGCGATACTCCCGAAGCAGCCGTCGAACAATTGGTCAGCGCGCTTGTCGAGAGAGGCCTCTTCGGGGAGTGGCGGCTCGATGGCCGGTCTGAACCGTCGGACGGGCCCCGTGTAGCGCGCTCGGGCGCGAAGGATGTCTGGGTGATCGCCGAGGTCATCGGTCAAAGACTCCGCCCGGTCACGAACGAGTTGCTCGGCAAAGCTCGGGAGCTGGCGCGTCGGCTTGGCGGAACGACGAGTGCCGTGCTCCTGGGCTCCGGCGTGACCCCGCTGGTCGCCGAGATTGCCCGGAGCGGTGCGGAGCGCGTGCTGCTCGCCGATGATGGGAGCCTGGCGATTCATGATACGGAGCTGATGGCGACGATCCTGGCCGAGGCGATTCGGACGCGTCGCCCGGGGGTCGTCTTGTTGCCCTCGACGACGATGGGTCGAGATGTGGCACCCCGTGTGGCGGCGCGGCTGGGGTTGGGGCTCACCGGCGACTGTATCGACCTCGATCTCGACATTGACGGGCGTCTGCTCCAGTACAAGCCGGCATTTGGAGGCACTGTCGTTGCCCCCATTCTTTCCCGGACCTTGCCGGAGATGGCGACGGTTCGCCCCGGACTGCTGGCGGCGCCGGAACCCGATCTCGGCGCGGTTGCTGCCGTGGAGCGGTTGTTGATCCCCACGGGCTTCTCCGCGCGCTTGCGTGTGCTCGCCCGGCAAGAATCGGCCGAGCGCGCGACCGAGTTGGATACCGCCGCGATCATCATCGGGGTGGGCAAGGGAATCGGAAGCAAAGAGAATCTCTCCATAATCGAGCCGCTGGCGGCTGCGCTCGGCGCCGCCCTCTGTACGACGCGTGACGTCACCGACGAGGGCTGGCTTCCAAAGCAATATCAGGTTGGGTTGACCGGGCGCTCGGTGGCTCCGCAGCTCTATATCGCCATCGGCATCCGGGGTGCGATGGAGCACATGGTCGGCGTGCGTCGCGCCGGACTGATCGTCGGGATCAACAAGAACCCGAAGGCCCCCGTGTTCAAGCAGGCGGATTTCGGTGTCGTCGGCGACTATGCGCATGTTGTGCCGCTGCTCGTCGAGCGATTTGCCGCGGTGCGTCGGGCGTGAGGAGCGCCCAGACAGAGGGGAATGAGCCCTCTGGCGTCCTCCGTATGCCAAAGGCGGCATGCGCATCGCAGGCGGAGAACGGTGCCGATTCTCAACGGCCGGTCATTGCGACCAGGACTTTCAGTCGAACACGACAAGGTAGGTCGCGATGACGACCACCAAGACCACCCCCGCATACAACAGGTAGTCTTCCAGCCGCCGCCGTCCCTCTGGGTCGTCGGGCAGATATTGCCGCCAACGATTCCAGAGGGTGCGCGAGATGAGCGCTCGGGAACGCGAGAAACGCGGGGGGGACGACATTGTGCGCTTGGGATATGACTTCCCACTCATCTCGCGGGGACGGCTGGTCCGAACGCTTGCACTGGCCATCGGTTCACCTTCGCTGCACAATTTGTCCGAGCAAGCGGGATGCCAGAGCCGAGCGGAAGGAACAGAAACCCGATAGGGAGTGGGGTTGACGGCGGCGCCGAGGCACCGGCGCTAGCATGTTGCACGGGCGCCAGAGCCGACGGCGCTCGTTGCCCGTCGTCAAGCCAATGGAACGTAGCCGCCTCGCTCGAGGTAGTCAACGATGGACTGCAGACTCTCCGCTTCGCTCTGGTGGGCGGTGTTGACGGTAATCTCGGGCTTGAGAGGTTGTTCGTAGGGTGCCGAGATCCCGGTGAATTCGGGAATCTGGCCGGCTCGAGCCTTCTTGTAGAGTCCCTTCGGGTCGCGCTGCTCGCAGACGTCCAAGGGACAGTCGACGAACACCTCGATGAAGTCCCCGTCGGTCATCAGCTGGCGTGCCAAGTCGCGATCGGCTCGGTACGGTGAGATGAATGCGGTGACATTGACGACGCCGGCGTCGGTGAACAGCTTGGCCACCTCGCCGATGCGCCGGATGTTCTCGTTGCGGTCCTCGGGGGAAAAACCGAGATCCTTGTTGAGGCCGTGCCGGATGTTGTCGCCGTCGAGGACGAAGGCGTGCACACCACGGTCCCAGAGCTTCTTTTCGAGCGCTACCGCCAGCGTGGACTTGCCCGATCCGGACAGCCCGGTCATCCACACGGTGCACGACTTGTGGCCCAGAATGGTCTCTCGGTCGGCCTTGGATACGTTGCCGGGATGCCAGACGATATGCTTCGACTTCGGTTCACTCATGCCGAATGGGTCTCCTTTACCAAAGCTGGGTTCAGCTAGAAGAGACACTTCATATCCGACCGACGGCACACTCTCAAGGGCACGCCCCCTCCTGCGACCAATGGCCGGTTCGACCTAGCGGAACAGGTCGAACTCTCGGCTGCGCAGCAGCTTCGTGCCGCCGCCTTCGGTCGCGGTGTTGTAGTCGTAGCCGCGCACGAGCGCAGCGGGAATGCCGTCGCCCTTGCGCATGACCAGGCCGGCGGCGGCCGCGAGGGCATCAGCTTGCGCCGTCACGGTGTGGTGAAGCTCACGACCGTTCAGGTCGCGCTGGCCGCGGAAGTCCAGCAGCGGATCGATGCCCGCGACACCGAGGGCGAAGTCCACCAGGCCCTCGCGCCAGGGGCGACCGAAGGTATCGGTGATGATCACGGCGATCTCTCGTCGCGTCCGGGCGCGGACGGCTTCGCGTAGCCGGGCGGCGGACCCGTCGCAGTCCCGCGGCAGGAGGATGAGCGTCTCGTCATCGAGGCTGTTCGACTCGTCGACGCCAGCGTTGGCGCAAACGAATCCGGGGCCGGTTTCGACGATCAGATGACCGCGATCCATCTTGATGATGCGGTTGGTTTCCCCGAGGATGACCTCGACCGCGCGCGGATCCTTGTCCGTGGTCATCGCGGCCAGCTTCTGCGCAAAGGGCGAAGCAGTCACGGTGTTGAGGTTGACAACGCGGCCCTCGGCCTTCGAGACGATCTTTTGGCAGAGCACGAGAATATCGCCGTCCATCGGTCCGAGATCCGCTCGTGCGATGGCCTCGCTGAGCAGGGAGCCCAGGTCGTCGCCGGGGCGAATCAACGGAACGCCCGGGATCGGTAGGATGGAGAGATTCACGCTTCCACCTCGCGCAGAACGGCCGCGGCGAGAGCTCGCGACTTCGCCGGCGTCGACATGATCGTATCGGTGACCAAGGTGCGCAGCCCGAGCTTCTCGATGCGTCGGGCATGGTCGGCGTCGCACCGATCGAGCACGAACAGGTCAACGAAATCGCGATACAGGCGGGCCACGCCGAAGGGCGAGACTTCATGCCCGAGACCCCGCAGCAGGCGGTGAGCCGGACCCTTGATCGGCGCGCCACCCACGATCGGGCTGATTGCCGCGATCCGCGCGCGCGTTCGTCGTAGGGCGTCGCGAACGCCGCGCAGTTGCAAAATCGGCCCAATGCTGACGATCGGGTTGCTCGGGGGAAGTACGATCACCTGGGCCTGCTGGATGGCCCGCAACACCCCCGGTGCCGGCCGTGCGCGGCGGATCCCCTTCAGCTCCACGCGCTGCACCCGTCCGCACCCGCGTCCTTTCACCAGGTAGCGCTGGAAGGGCAGGGCTCCCCGGGCGGCGACGTGAACCACCGTTCGCACCGGATCGTCGCTCATCGGGAGCAAGGCGACGCCCAATCCATGCCGACGCGCGATCTGTCGGGTGACGGTCGATAGGGGCTCGCCGCGACGAAGCGCGTCGGTGCGGAAAATGTGTGTGGCGAGATCGACGTCGCCGAGCTGAAACCAGGTCTCCGCATAGTAGCGTTCGAGGGCCCCCAGGCAGGTGAAGGTGTCCCCCCGCACGCCCCAGCCGGAACGCTCTCCCGCGCGACCGGCCAGCGTGTAGGTGACGGTGTCGAGATCGGGAGAGACGTGGAGGCCGAAAAAGGCGTCGTCGTCGCCGGTGTTGCCGATGATGGTGAGTGCTCGCGGGTCAAGAAGGGAATGTAGGCCCCGCAAGAACCGCGCTGCCCCCACTCCCCCAGCCAACGCCGTCACCCGCTTGGTGATCACCGGCATGTGCCCCCTTCTCATCGATTCGGCCGTAGAGGGTGGTGCGCTGCACGGGGATACGGCCCATCCCCTCGATGAGCGAGCGAATCTCGCTCTCGGGAAGATACTCGCCAGCGTCGGCTCCGGCTGATTTGGAGATCGATTCCTCCATCAGCGTGCCGCCGAAATCGTTGCAGCCGGCCGCCAGCGTGAGCTGCGCCAGCTCGGGGCCGAGCTTGACCCACGAGGTCTGGATGTTGTCGATCACGCCGCGCAGCATCAGCCGGGAGAAAGCGTACATGCGAAAGTCGACGGCTCCCTTGGGCGGCGGGTTCACCAGCCCCTTCTGGTAGAGCGTGGTGTAGGTGTGAATGAAACGGAGGGGCACGAACTCGGTGAAGCCCCCGCTCTCCTTCTGCAGGGAGCGCAGCAGGTCGACGTGGCGGGCGATCTGTTCGGCGTTCTCGATGTGCCCGTACATGATGGTCGAGGTGGTGGGGACCCCGACCTTGTGGGCCGCGGTGATGATCTCACACCAGGTGCGCACGTCGACCTTCTTGTGACTCAGCACCTCGCGTACCTGATCGTCGAGGATCTCGGCCGCGGTGCCGGGGATCGTTCCCAGTCCGGCGTCGCGCAGCATGCCGATGTAATCGGGGTAGCTCATGCCGGTGCGCCGCGCCCCATACATGATCTCCATCGGCGAGTACGCGTGGATGTGAATCTGGGGGAAGCGGGCCTTGATGGCGCACAGCATGTCGCGGTAGGCGAAGGCATCCATCTCCGGGTTGATGCCCCCCTGCATGCAGATCTCGGTGGCGCCCCGGTCGATGGCGTCTTGCACTTTGCGCAGGACGTGGTCGCTGTCGTGGTTGTACGCCTCGGCGTCCTTGCGGTGACGGGCGAAGGCACAGAACTGACAGCCGACGAAGCAGATGTTGGTCCAGTTGATGTTGCGGTTGACGATGTAGGTGACGCTGTCACCGACGTCGCTGGCGCGGACGTGATCCGCGGTCCTGATCAGCGCCCGCAAGTCGGAGCCCTCGGTGCCGAGGAGATGCACCCCCTCGTCCACAGTCACCTCCCGGCCGGAGAGCGAGCTCTCCAAGATCTCTCGGGTGCGGGGGGACGCTTCCCCCAGCAGGGTTTCCAGCGGGCGCGGGTCGGTTACCATTTCGCGGATGTGGCGAGTCAACATAGCGATACTCCTCTCGCGGCGCCGACGGCCATGGCCTGCGACCGCAGCGCTGCGTCGAGAAAGCCCGGCCGGTCCAGGTACTCCTGGTAGACCGGAAGGCGAGGTTTGAGGGAAGAGCCTTCCCCGCGACACGTTTCCGCCAGCGCGGCAACGTGCGGCCAGGGAGCCTCGGGATTCACGTAGTCCCGCGTGAGCGGGGAAATTCCGCCCCAGTCGTTGAGCCCGGAGGCCAGCAGAAGACGATGGTCGTAGGGACTGAGATTGGGCGGCGCCTGGATGTTCATCGTCGGCATCATGAGGCGACAGACGGCAATGGTGCGAGCCATCTCGAGAGTGTCGGGTTCCGCGCTGGCGGCCATGCGAATGGTCGGCTTGGCGCGGAAGTTTTGGATGATGATCTCCTGGATGTGGCCGTAGCGCCGGTGGGCGTCGCGAATGGCGGCCAAGCTGGCGACACGTTCGGCCCGCGTCTCTCCGATCCCCACGAGAATACCGGTGGTGAAGGGAATCTGTAGCTCGCCGGCCTCTCGGATCATCTGCAGGCGCAAGGCGGGATCTTTGTCGGGGGCGTTGTAGTGGGGGCCCCCGCGTCCTCGCAATCGAGGGCTGATGGTTTCGAGCATCAGCCCCATGCTCGCGTTCAGTGGCTTCAGTTTCGCCATCTCCTCCCGCGTCATCAGCCCGGCATTGGTATGGGGCACAAGACCCTCCTCGAGCGCGATGGCGCACGCCTGTTGGACGTAGTCGATCGTCGAGGAATGCCCGAGCACGGCCAAGGTGACACGATGGGCGGGAAACACCAGCTCGGGTTTGTCGCCGAGGCACATCAACGCTTCGATGCAGCCGCGAGAGCTGGCGTCGCGCGACCAGGCCCGGATCTCTTCGGGGAGCATCGTCCAGGCCCCCGCGTCGTTCGGATCCTTGCGGAAGGTGCAGTAGGAACAAAAGTCGCGACAGAGGTTGGTGACGGGGAGAAACACCTTGGGGGAGTAGGTGATGACCGATCCCTTGTGGCGGGCGCGTACCTGGCCGGCGATGGTACACAAGGCCGGCAGCGCCCGATCGTCGATCTCGATGAGCTGGCGCGCTTCGGCGTCGCTGACCCCTTCTCCGCTGCTGGCCCGGTCAAGGGTCTTCCGCAACGGAGTCGGGATCAACCCGTGATCGGGGGCAGCCAGGGCATCAGTGCTGGCAGCGTGCATGCACTCACATCGAGAATCCGCGATCTTTATAGGAGAGGGTCACCGAGCAGTCAACATTGTGACGGCCGCATTGTGCCGGCGGCTCTCGGTGCAGGTGGTGGGAAATCGGTTGCCGGCCAACGGCGACGCGCTCTCAGGAGCCTTCGTCGCCCTTCTCGCCCGGCTGTGCCTGCGGCGCGGAACGCAGCGCCACCGGCTTTCGGATTCGCAGCGCCAGCGCGCCATACTCGTCCCGATTGCCGCTGACGAAGGACGCCACCCGCGACAGCTCCCAGGCATCGAAGAGATCGATGCAAAGCTCGAGGATGGCGACGCAACCCTGGTCGGGCAGGCGCCCGATACCAACCTCGGAATCGTCGGCGTCGTCGAACTCGGTATCGAGCTCCTCGGCCGGGAGCATCGCCAGCACTTCCCGGACGATCTGCACGAACCGGTCGACCTTCGAGGCGCGCAGCGCGTAGGGATAGAAGTGCCGGTCGAGGGCCCGGCGCAACGAAGGCTCGTCGAAAGAGAGCTCGATCGGCTGGGCCTCCAGGCGTCCGGTGATGATCTCGAGGTGTGGGGCCTCGTCGAGGGAGTCGCGGGCGCTGCGGAGGGTGAACACTTCACGACCGTTGCTGACCTCGATCAAGCTCGTGCGGGACGGGTCCCACAGGGCTCCTTGGTGATGATCGAGGGTGCCGCAATGTTCGAGTCGATCCAGCGGATGATGGCGATGGTCGACGAGAAACTGCCCGTAGGCGATGGCCGCCGCCTCACTGGCAACCCCGCCCTCGCTGATCTCGTGGGCGGCGTAAACGCGGTGGACAACGCGGCAGTCGCGACACAGAAGAAAGATGCTGGCCATGATCGCCTCAATGAAGCTGGGTGGGGTCGATGGCGCCGATACCCTGGGCTGGCACGGTTACAACGCACCGCGTACCCGCTCCGGGCTCACTCTGAATGCGGAGGTCCCCGCCGATGAACTCGGTCAGGCGGGTGGCAATTCGTAGACCCAGTCCCAGACCGCGATAGCGCCGGCGCGATGACGTGTCGGTCTGGCTCAACCCCTGGAGCGCGTGCATCAGCTCCTCGTGCTGCATGCCGATGCCCGTGTCGGCAACCTCCAACTCGAGCGCTCCCGGCTGTGGGGCGGGGCGAACGGCCAGCATGATGCTCCCGCGCACGGTGAACTTGACGGCATTCTCCAGGAGGGCGTCGAGGATGCGCTCGATCTTTTCTTCGTCACTGATGGCCAGGAGGCCTTCGCTTGCCAGCTCGACGCGCAGGCCGAGCCCCTTCTCCGCGGCCAGAGGCTCGAACCGGCAGGCAATTCGGCGCGCGGTCTCACCGATGTCGAAGGGCTCCACGGTGAAGGGCACCTCGCCGGCGTCGAGGGAGTTGAGCAACAGCACCCCTTCGATGAGGCTGAGCAGCTCCTGGGAATTCGTCTGGATCCGCTCGAGGGCGACACGTTGCTCGACGTTGACGAGCGGGCGTAGCTCCTCGGCCAGGATCGCACTGTAGCCGATGATCGCACTGAGCGGCGTTCGCAGCTCGTGGGACAGGTTGGCGAGGAAGTCCTCTTTGATGTTGCGCATGCGAAGCGACGCACGGCGGCGTCCGACCGCCCGGCGAACCAAATCGGCGATGTGGGGAACGTCGAACGGCTTGGTGATGTAGTCGAAGACCCGGTGGCGCAGCCCCCGAACGGCCGAGTCGAGTGCCGCGTAGCCGGTGATGATGATCACTTCGATGTCAGGATCATATGCCTTGATGTGCTCGAGTAGCTCGATCCCGGGCATCCCCGGCATGCGCAGGTCCAGGGTGACGACGTCGATCTGCGTGGTCCGCAGGATTTCGAGCGCCTGCTCCGCGCGCGCCGCCGTGAATACCTTGTACGACGGCTTGAAGATCATCCGTAGCGATTCTGTCGGGCCGCGTTCGTCGTCAATGATGAGGAGCGATGCGGAATCATCCATAATAGGGCGGACCCCTCCACCGGGCAGCACCGGCGGGAGCACAGCCTATGCCACGTGACACCAACCTCAAGTATCGCTCGAACGTTTGCGTCGTGAGCTTGCTATCTAGCAGGCGGTCTCAAGGCCCGAGACCAGCGGCCGCAAAAGGTCACACGGCGACCATTCCTGGACGGCCGTACAACATTGTGCGCCCCGCCGGCCGGATTTGTAACGCGCGGCCCTCTATTGGTCGGAGATCTTGTCCTCGGCGATGATGCCGAGCTTGTCCATCTTGTACTTGAGGATGCGGCGGGTGGTACCGAGCAACTCGGCGGCTCGGGTCTGATTGTAGTTGGCCTCGACGAGGGCGCTGCGAATGAGTTCTTGCTCGAATTGATCGACCGCTTCGCTCAACCGTCTGTCGCCGCGGACCGCCTCCTGCGGGCTGGGATGCGGTTGGACGTTGCCGTCGGCGACGTACTGCGGCAAGTCGGCGGGGGTCATGACGGGTGCCGGCGACAGGACCAGGGCGCGCTCGATGACGTTCTCGAGCTCGCGCACGTTTCCCGGCCAGGTGTAGGTCATCAGGCGGTCGAGCGCGTCGTTGCTGAAGGACTTCTCGGCAATGCCGAGCTCGCGCGATTTCAACGCGAGAAAGTGCCGAATCAGGGGCGCGAGGTCCTCCGGCCGGTCGCGTAGCGGTGGCAGATGAATGGCGACGACGTTGAGGCGGTAGTACAGGTCGGAGCGGAAGGTACCGTCGCGCATTCCCTGATGCAGGTCGCGGTTGGTTGCGGCGATCACCCGCACGTCGACGTGCACGGCATGGGCGCCACCCACGCGAGTGAAGGTGCCCTGTTCGAGCACCCGCAGGATCTTTGCCTGCGTGGCCGGGTTCATGTCTCCGATCTCATCGAGGAAGATGGTGCCGTTGTTGGCGTGTTCGAACTGCCCCAGCTTCTTGGCGTAGGCGTCGGTGAAGGCACCCCGCTCGTGGCCGAACAGCTCGCTTTCGAGCAGGTTGTCGGGGATGGCGCTGCAGTTCAGGGTGACCAGGGGCTGGTTGGCGCGTGGACTGTTGAAGTGGATGGCCTTGGTGATGACCTCTTTGCCGGTGCCGCTCTCCCCGGTGATGAGCACCGTGGTCTTGAGCGGGGCGACCATCCCCACGGTCTTGAGAACCTCTTGCATCTTCGGCGAGCCACCAACGATGTTGTCGAAACTGTAGCGGCGGCCGACCTCCTCGCGTAGGGCCTCGACCTCGTGCAGGAGCGCGGCGGACTGCACCGCACGCTCGATCTGCAGCTGGAGCTCGTCGATGTCGAACGGCTTGGTGATGTAGTCGAAAGCCCCCAGCTTCATTGCGTTGACCGCCGTCTTGACCGTCTTGGTGGCGGTAAGCATGATCACCGGCGGAGCGGGTTTCATCAGCGCGATTCTCTCCAGCGTCTCCAGCCCATCCAGTCCGGGCATGAGGATGTCGAGCAGGATCACATCGACACGCTCGCCGGTGAGGATTTCGAGGGCGGCCTCGCCGCTGGGAGCCAAGAGGGGCTCGTAGCGTTCTTTCAGAATCATCCGCAGGGACTCGCGGACGCCGGGCTCGTCGTCAACGATCAGCAAACGTGGGCGTTCCATCGTCTCAGGGTACCTTCCGTGTTCCTTGTTCATGGGGCAGTTGCACCGTGATCACGGTGCCCGCGGTGCTCACTTGCACTTCGAGCTCCCCGCCGTTGCGCTTGAGGAGGTTGCGGGCCAGGGTCATGCCCAGTGGCAGAACCGCCTCGCCGCCGGATTCCCGTGTCGGCAGGAAGCTGGCCAGCCGCGAGATCTTGTGGCCGTTGCTTGCGGGCACGCGCACGACCACCGAGGACTCGCCGCAGTGTACCGAAAGAGCCTCGTCATCGGGAAGGTTGCGGATCAAGGTGCGCAGGAGGTTCTCGATCGCATAGGACACCTGCTCGGTGTCGATGTGAACCGTCGTGCCCCCGTGAGGCGGCCGGTAGTCGAGAACAAGGTGGCGTTCGCTCAGCAATGGGCCGAGATTGGCCAGCACCGGCCCGAGAAGAGCGCCGAGGGCGACACCCTGGGGGGCTGGCTCTTGAAAGCGAGTGAACTGCAGTAGGTTTTCGAGCGCCCGGTCCATACGATCGACGGCCTCGCCGGTGAGCCGCAACATCTGACCCTGGCCCCCTTCCTCTTCGAGCAGGCGATCGAGATGCTGGGCGAAGGTCTTTATCGTGACCAGCGGATTCTTGAACTCGTGGGCCAGCTCGTTGATGATCATGTCGACGGTACCGTCGGCAAGCGATCCCTGCAACGGCCGGCCGAGGTTGGTGGGGTCGGAGGGCCGAACCACCCGACCAAAACCGAACTGGAGGTCGTCGACATCGATGACTTCCTTGCGAACCAGCGAGATCGTGCGCGCCAGCACGGTTTCCAGCTCGGCGGAGTTGCCGAACCACAGATAACGTGTCAGCCGCTGCATGGCGCGCGGCGTGAAGGCGATCGGGGCAACGCTCAGAGTGCTGCAAATCTCGCCCGCCATCGACCGCGCCAGAGCCGGGATGTCCTGCGGCCGGTCGCGCAAGGGGGGCAGCGTGATCGGCAGGACGCTCAGTCGGTAGTAGAGCTCCTTGGCAAAGGAGCCGCTGTGGGCAGCCTGCGCCAGATCCGCCGCCGTCGCACTGATCAGGCGAACGCCGATCCAGCCCTTGCTGGTCTGCAGCCCGCCGGCTTCGACCAGTTGTAGTAGAGAGGCCTGCGCCTCAGTGCTCGCCAGGGCCACATCGTCGACGAGCAGGGTCAGATCCTGCTCGAGCGGCGCCAAGCCGTGCAACGCCGCTCGGGTACAACCGTCGGGCCCGACGGCGATGAGCTGCGTCGCGGCGCTGGCGCCGTGAATTGCCGTTGCGACCCGCGCCCTTCCCGTGCCGGATTCGCCTTGGATCAGGACCGGTAGGCGATTGGTGGTTGCCTGGCCGGCCACCAGGGCCGCTTCGGCCGTGAGATACGGATAGGCCAGCGGGTTGTGCAGTGGTGTGGGAGCACGCCGGGACGGAAGCGCGAGCAGCCGGCGCGTGTGCTCGATGAGGGCGTGGCCGTCGAAGGGGAAGTCGACGACCACCGACGGCCCGCCGAGCTCCGCCGGGTGCGACCCTTGCCCTTGCTCCTTGCGCAGCCAGATGACCGGGCATGCGGCTTGCCCGAGCGCATGAAGGAAGTCGGGTGACGCAGTTGCCGCGTCGGCGATCACCAGATCAGGGTTCCCCTCCGGGACGGGGAAGGTTTTCGAGCAGTCGACCGGGGACAACTCGCGAAGATCGTGCGTGTTCCCGAGCACGATGGCCAGTGTTTCACGCACCGCGTCGGAGTCGTCAATGACGAAGATCCTGGGCAGCGCCACTTCCCGAGCCTCCTTCCCCATCCCCACCGTGCTCTGGGCGACGATCTGTCGTCAGACCAAAAAGTTGCAATCTCCTAGCGGCTTTGGCGGGCGTCTGTCAAACGGTCAACGACACCCCGTGTCGCGGCCTCGCACCCCCCTGCGGCGCAATTGCAAGGGTCCTGCCGATCTCTCGCAGGGGCGCCGTATTTGGTTGCAGATTTCGCTTGAAAAAGTTTAAGAGCGCATGGTACCCATAATTGTTGATCGGCAACGCGGAATGCATGGTGGGAGAGCGGCGCAGAGGTACGCGTACGGCCGCGTTGCCGTCACGTCGGGAAAAATGGGGAAGGATGTGATTACCAGTCAGCGGGAAATACCGCGGTCGGAACGCGATCCGTCCGCTGCGCCCGACGGGGCGGTAGATGACGATGGAGACGGTGAGCTGGTGGTCGTGCGGTCGGCTGTGCTGGCAACCGTAGATCATGCCTTCGGCAATCTCTTCCAGAGGCTCTATCACCTCATCCGGACGCTACGCACCGGCGAAGGGCAGCACAGCGTGCCCGTGTTGGAAAGCTCGATTCGCGAGCTGCACGGCCTGCTGGAGCTTTTCGTCGACTATGTGGCTCCCATGTCTCTCGAGGTCCGTCCGGTTCCGATCGCCGACGTGACCAGAAGCTTTTGCCGACACGCCGACGATCAGCTCGGCGCCGGCCGGTTGCAAGTTAGCGTAGATGCCGACGGCGAGGCGACGGTCGTCATCGATCCTGCCCGCTTGGCGCGGGCCTTTCATCTGCTCGCTCCGTCTCTGGCCGAGTCAGCCGGCCGACCCTGCGCCGAGTGCGGTATCGCCCGTTCGGCTACTCATTTCGAGATTCGTGTCGACGGCTCGAACCCGTCGAAGTCCGCCGCCGCCGACCTCCGCTGGGCCTTGGCCGAGAAGCTCGTTGATCTGCAGGGTGGTGAGCTGCGGCGGCTGGAGAACGGGCGCAACGCCGGATGGATCCTGCGCCTTCCGTTGATGCTCAAATGATGCCCCGCGTTCTCATAGTCGACGACGACCCGCTCATACGCGAGCAGCTCCACGCCTTGTTGGCCAAGGAGAAATACGGCGTTTTTGCCGCCGAGGATGCTGCGTCGGCGCGGCAGAGCCTGGCGGAGCGCGATTTCACCCTCGCCGTGGTCGACATGAAGATTCCGGGAAGCGACGGCATCACGTTGACCCGTGAAATCCGCGACCGCTGGCCGGGGATCGATGTCGTCATGATCACGGGCTACGGGAGCATCCGCGGCGCCGTCGAGGCGATGAAGCAAGGGGCCAGCGACTATATCACCAAACCCTTCGAGCCCGACGAGATCCTGCTGGCGATCCACAAGGTCCTCGAACGCCGCCGCTTGATCGACGAGATCGAGTACCTGCGTAAGCAGCTCGCGGACCGGTACACCTTCGCCAACATGGTCACCCGCAACCCTCAGATGATCGAGGTGTTCTCGACCATCGAGATGCTGGCGCAGAACGACGTCACCGTCCTCATCTGCGGCGAATCGGGCACCGGCAAGGAGCTGGCGGCGCGCGCGATTCACTTCCAGGGCAAGCGTCGGGCGGGCCGCTTCGTCGCCATCAACTGCGCCGCGCTGCCGGAGTCACTCCTCGAGAGCGAGCTCTTCGGCTACGAGCGCGGAGCCTTCACCGGTGCCGTGCAGGAGCGCACCGGCAAGATCGAGTTGGCCAACGGCGGCACCCTCTTTCTCGACGAGGTGGAGAGCATTCCCGTGACCATGCAGGTGAAGCTGCTGCGGGTGTTGGAAGAGCGGGTCATCGAGAAGCTGGGTGGAAACCAGAGCATCCCGGTGGACATGCGGGTGGTGACCGCCACCAACCGCGACCTGACGGCTCTGGTGGCGGCGGGCCAGATGCGCGAGGATTTCTACTACCGCATCAACGTCGTTCCCATCCACCTGCCGCCTTTGCGCGAGCGTCCGGAGGACATCGCCCTGCTGGTGGCCGATTTTCTGCGCAACAACGCGCTGGCGCGCGAGAAGGGAATCAACCGGCTCTCGGAGCGGGCGCTGGCGCAGCTGATGGGATATTCCTGGCCCGGCAACGTGCGCGAGCTGCTCAACGTGCTCGAGCGGGCGGTTCTGCGCGCCAAGCCGGACGTGGTCCGGGAAGTCGACATTCCCTCCGAGCTCAACCCCCAAGAAGGGCGGCACAGCGCGGCCGACTTTCAGGTGCCATTGCGCGAGTTCCTGCGTCGCGCCGAGCGCGAGTACCTGATGCACATTCTCGATCGCTACCACGGAGGCATTGGGCCGAGCGCGCGGCACGCGATGGTCGACCAGGCCACGATGCACCGCAAGATCAAGGCTCACGGCCTACGGGCGGGCGAGTTCCGCGCCAACGGCCGCCGGGCCACGGGAGAATCGGCATGAGTGAAACCAGGGCGCGGCGTCTCATGAACCGAACCGGAGTGGTCCATGTACTGTGAGTTCTACCAGATGACCGAGCGCCCGTTTAACGTGACGCCGGACCCCAAGTGTCTCTACCTCAACGCCCGCTACCGTGAGGCGCTGGCGGCGCTCCACTACGGGATCAGTCAGCGCAAGGGGTTCATTACCCTCATCGGTGAGGCTGGCACGGGCAAGACGACGCTGCTCAAGCGGCTGCTCGACGAATTCGACGAGAAGACCCGCTCGGTCTTCATCTTCAACACCCACGTCTCGTTCGAGGAGATCCTCGAATACGTCTTTGCCGAATTCGACCTGCCCGTTCACAACGGCAAGAAGCTCTACATGCTGCAGCGCCTCAACACCTTCCTGCTCGAGGAGCTACGCGGCGGGGGGAATGTGGCCCTGCTGATCGACGAGGCCCAGGAGCTGGACCAATCGGTCCTAGAAGATCTTCGTCTGCTCTCCAATCTGGAGACCGCCAAGGAGAAGATTCTCCAGATCGTCCTTTCCGGGCAGCCGGAGCTGGGGGAGAAACTGAGCCACCCGACGTTGCGCCAGCTGCGCCAGCGTATCGCCGTGAGCTGTCGGCTCCTGCCGCTCTCGCGCGACGAGTTGGCGGAGTATCTCCAGTATCGGCTCCACGCGGTCGGCTGCAGCGACCTCAAGCTCTTCTCCCGCGACGCGGAGGATCAGATCTACCACTTTTCTCGCGGTATCCCGAGGCTGATCAATGTCGTCTGCGACAACGCGCTGGTGATCGGCTACGCGCTCGGGAAGCGGCGCATCGGAGCCGACGTCATTGCCGAGGCGGCGGCGGATCTGATGCCGGTCCAGGAGCCTGTTCCGCCCGAGGTCCCGGCCGAGGTCCCCGCCGCGCCCATGGTCGCCGTGGCCGCGAGTGTGCGACCCCGTGCCCGTTTCGGGCTGATCGCGGTGGTTTTGCTGGCCGTAGTCATCGGTGTGCTGTCGATGGGCCGCAGCATGCTCCGGCGGCAGCAGGTTCTGCCCGGGATGTCCGCCACTCCCGTGTTGCCCGAGCACCCCCCCGTCGACGTGATTCGGCCCGGCTCTCTGGAGATGCCGGCGCCGGAGACGAGCTCTGCTGTTCCCCCCGTGGGGAATCAGGTGCAACGGCCGCGCGAGGTCCCGCCCCCCGACCTTGCCGGCGCTCCGCTGGTGCAGGCGCAAGACTTGGCGGAGGAGGAGTCGACGCCGACGCCGGCCGTGATCTCGGAGTCGGAGCCGCCAGCGGCAAAGGACCGGGATGTGGCGGTTGCGCCGCAGGCCCCCGGACCGGAAGCCAAGCCGGAAACCGATCCGATCAAGCCCGCGATCCGGGTCGCGGCGGCACGCCCCTCCGCTCCCGAACCGGCCGCGCCACCCCTTTGGCGCGCTCCTTCGGCCGCCGCCCAGCCGGCCAGCGAACAGAAGGCGGCGGTCATCGACAGACCGCCGGTCGCCGACGGGGAACCGATCAACGGCAAACAGCCGATGCGCCTGCTCTCCGATCATTTCGATCGGGTCACGGTGCGGCCCGGAGACTCGATCTCCGGGATTGCGCTCCGCAAGTACGGGCAAGCGAGTCACACGATCTTCGACCTCATCAAGCTGGCGAATCCGGAGCTGCGGGACGTCAACGTGATCACGATCGGGCAGACCTTGCTCCTGCCCGACCTGAGCGAGAGCTCGGTGGTCTCGTATGGGGCGAATCGCTACGGGGTGCTGGTGTACTCGACCGCGCTCCCGGCGCGGGCGGCGGCGCTCGAGGCGGCGCTGCGGGCGCGCGGACGCCGCAGCCGCGTCGTCAAAGGAGATCTGGGCAATCGACACCCGGTCTATCGCGTGTTGATCGACGGCTTCACCGACCGGGCCGCCGCCGCCGCGGCGGGCAAAGAGGTCCAGCGTCTGTTCCGCGAGGACGAGCGCATGGCGCTGCTGGTCCGTTAAGGAAGGTGCGAGGCGATGGAACCTTCGACAGCTCAGATGGAATCTTCGGCCTCTCAGTGGTTCGTGGTTCGTACCAAGGCACGGCGTGAGGCCTATGCCCAGTGGCAGCTCGCCCGACGTGGTGTGGAGACCTTCCTGCCGCGCATTTGCGAGCCGGCGCGCGCCGGAATCCATTCCGTCACGACACCGCTCTTCCCCTCCTATCTGCTGGTCCACATCGACCTCGATACACAGTACTTCGACGTCGCATGGACGCCGGGGGTGAGCAGGTTCGTCGCTTTCGGTGACACACCGTCGCCTTTGGAGAACGGGGTGGTCGACTACCTCCGCGCGCGCGGGGGAAGCGACGGGATCATTCGTTCCTTCCCGGTGTTTCGCAAGGGCGACCACGTGCGCGTGAAGTATGGGCCGTTTTCCGGAATCGAGGGCATCATCGAAAACCCGCTCAGCGGGCGTGGCCGAGTTCAAATATTGATGG
This sequence comes from uncultured Binatia bacterium (SeqCode), assembly GCA_964648215.1. GTDB lineage: Bacteria > Desulfobacterota > Binatia > HRBIN30 > JACQVA1 > CAZYMF01. The sequence continues at coordinate 6,139 of CAZYMF010000006.1, read as the reverse complement.
AGCTGTTGCGGCGCCAAACGAGAGTGGAGCTGCCGCTGGAGTTTGTCGATCGGGTGTCGGCCTAGCCGGCCTCGCGAGAAGTAGCGATCTTTGCTTGGGGGCGTGCCCGGCGCCAGCGAATCCCGCAAGGGATTTCACGGCGACGGGGATGGGCCTCATGGGCGGAGCTATATGCGAGTCGTGGGCGATCGATCGTCGAGGAAGGAACCTGTGGTCAGTTCAAGTATCCGGAAAGGCGGCTCGGCGCACAACGTGGAGGCCAACCCCAGTGCTGTTGATCGTCGGTCTTGACGGCGCCTCGCTCGAACTCGCGCGTCGGTGGGCCGCGGCGGGCGACTTGCCTCATCTGCGGACGCTGTTCGCCACGGGCGCTTGGGGATCGCTGCGTTCGACGATGCCGCCGGCGACGTTCCCGGCTTGGACCACGTTCATGACCGGCGTGAACCCCGGTCGGCACGGTATCTTCGACTTCACCCGGCGCGTGAGCGGCGAGTATGGGGTCCAGTTCATCAACGGCAGCTATCGCAAGGCGCCGACGGTGTGGCGGCGTTTGTCCGACGCGGGCAAGCGGGTGGCGGTGTTCGGGGTGCCCGGGACCTATCCCCCGGAGCCGGTCAATGGTTGCATGATCAGCGGATTCGACACTCCGGTAACGGTCAAGGCCGACGCTTCTTTCGTCCATCCGCCCGATCTGGTGGCGGAGGTCGAAGCCGAGGGCGGGTTCCCGTTCGCGGACTTCCAGGAGTTCCGCGTCGATCGACAGTGGTACGATGAGGCGTTGCGGCGCTTGCTCGACGGCATTGCGACGAAGACCCGCGTCGCCCGGCGCCAGCTGCAGAAGGAGCGCTGGGATTGCGCGATGGTTCTGTTCGGCGAATCCGATACGGTGGCGCATCACTTCTGGCGGTTCTGCGATCCCGATTCGCCACGCTTTGACGCCAGCGCCGCGCGCGAGGTCTCGGATGCGATTCGTCGTGTGTACGCGGCGCTCGATTCGGCCATCGGCGAGCTTGCCGAAGCGGCGCAACCAGATGCGTTGCTGGTGTGCTCGGACCATGGGTTCGGCGGCGCCGGAAACACGGTCGTTCATCTCAATCGCCAACTGGAGCGGGCGGGCTTGCTGCGCTGGCGTCGGACTACCGTGGCGGCGCAGAGCGCCGCCCTCGGCAAGCGCTCCCTGCTGCGGTGGTTGCCCGCTCGGGTGCAGGCGCGCTGCTTCCGGCTCGCGGGCGGGCGCCTGGCCAGCGCTCTCGAGTCGGCCAATCGCTTTGCCGACATCGACTGGGCCCGGACCCGGGCGTTCTCCGAGGAGCTGAACTACTTCCCCTCGGTCTGGATCAACCTGCGTGGTCGCGAGCCTGCCGGGACGGTGGCCCCCGAGGATTACGACCGTGTCTGCGCGGACGTGGCCGGTGCCCTGGCCGAGCTTCGCGACCCGCGCTCGGGGGCTCCGGTCGTCTCCCGGGTGTGGCGACGTGACGAGATCTACCAGGGGCCCTGGACGGACTGTGCTCCCGATCTGACTCTCGAGCTCGCGCTGCCGGGCGGTTACTCGTACGCGTGTCTGCCCAGCCGCCTGGGGGGCAGCGGGGGCGAGCCGGTCCGGACGATGAGCGATGTGGAGATGGCGGGTGGAAAGCTGAACGGAATGAGCGGCAGCCATCGCCGCCATGGTCTGTTCGCCCTTGCTGGCCCGGTGCGTCCGGGGGAGGTGGCGGGCGCGGAGATCGCCGACATGGCACCGACGATCTTGGCACTGTGCGACGAGGCGGTGCCTCCCGGGCTCGACGGTCGGGCCCTGCCGTGTCTCGACGTCGCCCTTCGTAGCGACGAGCCAGGATCGGTCGACCGGCAGGGCGATGATGAGCAGCCCTACAGCCCCGAAGAGGAACGCTTGATCGAGCAGCGCCTGCAGGCGCTCGGATACATCGCATGAATCCCCGCCGGTATCGCATCGCAATGGTGGCGGCCTGCCCGTTTCCGAGCCTGCGCGGGTCGCAGGTGTTGGTCCGTGAGCTGGCCGAAGCCCTGGCCACGGCGGGCCACGAGGTGCACCTGGTGACCTATCCCTCGGGGGAGCATGTGGTGCCCGTACGGGGCTTTGCCCTGCATCGGCTGCGCTCGTTTGCCGGGTTGGATGGGTCGCGCTCGTGGTGGGCGAAGCTGCTACTCGATGTCGGCCTGATCGTGACTCTGTACCGCGTCGTGCGCGAGCATGGCATCGAGGTCATTCATGCGCACAACTACGAGGCACCGCTCGTCGCGTACGTGGTCCGGTGGCTGCGGCGGGTTCCCGTCGTTTATCACAGCCACAACGCCATGGCCGATGAGCTGCCGTACTACTTCCACGGCCGGATTCGGCGCTGGCTGGCGATTCGGGTCGGGAATTGGCTGGACGCGACCGTGCCGCGTTGGGCTGATCACTGTATCGCTTTGACGCCCGAGCTGATGCAGTATTTGGTCCATGGCGGGCACGGGGTAGGCAGCGATCGTATCACCGTCATCCCGCCGGCCGTGTCGGTGTCGGTCGGTAATGAGGGGGAATCCGTTCCCGACCCACTTCCCGGCCGCAAGGTCGTCCTCTACGCCGGGAACCTGGATCCGTACCAGCGGATCGATGTTCTGTTGCGGGCCTTCGCGAGCCTGTATCGTACCGATGCCGAGGCCGTGTTGGTCCTGCTGGTTCATCCGGCGCGATCGCGACACGTGCGGCGCCGCATCGCCGAGATCGGGGCCAGCCCCGGGGTCCGCCTGGTCGAGACCCAAGCGTTCGGTGCGGCGCGCCGGTTGCTGAGCCGCGCCGATGTGGTCGTGTGTCCGCGCTCGTCCTGGTCGGGTTTTCCGATCAAGTTATTAAATTTTATGTGTTTAGGCCGTGCAATCGTGGTATGTAAGAGTTCTGCTAAAGCGGTGTGCCATGGGGTGACCGGGGTGGTGGTGCCGGACGGCGATGAGGCCGCGATGACGGAAGCGCTCCGAGAATTGTTGAACGATCCCGCCCGGCGAGCCGCGATGGGCAAGGCGGCTCGCGAGGCGGCGGAGAGCCATTATACTTGGGCCAGGGTGCGTCCCGAAGTGGAGCACGTCTATGAGAGGCTTCTCGGAGCATCTCCCGCCACCGCTGGACGATCACAGCAGCGGGCGAGGAGGACCATGCAAAATTGCTTGATGGCTGCGTCCGAAGATCGTATAAGCCCGCGGACGCCAAGTCGAAGGGCCGGGGGTGAATGAAGACGTGTAAGTGTCTCGTGGGATTAGCGTTCGTGCTGGTCGCACTTGGAGGATGCCGGAGCACGCCGGCGACCGCACCGGTGCCGTTGCCGCCGTTGGATGCGGCTGCGTCGCCGTCGTCACTACCGGGAACCGAGTACCGCTTGCAGCCGGGCGATGTGCTGCGGGTGAAATTTCTCTACCATCCGGAGCTCGATGTGAAGTTGCCCGTTCGTCCCGATGGCAACGTCGCCTTGCAAGATGTCGGCGAGGTTCATGCGGCAGGCATGAGCGCCGACCAGCTGGCCGAAGTGGTCCGCAAGCTGTCGGGCGACCGGTTGCGTGACCCTGTCGTGACGGTCATCGTTGCCGAGCTGGCAGACGCGAAAATCTACGTCGGCGGCGAAGTGCGTCAACCTGGCTTTGTCGTCTATCACAAGGGGATGACGCCGCTGCAGGCGATCTTGGACCGGGGCGGTTTCACGGATACCGCACGACTGGATAGTGTGGTTCGGATCAGCGCGCAGGAGAGCAACTACAAGGCGACGCGGATCGATCTGAGCCACGTCCTCGATGGGAACACCAAGGTGGCGGCTTTGGCCGCCAATGACGTGATCTATGTGCCGCGAACATTCATCGGTGACATGAATACGGTGGTCGATCTTTACGTGCGCCGCCTGCTGCCAATTCAGCCTCGGGTTGGGATTGGCTTTGCCCCTTGACGGGAGACGGTAGGCGATATGGCACATGAGATACAGCCGCCCCGCAAGGGCAATGGCCATGGCAACGGCAACGGCAACGGCAACGGGAATGGCAACGGCAACGGGAACGGCAACAACCTCGGGTACCGGAACGGGAACGGCCTGCGGGCGCGCACCGCAAACGAGCAGGTACGCGAGGTCCTCGAAGTGCTCTTCAAACGCCGCCGGCTAATCCTCGCGTTGTTCTTGATCGTTGCCCTGCCGGGGCTGCTGGTCACGGCGTTGTCGCGTCCCAAATACATCGCCACGGCCAAGGTCATGATCACGACCGAGCGTGAGGATGCCACGGTCCAACCGACCGATCTGACGCGCGTGAACAACGTCCAGCTGAACGAATCGCTGGTGAACTCCGAAGTTCACGTGCTCAAGAGTCGCCAGATGACGGAGCAGGTCGTGCGCGGTCTCACCTACGGCGACAGCAACGGCGTCGTTCGCGTGGAAAACGCGAGTCTGAGCGACAAGGCAAAGTCGAGCGACCTCGGCAGCAAGGTCGTGGCCCTGGAGAACGGGCTGATGGTGAAGCCGATCAAGGCGTCCAACGTCATCCAGATCGACTACAGGTCGACTTCGCCGGAGAAGGCCACCCGCGTGGTCAATCGCGTCGTGGACGAGTATCTCGCGTACCACGCCCAGGTCCATGGAAACAAAGGGCTGGCGCAGTTCTACGAAGAGCAGCGCCTGGACCTGGGGAAACGGCTGCGGCGCGCGGAGGAGGCTCTCAAGGAATACGCCGATCGCGAGGGCGTGGTGTCCCCCAAGGATGAGATCCAGGAGGCGGTGAAGTCCCTCGGCACGCTGGAAGCTTCCCTGCGCGACGCGAACGCCACGATCAGCGGAACGGAAGAGAAAATCCGCGTCGTGCAGCAGCAGCTGGCCGCTCAGCCGCTGATCGTCAAGAGGACGCAGGACCTGGAAGTCAACCCGGTTGTCACCCAGCTCACGCAACAGTTGGTGGATCGGCGGGTGGATCGTGTCTCCCTGCTCCGGAAGTACACCGATAAGGATCGGCACGTTCGCGACAACGCCGAAGAAATCAACCAGCTGCAGAAGCAGTTGGCAGGTGAGCTGCGTGATCATCCGACGGTCGTGTCGCGCCAGCAGCTGCAGGCCAACCCCGTGCGCGAAGACTTGCTGCGAACGCTGCTTGAGCTGCAGGGAACGCTCAAGGAGGCGCGAGCACGCCGTGCGGCGTTCGAAGAGGACGTGGTGCGGAACAATCGCAGCCTGATTTCGTTGCGGCAGAAGGCGCTGGAGTACGACCGCATCGACCAGGACGTCAAGAACCGCCGCGATGCCTTCGAGCTCTACGTCAAGCGGGAGCAAGAGGCGCGCATCAGCGAGGCCATGGACCAGCAGCGCTTGGTCAACGTCGACGTGGTGCAGCGGCCGTCCCTGCCGTTGCCGAAGTCCGGAAACCAGCGCGCCTCGGTATTTCTGTCGCTGATCTCGGGGCTTGCCGTGAGCCTGGGTGGCGTCATTGGTCTGGAATATCTCAATCGCTCGCTACGGTCCGAGTACGATGTGGAACAGCACCTGGGGCTGCCATTGCTGGGCAGTATCGGCGATTTCTCGAATGCGTAAGCACGAACGGGGCGACGCTTGAGCAAGATCTACGAAGCGCTGAAGAAGGCTGAGCAAGAACGCGATCAATCGCGTTGGGGTGGATCGCAGCCGGCTACGTCTTCCCTTCGCTCGGAGGGGACCGATGCTTCTCCGGATGGGGCGAACGGCGAGGACTACCAACGCCTGCGGGCCAGCCTCATGTCGGCCCTCAGCCCCTCGGCGCTGCACACCATCCTGGTGACCGCCGCGCGCCACGGCGAGGGTGCGACCACCGTGTCGATCGGTCTCGCTGGCGCGCTCGCCAAGGAGCGCGAGGCGCGCGTCTTGCTCGTCGAGGCCAACTTGCGCGGACCGAGCCTGGCGCACCTGTTGCCGATCTCTTCCAACGGCGGGCTGAGCGAGTTCATCAGCGGGGAATTGACGGCGGAAGCGATCATCACGCGCGTTGAGGCGATCAACCTCTCGGTGATCGTGGCCGGCAACAAGAAGCGACAATCGGTGGACCTGGACCCGGTGGCCGGGTTGCTCGCTCGTTTACGACCACAGTTCGATTTCATCGTGATCGACGCCCCACCCGTCAACAGCTACGCCGACGCGTCGATCTT
>CAZYMF010000005.1:0-72302 GCA_964648215.1 uncultured Binatia bacterium (SeqCode) | reverse complement strand
ACGCACGGCCCCAGGATTAGGAATCCTGTGCTCTATCCACCTGAGCTACGGGGGCTCAGGGGGGAAGCAATAACTTACGACGTGCGCTTCGTCCAGCGGTCGGTCGTGAACGGACGCGCCGGCGTGGGTTGGAACCGATGCGTTGCTTTCGCCGAACATTCGCCCTACGATCCCAGCGCTTCGTGGGCCAGTTCCCGCAACGGGACGCGGTGGAGGAGGTGAGCGTTGGACGAGGCAGGACGGGCGTATCTGGATGAGCTCAACGATGCACAGCGGGCGGCGGTGGAATACGGTATCGGCGGGCCCGATGGCACAGGACTCAGTCCGCCACTGCTCGTCATCGCCGGCGCGGGCTCGGGAAAGACCAAGACCCTCGCCCATCGCGTCGCCCACCTCATCCTGCACGGCGCCGACCCCGATCGCCTGCTGCTGCTGACCTTCACCCGCCGTGCGGCGCAGGAGATGACGCGCCGGGCCCGGCAGATCTGCGCCCACGCCGGCTGCGCCCCGGCGGCGATCCTCTGGGCGGGGACGTTTCACGCGGTTGCCCACCGCTTGCTCCGCCTCTACGCGGACTCCGTGGGCCTGGTCCCGACGTTCACCATCCTCGACCGCTCCGACGCCGAAGACCTCCTCGACCTGCTGCGCGACGAGCTCGGCTTCTCCCGCGCGACGAGCCGCTTCCCGAAGAAGGCGACCTGCCTCGCCATCTACTCGCGCGCGGTCAACAGCCAACGGCCCGTAAACGAGGTGCTCGACGCCGCGTTTCCCCGCTGCGAGCGCTGGAGCGAGGAGCTACGCGAGTTGTTCCGCGCCTACGTCGGCGCCAAGCAGGAGCGCCACGTCGTCGACTACGACGATCTGCTGCTCTACTGGCACCAGATGATGCTCGAACCGCGGCTCGCCGCCGCCATCGGGCGACGCTTCGATCACGTGCTCGTGGACGAGTACCAGGACACCAACGCCCTGCAGGCGGCGATCCTGCGCGCACTCAGGCCCGACGGCCGGGGACTGACGGTGGTCGGCGACGACGCGCAGGCCATCTACTCGTTCCGCGCCGCGACCGCGCGCAACATCCTCGATTTCCCCCATCACTTCACCCCACCGGCGCACGTCGTCACCCTCGAGCAGAACTACCGCTCCACGCCACCGATCCTGCAGGCCTGCAATGCCCTCATCTCCCTCGCGCGCGAGCGCTTCACCAAGAACCTCTTCTCCGCACGTCACTCGCAGCAGAAGCCGGTGTTGCTGACGGCGGAGGACGATGCTGCGCAGGTCGACTTCGTGGCCGAGCGCATCCTGGACCACCGCGAAGCCGGCATCGCGCTGCGGCGGCAGGCGGTGCTGCTGCGCGCCGCGCAGCACTCGGCCGCCCTCGAGGTCGAGCTGCGGCGAAGAGACATCCCGTTCGTCAAGTACGGCGGACTGCGCTTCCTGGAGGCGGCGCACGTCAAGGATTTGATCGCGATCTTGCGCTGGGCGGAGAACCCGCACGACTCCCTGGCCGGCTTTCGCGTGCTGCAGCTCTTGCCCAACGTGGGCCCGGCCGCCGCCCGCAGAGCCTTCGCCCACCTCGCGCAGCACGATTTCGACTTTGCCGCGCTCTCCAGCTTCGGCGTTCCGGCCGCGGCGGTCGATCTCTGGCCGGGCCTCTGCCTCCTGCTGCGACAGCTCCGCCAGGCCCTCGTCCCCTGGCCGGGGCAGATCGGTCTGGTGCGTGCCTGGTATGCCCCCGAGCTCGAGCGCCTGTACGACGCGGCCACGGCCCGTGCCGGCGATCTCGAGCAGCTCGAGGGGATCGGCGCCTCCTATCCCACGCGCGAGCGCTTCCTGGCCGAGCTCACACTCGATCCCCCGGGCGCGACCGGCGCCGAGGCCGGGGCGCCCCGCCGCGACGACGACTATCTCATCCTGTCGACGATCCACTCGGCCAAGGGGCAGGAGTGGGACGTGGTCTACGTCTTGAACGTCGTCGACGGCTGCATTCCGTCCGACATGGCCACCGGGAGCGGCGACGAGATCGAGGAGGAGCGTCGCCTCCTGTACGTAGCGATGACCCGGGCCCGCGATCATCTCTACCTGCTGCAGCCGCTGCGCTTCTTCGTCACCCAGCAGGCCAGATTCGGCGACCGCCACGTCTACGCCCCGCGCACGCGCTTCCTTCCCGACGCCATCCTGAATGTCTTCGAGCAGCGGACGCACACGCGATCGCTTCCGCCGGACGGAGTGGACGACGCGACGGCACCGGTACACGTGGACGTCGGCGCCCGGCTCCGTGCGCTGTGGGAGTGACGGTGCCGGTCGTCGACGTCAGCGTCCGAGATACGTCGGCGTGAAATACGTGTCGGGCAGAGTGACGTTGTACTTGATGTCGGTGATCTCCAGCGTCGACTCCGTGTCCTGGGGCACCGTCTTCATGCGTTGGTCGCGCAGCGTCCAATAGCCATCGATCTTGGTCACCTTCTCCACCCGCCACACCTTCAGCAGCTTGCCCTCGTCCGTCAGGAAGAGGCGCTTCATCACCAGCAGGTCGACGGGATCGATGGCGATCAGCGTCTTGGGGTACAGAGCCTTGGCCCGGTCCTTGGCCGTGCTCTCGACCAGCTTGCAGCTCCGTCCGTTGACGTCGGTATCGCCGACGAAGGTGTAGGTGAATGCGTCGAGCTCCGGCGCAATCAGGTCGGCGACGTAGAAGTCGGAGCCGAGGAAGGCGTGCTTGCGCAGATCGGAGGAGACCTGAATGATCTTGCGCGTGCCGGCGATCTTCATGAACTGCTCCGGCCGGCCGTCGGCGGGCTCGAGGAACAGGAACCGCATCCCCGCGAGGTCCGAGGGGGCGGACACTTCCAGGTAGCTCGCTTGCGCCCCGCCGACGACCTTGTGGCTCAGATCGAGCTGCCGCACGCCGCCGTGCGGTACGGTCAGCTTCAGCTTGGCGACGAACGATACATGCGGCAGCGCCGCGATCGTCCGCTTGACCAGATCGCGCGCGTCGTCAGACTGCGCCGCCGCCGGATGCGGCAACAGCACCGGCAACAAAGCGATGGCGGCGGCGGCGACACCCAAACGAATGAGCCGCACGCCCGCCGCGCTCCCCATCGTAGCTCTCCAGTGTCCCCCGATCATGCGCGACGCTATAGCGCCAGCCCGAGCTCCGGGCAAACGACCATGGGGCCGCAGCCACGGCTTGCGTTGCCCGCGACGCCTCCCTAGAACCGGGAGGTCAAGCCCAGATCGGAGGGAGGACGAGACGATGCGCGCGATGGTCGTGAAGGAGTGGTGCGAACCGAAGGACATGGAGCTGATGGAGCTGCCGGATCCGCAGCCCGGCCCGGGCCAGGTCGCCATCGACGTGCGCGCCATCGGCTGCAACTTCTTCGACATCCTGATCGCGCAGGGAAAATACCAGGTGCGTCCGCCCCTGCCCTTCTCCCCCGGCGGCGAGATTGCCGGCGTCGTTCGCTCCGTCGGCGCCGGCGTCGACTCCGTGAAAGCGGGCGACCGGGTCTTTGCCATGCTCGGTTGGGGCGGCTTCGCCAGCGTCGCCGTCGCTCCCGCGGCCGGGGTGGTCAAGATGCCCGACTCCATGTCCTTCGAGCACGGCGCCGCCTTCGGCGTCGTCTACCAGACCTCTTACTTCGGCCTCGTCTACCGCGCCAACCTGCAGGCGGGCGAGACCCTGCTCGTGCACGCGGCTGCCGGCGGCGTCGGTCTGGCCGCCGTGCAGATCGGTCGCGCCCTGGGCGCCCGGGTGCTGGCCACTGCCGGCTCGCCGGCCAAGCTGGAGGTCGCCAAGCAGAACGGAGCGGAAGCGGGTTTCGACTACAGCAACGCCGACTGGGTCGACCGCGTCAAGGAAGCGACCGGCGGCCGCGGTGCGGACGTGATCTACGATCCCGTCGGCGGCGAGATCTTCGACCTGTCCACCAAGTGCATCGCCTTCGAAGGCCGCCTGCTGGTGATCGGCTTCGCCTCCGGCCGCATCCCGACGATCCAGGCCAACCGCATTTTGCTGAAGAACTTCGCCGTGGTCGGCCTGCACTGGGGCGCCTATCGGCAGCACAAGCCCGAGCGCATCCCCGAGGCGATGGCGGCGCTGTTCGCCATGTACGAGCGCGGCCACGTCCGGCCGGTGATCTCCTCCGCGCGTCCTCTCGCCGAGGCGGCCGTCGCCCTCGATGAGATTGCCTCGCGCAAGAGCACGGGCAAGGTGCTGCTGTTGCCCTGAGCCCGAGTCTCGAATTCCGGGGACGGTCACACCGTCGACTCGGGAATCAGCGGATCTCGATGCGCTCGCCCATGAGCGCGAGCACGGCGCCGTCGGGGAAGGAGAAGGGCAGCGCCACGGTACTGGCGGCCTGCTTCCAGGCAAACGGCACGGCGACCCCCGAGCGCGCCTCGAGATAGCCGCTCAGGCGCGCCAACAAGCCTTTGCGCTGGGGATAGAAAACCAGCCGCACCTTCTGCCCGGTGGGAATGCCCGCGGCGTCCTTGGCCACTTCGATGGCGTGCATGAAGCCGCCGAGCTCGTCGACCAGGCCGTTCTCCTTGGCCTGCTCCCCCGTCCACACCCGCCCGCGACCGATCTCGTTCACCCGTTCCGTCGTCAGGTTGCGGCCCTGGGCCACGCGCTGCAGGAAGAGGTCGTAGACATGGTCCATCGCCTTCACGACCTTGCTTCGTTCGTCCGGTGTCAGGCTGCTGGTCATGTCCTCCAGGCGCGCGTACTTTCCGCGCGTCAGCGTTTCGCTGGTGACGCCGAGCTTGCCGAGCAGGCCGGCGATGTTCGGCTTGACGACCACCACGCCGATCGAGCCGGTGAGGGTGCCCGGCTCGGCGACGATCTTCGAGCCGCCGGCGGCGATGTAGTAGCCACCCGAGGCGGCCACGTCCGACATCGACACGATGACCGGCTTCTTGCGCCGCGCCTGCTGCGTGGCGCGCCAGATCAGGTCGGAGGCCAGCGCCGATCCCCCCGGGCTGTCGATGCGAAAGACGATGGCGCGGGCGTCGTCATCGTCGGCGGCCTTGCGAAACGCCTCGACCAGCGTCTCGGAGCCGACGCTCTGCCCGCTTACGCCGCTGCCCGCCTCGCCGCTCTGAATCGGTCCGACGGCGTAGATGACCGCCAGCTCGGGCCGCTCGCCGAAGTCGAAACCCGAGTCGACGGCGGCCTGGTAGTCGTCCGCCTTGAGGAACTTGCCCTTCGGTCCGACCAACTCCTCACGAATCTCGTCGAGGAACTTGACGCCGTCGCTCAGGCCCGCGGCGGAGAACTCCGTCGGATCGATCGGGCAGCGGTCGATCGCCGCCTGCACACCCGCGGTCGTCATTCCGCGTGCCTCGGCCACCTGGCCGACCAGCTGGCCGTTGATGCTGTCGAGAAGCGAGTTCGCCATCTCGCGGTGGGCGGCGGTCATCGACTTGTTCACCAGCATGTCGCCCGCCGTCTTGTACTCGCGGATCTTCTCGACGTCGAGGTGGATGTCGAGCTTGTCCCAGACGCCGCCGAGGAAGTAGAATTGCGACATGAGCCCGGTCAACGGCGCCGTTCCGTCGGGAGGCAGGTACACCTTGTCGGCGGCGCTGGCGATGTAGTACTCGCGGTTGCCCGAGGCGACCTCCTGCTGCAGGTAGGCGATGACGGGCTTGCCGCTGGCCTTGAACTGAACCAAGGCGTGCCGGATGTCCTGCGCCTTGGCCCAGCCGGCGTTGACGTTGGTGACACGGACGACCAGTCCCTTGATCCGGTCGTCCTGGGCGGCGCTCTTCAGCAGCCGCAGAAAATCGAGCAGCGTATGCTGGCGCGCGGCGAGGATCCTCCCGATCAGACCCGTCGGCGGCGCCTCGGTATAGTCGCCCCCCACATCGACGAGCAGGTAGCTGTTCTCGGGTACGCGCGGGCCGCTCAGCCAGGCGCGGGCTACGAGGACGACGACCGCCACCAGGAGCAGCAAGAGAATCCAGCGAAAGCGACGCTTCATGGACACCTCAGAAGGAGCCGCTGGCGCTCGAGAGATAGGCGTGGATGACCGGCAGGTTCACCGCGCCCCACAAGCCGGTGAAGCGCCGATCGACTGCCTGCATGATCGCCAGTGCCTCCTGGTAGTCCGCCTCCCCGCTGCCGCCGTTGATCTCCGCGCTCACGCCCCGCAGCAGCGTCTGGTTGTACCGCAGCAGGGCTTGCAGCGCCGCCAGCTCCCCCTCTTCCTTTGCCGGCACGGTCGTGGCCGCCAGCGAGCCGAGCCGTTGCACCGCCGCCGACACTGTCGGCCGCAGGGCACGAGCGAGGTCGTCCTGCCGCGGCGGTCGCCGAATGTCGCCGTAGGTGACCACCGTTCGCATCACCGCCTCCAGCTCCGCGAGAATCTCGGCGATGCGCCGGCTCTGTGCTCCGAAGCGCTCGGCATAATCGGCGCGAACCATGAAGCTGTCGCACCCCCCGTGGCGGGCGGCCTCGGCGTACACCAGAAAGTTCAACGGATACGTCCACAGACTGAAGCTGCCGAACTGCAAATTGGTGATCTCGCGAACGCCGATCGAGTGATAATAGTCGAGGTCGGCCGCAATCACCTCGCCCAGAGGCACGGCGCAGCCACAGAAGAGGATGGCGTCGGCATAGTACTCGAACAGGCGCACGCGGCCACCGAAGAGATCGGCGTAGCGCTCGAGTGCCTCGCGATAGCGCCGGTTGGTGCGGCAAGCCCCGTCGTTGAGCGCGTGGCCGTAGCACCGTTCGCGCGCGGCGAACTCGACCCAGACGTTGGGGGACGGTTGCCCGCGCAGCTCCGGGTCGATGGTGTCGTGGTAGGCGATGTAGCAGACCGGGCGTCCGAGCCCTTCGGCCGCCAACGCATCGGCGACGGCGTTGCACAGCCGCAGGCTCTGATCCTGCACGGACACCGGCGCGCACCGGGCACAGTGACACCAACCACCGCCCCACAGATCGGCGCCCCAGACGTGCAGCACCCGCAGCTCGGGGTACTCGCGGACGTAGGTGACGGCGTTGGCGGCGGCGATCTGCAACGCCGTAGGATTCGACGTACAAAGGTTGCCGAACTCGGTGCGCGTCCCTGCGGACGCCTGCGGGAAGAGTTCCGGCTGCTGCGCGAACAGCTCGCGCGGCAAGAGCAGCGGAATGACGTGCCCGCCGTACTCGAGATCGATGCCCCGGCGCGCAAACTCGGGCAGCAGCTCGGGGATGGTGAGCTGCGAGTCGAAGGGATGGCGGATGAACAGGAAGGCGTTGCCCCCGCTCTTGCCCATCCAGTCGATGAACTGGCGGTCGGCCGCGAGGTGTTCGGCCAACTGCGCGGCGTCGCCGTAGTGCCACGTCATGATGTCGGCGCTGTAGCCCCGCACCGCGAAGCGTGGCGCGTGGCTTCGACTCTCGACGCGCGGCATCTCGCGGCACCGCGGCACCACCTCTTCGCCGTGCCCCGGCAACGGCCAGCGGCAACCGAGCTGCTGCAGCAGCGCGTAGGTGCCGTGGAGAACCGCACGCCCCGAGCCGCCGGAGACGACCGCGCCGTCCGCGGTCGGAGCAATGGAGAAGTGGTCCGCCCCCGCATGTCGCGGCGCGGAGAAAGGGCCGCTGCCGAGCAACAAGCCACTGTCCCCGACCGTGGCGTCGCTCTCGATGGAAAGCTCCTCGGCCAGCATCCGCCCCAGGTAGTGCTGCAACTCCGCGGCGGCAAAACGAACGGGCGGCGGGGCCGCGCCGGCGATGCGGATACTCCGTCCCGGTCGAGTCACCGGGGCAGCTTGCGACTTTTGGAGCGCCGACACAAGCCTGTCCGACCTGCGTGGATGGCGCCCGCAGAGAAGACGGCCGGCACAGAGCCGCGAAGAGCGAACCGCGAGGCAAGCGACGACGGGGACGGCCGCCGCCGGGTCTCCCTTCCAGCCGCACCGGTTTCCGTTCTCTCGCCTCCCGGTTCCCGGCGGTCGGCCCCCCGCTACCCGTCCGCCAGCACCGCGAAGAAGCGAGCCACGTCGTTTTCGTCGTTGTAGAAGTGTGGCGCCAGACGCACCCCGCCCGCGCGCACGCGGCATAGGATACCGTGCTTGACCAGGTTTCGCGCCAGCGCCTCGGGATCATCGCCCAGGCGAAAGGTGAGAATCCCGGAGCGCTCGGTTTCACCCCAGGGGCTCAGGATCTCGGCGCCGCGCTGGCGCAGCCCATGCGCCAGCAGCGCCGTCAGCTCGAGCACGCGGGCCTCGATGGCCGCGGGGCCGGCCTCGTGCAGGAGGTCGAGAGCCGCGCCGAGCGCGTGGATGCCGAGATAGGGCGGCGTGCCGGGTTCGAAGCGACTGGCATCGGGCCGGAGCTCGAAGTGATAGGGGAGAAATGCTTCCGGCTCGCGCACGCTCTTCCAGCCCAGCAGGACCGGCTGCAGGCGCTCGACGACGCGCGACGAGACGAACAGACAGCCGCACCCCTCCGGCGCCAGCAGCCATTTGTGGCCACCGGCAGCGAGACAGTCGACCAGATCGTGCTCCACGTCGATCTGCAACGCGCCCACGGCCTGAATGGCGTCGACGCAGAAGAGAACGCCGCGCTCGCGACAGAAGGCGCCGAGCGCCCGCAGGTCGCACCGGAATCCGGTCTGCCAGTCGACGGCGCTGACCGCCACCACCCGCGTCCGCGCGTCGCAGGCCGCACGCAACTGATCGACGGCGAAACGACCGGCCACGGGGGTGAGCATTCGGGTCTCGACGCCCCAACGCCGCAGGCCGAACCACGGATAGACGTTGGAGGGGTAGTCACCGTCGACGGCGATGACGTTGTCTCCCGGCTGCCAGTCGAGGCCGCCGGCGACCAACGACAAGCCTTCCGCCGTGTTCTTCACGAACGCGATCTCGGCCGCTGCGGCACCGATCAACCGCGCGAACGAATCTCGCACCGCTGCCATTCTCTCGACCCACTGCCGGTGGACGGCGCCGTCGATCGCCGTCGCCTGCTCGGCGAAACGCGTCACCGCCTGGGCCACGCGCGCCGGCAGCGATGAGACGCCGGCGTGGTTGAAGTTGATCGTCTCCCCGCAGCTCAGGAACTCCCTGCGCCATCGCTCGAATTGCATTGCTCATCTCCCTGGTCCTTCTTATAATCGGCGGTCATGCCGGGACTGAAGCGCTCTTTCGGCACCATCGTCCGACGCGGCCGCGTACCGTCGAACAGCTTCGAGTTCGCCTCCTGCACGCTCGATCCCGCGCGCCAACCCTACCGCGCCCGCAAGCGCGGAGCCAACCCGTTCGCCGACCTTCGTGGTCAGGTCGAGTGGGGGGGCACCGCGATGAGCGACAGCTGAGGCATCCATGCCCGCCTGGGTGGTACCTTCGGCAAGCGTGCCGCAGCGCCTCGACGTTTTCATCACGCGGCAGCTGCCGGGAACCTCGCGCCGCCGCGTGCGGGAGCTCATCGCCAAGGGGGCGGTCCGACTGAACGGCAGGCGGCAACCGAAGGGCGCGCTGGTGCGTGGCGGCGACGTGTTGGAGATCCCCGCCGAGGCGCTCGCCCCGACGTCGCTGGCGCCGAATACCGAGCTGGCGATTGCGTTTCTGTACGCCGATGACGACGTCGTCGTCGTCGACAAACCCCCCGGCCTGCCGTCGCACGCGTTGCGCATGGACGAACGCGACACCGTCGCCAACTTTCTGGTGGCGCACTTTCCCGAGATGGCGGCGCTGGCGACGGCGGCGGGCGAAGCCGGCCTGGTGCACCGCCTGGACACCGGAACATCCGGCGTGCTGGTGGCGGCGCGCAGCGAGTTCGCATACGCCGAGCTACGCCGCCAGTTTTCCGCGCACACGGTGGTCAAGGAATACCTGGCCGTGGTCGGCGGCGATGTCGCCGTCTCCGGGGAGGTGGCCGCGCCGATCGCGCACGACCGAGGCCACCGCGGTCGCATGCGCGTTTGCTCCCATGCCGAGCAGACTGGGCCGTGGCGGGCGCGGCCGGCGCTGACGCGCTACCACCCCCAGGAGCGTGCCCAATCGCTCACCCTACTCGCGATCGAGATTCGGACGGGGGTCACCCACCAGATTCGCGTACACCTGGCGTCGATCGGACATCCGATCGTCGGCGACGCGCTGTACGGCGGGATCCAAGCCGAGCGGCTCATGCTGCACGCGGCTCGGATCCGCTTCGCTCACCCGAGGACGGGGAGCCGGATACTGGTCGAGAGCCCGCGGCCCACGGCGCTCGACGACGCGCTGCACCGAGGCGCCTAAGCGGCGCGCCCCTTGGGCTTGGCCGACTTCGAGCAGGCGCCGCAGAGGTTATAGGCGTTGTTGGGGTCTTCCACCAACCCGTCGTCCATGTTGTGGCAGACCTTCTTGCATTCGGCGCAGATGAAGTACACGCCTTCGATCGTCTTGTTGATGCGCTCGCGATTGAGGATGCGGCCCTTCAGCTTCTCGACACGGATGCCGAGCAGGTTCTCGTACTGCCGCTTGATCTTTCGACGACCGGCCTCGTCTTTGGGAAGATCGCCTTCCTCGGTGCTCTCGCCTCGCTCGTGCGCATCGAAGATGGTGTGAGCCTTCTTACTGCTGCTCTTACTGCTGCTCTTACTCTTGCTCTTCTTCGCCGTTCGACCCATGGAGACGTCTCTCCTGTTAGCGGGTGCGTTCGCTATAGCCGCAGTCCTTCTCGCAGGTCCAAAAGAACCCCTTGCGGCCGAAACCGGTGAAATAGGTCACCTTGCTCTCCGCGCCGCAGCTGGGACACGGATGTGCTTTCTGGCCCTGCCCCGCATTCTTTTGCGCCGTCTTCGCCCTCTTGTCCGCCATCGTCGCTCTCCCTAGTCAAAGAATTTGTGAACGCGTTCGTCGCCTGGTCGGGGAGCGCCCCGTCACCGGCCGAGAAAAAGACGCCCGCGTCTGTTCCCGGGGCTTGGCCTTTCTCTCTCACTTGATCCTCTCATATAACGGACGCGTAGTGTCCAGTCAACGTGCGCCCGGCGGCACGCGCGTACGGTGGATCATGGCCGGAAAAGGTGCGCCGGCGTCCGGGTTGGGGTATAAGGGGACTCCTATGGCCAGGCCGACGGGGTCGCCGAGAGGGGGCACGTGAGCCGTTGGCTGGCAGCTCTGCTGGCCGTCGTCTTTGCGGCGGCGGCCGGTGTCGGCGGCGGCTACTTTCTGTGGGGACGGCATGCCGAGCGACTACGGCAGGCCGAGACGCGCCTGCGCGGCGTTGAGAGCGAGGTCGCGACGCTGCAGGCGGCCAAGCGGGATCTCGAAGGGCGCGTGCAACAGCTCACCAAGGAAGAGGAGCGGTTGGCGGCAGAAAACGAGCTGCTGCGCCGGGACCAGACCACGCAGCAGTTGCAGTCCGAACCAGCCGGGCCTGGTACTCCCCGTCCCTCGCCCACCCTGCCCCCGAAGTAACGCCGCGCTCTGCTGCTAGGGCGCCGTTACCCGCACGATCATGTGCGCGGTCTTGCTCAAGTTGTTGCCGGTGTCGCGCAGCTTGACCGTGACCAGCGTGTCGCCCATGGGGAAGTCGAAGAGCCGACCCATGGTACCGCAGAACTGCATTGTCGTTCCCGAGCCGACGAAGTGGAAGTCGCCGTCGCTGCCGACTGTGCACGCGTCGGCGGGGGACGGGCGCCCCTGAGTCAGCCCCGAGCCGTTGACGAACCGGCACCCGAGGTCGTTGATCGCGTCGGAGATCGGCTGCGTGAGCGAGTAGTCCGGCGGGTCGACGGCGGGCACACCGCCAATCATCGGGAAGGTGTTGTCGCACACGGTCGTGCTGCCGTCGCCGAGAGGCCGCGCTACCAGCATCTGCAGGTCCGGACGCGCGGCGGGATCCGCGGGATCCCAGTTGAACGACTGCGATCCCACCGGCCGGCGACTGCCTCCGGGCTTGCCTTCGGCGACGATGGTGAAGTTGAACCCGAGCGGCCGCTCGTAGATTGGGATTCCCCCCGCGGTGTACGCCGTCGGCGTCGGCACCGTGCCATCGGAATTGATGGCACCGAAGAAAGTGATGGAGGGGCCGGGAAACGGTGTCGGGGTCGGCGTGCCGGTGATCGTCGGCGTCGCGGTGATGGTGGGCGTGTTGGTGATCGTCGGTGTCGCTGTCGGTGTCGCCGTCCGCGTCGGCGTGCGCGTGAAGGACGGCGTGCGAGTCGCCGTGACGGTCGGCGTCAACGTCGGCGTCCGCGTCACCGTCGGCGTCCGCGTCGGGGTCAAGCTTGGGGTCGGCGTGGGAGTCGCGCTCGGCGTCGGGCTCAGCGTCGGTGTCGGCGAAAGCGTGTTCGTCGGTGACGGGGTGATCGTCGCCGTCCGTGTCGGCGTTTGCGTCGGCGACGGTGTCCTGGTCACGGTCGGCGTCGGCGTCCTCGTCGGGGTGGCGGTCGGGGTCGACGTCGGTGTTGAGCTCGGCGTGGTGGTCGCCGTCGGCGTGCGTGTCGGCGTGCGGGTCTTGCTGGGCGTCGCCGAGGGCGTCGCCGTCCGGGTCGGTGTCGCCGTGTAGGTGGGAAATCGCGTCCGCGTCGGCGTCGGCGATCGGGTGAAGGTCGCGGTGCGCGTCGGGGTCCGGGTTTTTGTCGGCGTGGCCGTGACGGTACCCGTGGCGGTTGCCATTGGGGTATAGGTCGGGACGCGCGTCGGCGTCGGGGTTTCGGTCGGTGTCCCCGTGCGCGTCGGCGTAGAGGTGGGAGGCAACGTGCCGGTGGGGGTGCGCGTCGGTGTCCCGGTCCGGGTGGGCGTGAGTGTCCAGCTTGCCGTCGCCGTACGGCTCGATGTCGCGGAAGGGACCGGGGTGTTGGTCCGCGTAGGTGTTCCCGTGTGGGTTGGCGTTGCCGTCCTCGTATCGGTCCTGCTCGGGGTACTGGTCGGTGTCGTGCTCGGCGTTGGCGTTGCCGTCGGCGTGATCGTCGCGGTGCTGGTCGGCGGTCGCGTCCCGGTGATGGTCAGGCTAGGCGTCGGCGTCCGCGTCGGAGTAGGAGTCCGTGTCGGCGTCGCGGTCCGTGTGGCCGTAGCCGTGCGCGTCGGCGTGCGGGTCGTCGTGGCTGTCGCGCTGCGGGTGAATGTCCGTGTGGGAGAAGGCGTGGCGGTCGGTGTTTCCGTGGGCGGTCGCGTCCCGGTGGGAGAGGCCGTCGATGTCGCCGTCCGGGTCGGCGTCGCTGTCCGGGTCGGCGTCGCCGTCCGGGTGGAGCTCGGCGTGGCCGTCATCGTGGGGGAGAAGGTGCGTGTTGTCGTCGCCGTCGGCGTTGCCGGAACGGTTCCGGTAACCGTGACCGTGCGCGTCGGCGTGCGCGTCGGGCTCGAGGTCGCGGTTCGTGTCGCGGTCGGCACCGCGCGCGTCGCGGTCGGGCTCGCCGACGGCGTTGCGGTTCTCGTCGGCGATGGAGTCCGCGTCGCCGTTGGCACCCTGGTCGACGTGGGCTCCGGAGACGGGCTGCGCGTCGGTGTCGGCGTCCGGGTGTGGGTGCGGGTGGCCGTCGGGGGCGGGATGGTTGGCGTGCTGGTCGGCAAGGGATTGTCGCCGATCCTGACGATGATCTGGCCCGTCGATCCGACCTCTCCGTCGGCATCCCGCAGGCGGGCGGTCACCAGGGTATCGCCGTCGGGAAACTGCAGCTCCGTGGCCACCAGCACGCAGAACTGCGTCCGTGTATCCGACGAACGGAAGGACGGGTTGCCGAACTGGTTCAGCGTGCACGCAGCGTTGGGGTTGCCCACGACGGTCGATCGGCAGCCGAAGTCGTTCAAGGCATTGGCGATCTCCTGCGAGGGGCCGAACGTCGGCGGCTCCGCCGGGATGCCGTCCTGGCAAACCACCGGGCTGCCATCGCCGAGCGGGCTCGAGAGCAGAACCTGCAAATCCGGGCGCGCGCTGGGGTCGTCGGGTTTGAAGTTCGAGGTCTTCGTGCCAATCACCGCGCCGTCGCTTCCGGGCGCCCCTTCCACGACCAGCTTGAATCCCACCCCGACGATGCGCTGGTAGATGGGGATCCCGTTGGCGGAGCCAACCGGCGTGAGGATCGAGCCATCAGCCGCGGCGAGGCCGAAGAACGTCAGGATCGGCCCTGCTGGCGGCGTCGGTGTCGCCGCCGGCGTAGCGCTGGTGGGCGTCGGGGACTGGCGTGGCGTCGGAATCAAAGCGAGCATGGCAGATACGTCGGCCGCCGTGACCACGCCGTCACCGTTGGCATCCGCCCCACTGCAGCTGAAGACGGAGCCCCCGTCGACCGACGTGGCGAGATTGCCGTCGCCGTCGACGAGCTCGGCCTGCAGGTGCGCTACATCGGCGAATGTCACCGCGCCGTCGCAATCGGCATCTCCGGCCGCGGACAGCGGTACGGCGGCGGCAACGCGGACTACGCACCCCACCACGATTGTTACGCTTGCTGCACCTCGCAGCCAGCGTCGATATGCGGCTCCGCTCGGCACAGCAGAAGAGGCGCAACTATGCCGAGGACGGCCGCCCACGTCAACAAGGGCGGCGCCGACGGCGGCGGTCCGGACACCCTTGCCATCCTTGCTCGGCACGCGCTACAAGGGCCTCCAGAACGCTGCGCAAAGGAGGCGCCCATGGCAAAGAAGGCAAAGCGACCCGCTCCCAAGAAAGCTACAGAGCCGCTGGCACGGCTGCGCCAGAACATGCGCGAGTTGCAGCGCGATGCCGAGCGCGTGCTCACCCGCACGCGCAAGCAAGCCTCGAATCTCATCTCGCGAGATCAGCAGCAGGCGCTGGATCGTCTCGTCCGCGAGGGCAGGCGTCTCCGCAAGGACATCGAAAAGCGCGCCCAAAAGGCGCAAAAGGACGTGGAAGCCCGAGCACAAAAGCTGCTTTCCGGCGTCGAGGACCAGCTCAGCAAACGCGTCGAGCCGCTTCTGCGCCGCCTCGACGTGGCCAGCCGCAAGGAGGTGCGGGCGCTCAATCGGCGCATCGCGCAACTGGAAAAGCGTCTGCGGAGCAAGCCGGCCGCGCCGCCCAAAGCCGCATCCGCCCCCGAGGCACAGACGCCTCCTTTTCTGGAGTAGCCCCGGACCCCGAGCTGACCGGCGAGCTTGCTCGGATCGAATGGAATTCCGCTTGCGGTCCAGTTGTGCTTGAAACACTTCTGGGCGGTTCGATTAGCGACTCAATTCCACCATGGCGCCAAAAATGTGACGAGACCAATCTGGGAGGGCTCGGATCGGTGCCCTCCCGTAGCCTCCTCTCCTCTGGCACGTGCCGTGCTCTCGGTCTTGGCACCTGGGTGAAGCTGACGTGGATGATGTTGGCTGATGGAGGAGGCACTATGTCATTCGATGAAAAGCAGCACAACGGAGCACCAGTCGCGTTGCTGCGACGCCGCCTGAACATGACGCAGGAGGAGTTCGCGCACGCCATTGGGGTTACGGTTTCCACGGTGAACCGCTGGGAGAACGGCCACATCGAGCCGAGCCGCTTGGCGCGTAAGGCGATGCAGGTCCTGGCCGCGCAGGCATCGATCCCCGCGGATCTCCCTGGGGGAAACGGCCTGCTCCACAAAGAGCCCTGATCCCGTCCTGCTCGGCAGTGGAATTTCACGGTCCGGAGGCGGAGTGCGTTTGGCGACGCCCTTCGCCTCCGGACCGTGATCCACGAAGCGATTACGGAACAGTGAGTGCTACCGGCGGCTCACCATTGCGAACGTGCCGTCGGAAGAACACGCCGAATTTCCTGCCCGCTGCCTGCTCCGCCGCCCGTTGAAAGCCCGCCGTGGTGACGGCCACCCCACGGCGAATCAAGAGCGCGACGACATCGTCGAGTCGTCGTTTGCCCGCCGTCGCGCGCTGGATGCGCTGATCGAGGGCGTACATGATCAATGGAGCGCTGTTGTTGGTTGCCGCGTTGTCCTGCTGCTTGGTCATGTCGACGTGCCACAGCCCATAGCGTTTCAGGTAGCCGAGCCCGCGATCGAACCCGGCCGGGTCGAGCAGACCGGCTCGTCGTTGCAGCTCCAGTGAGTAGAACTCGGCCAGCCCCTCCTCGATCCAGTCCGCGTCCGGTCCGGGTTTGTACGGCTGCATGACGTGAAAGAGCTCGTGCAGATACGGCGACGTCTTGTCCGGTGTGCGCAGCGGGCGAGCGCCGTGCATGTAGAACGAGGCGTTGCCACTGATACCGCCGTGCCACATCGGGTCGGGGGCGCTCACGACGAGTAAGCGATCCATCGGCCGGGAAAGCAGTTTCTCGAGCGCGGGGAGCGTGGTCTCATAGAGGTGAAACAGCTCCGCCGGCTTCAGCTTCGACCCCGGCGCGCGGGCGATCTCCACTGTCGTGGCCCCGATCTCTTGCCGGACGACGTCGATCTTCCCCAGTGCCATCCAGCCGGTGGGGCGATCGAGGAGGTTGCCTGGCTGCGACGGCAGGAAGATGCCCGGGCCGGCGCTCTCCATCGCCATCGCCGCCCGCCAGCCGGAGGGCATCTTGAGCACCAGTCGGGCGCGCGACTTGGGCTCGGGCTTGTGTTCGTCGTACTCGACCTCGATACGGGGGAACAGCGCCCGGGCGCGAGTGACCACCCAACTCGGCGTCGCGTAGCTGTCATAGCGCTGCTGTCGTCCCCGCGCGTTGTCGATACGCACGCGATAGCTGAGATGCGCGTACGGCCGCCGCGGCACCCAGAGAATCTCGCCGCCGTTCTGCTCGAGGCGACCGCTGGCGCTGAAGTTCGAGAAACGCTCCGCCGCAAACTGGAGGCGGATGCTGCGAATCTCGTCGATCCCGGCAAGCTCCCAGCGCACGGAGGCCATCTCCGGCTCCTTGGCCGAGATGGTGACGACGTAGTCGATGGTGTAGGTGGCCTTGTCCGCTGCCGCGACGCCGGGGGCAGCCAAGGCCAGCACCAGCCCCGCCACAACCGCGCTGCGCCACGCGAAACTTCGGCCGAACACCGGACACCACGAGCAAGGCGGAGGCGTCAGCCGCCACCGGCAGACTGCCCGGCACTTGCCGGATTCGCCGCCGGCTTGTGCTGCAGCAGCCCCAGAAAGTACCGGTAGCTCTCGTCACTCTGCCAGTTCTCCGGACCGATCACGTGTTGCACGACTTTGCCCTGGCGGTCGATGATGAACGTCTCCGGGTAGCCGGTGACCCCGTACTGGCTCGATACCGAGCCCTTCGGATCGAGCAGGACGGGGAAGGTGTATCCGCTCTTCTCGAGAAAGGGCTTGACCGCCTGGATGCCCTCGTCGTCCTGGCTCACCGCCAGCATGACGAAGTCGCGGCCCTGGAGCCGGCGATAGAGCGTCTCCATGGCCGGCATCTCCATACGGCACGGCGGACACCAGGTGGCCCATACGTTCAAGAATACGACCTTGCCCCGGAAATCGGAGAGACGGTGGAGCTGTCCATGAAGATCGGGCAACGCGAAGTCCGGCGCCGGGAAGCCGGCCCGTTTGCTGCCGCTGCCGAGCTGAAAATAGATCGCTACCGCCAGCCCGAGGAGAAGGGCCGCGACGGGTGGACCGAAGCGCCTGCTCATGACGGTGATCGCGCCGGCGCCCTGCCGGTCGCCGCCATCCGCCCTGCCAGCAAGCGCCAGGCGCCGATGGCGACCAGGCCGAGACTCATCCACTGCGCCAGGGTCAGGCCCTCGGCCACGGGATGATTGATGCGCAGGAATTCGATGAAGAACCGTGCCCCGGAGGCAAGCACGAGGTACCACCAGAACAGCGTGCCCGGGGGATGCTCGCGCTTGCGGATCGCCCACAGGAACGCGAACACTCCCGTGTAGACGATGGTCTCGTAGACCGGCGTGGGATGAACGCGGACACCGGGCGGGTAGTTCCAGCCGACGATCGCGTGCGGATAGGCCATCGCCCACGGCAGGGTCGAAACCTTGCCCCAGTCCCCGTCGCCCGCGAGTTGGCAGCCGATGCGGCCGATGGCGTGACCGAGCGCCAGCACCGGGGCGATGCAGTCCACCGTGGGCAGAAACGGCAGCTTCAGGCGACGCATCGACCAGGTGACGGCGACGAAGCCGCCGATCAGCCCGCCGTACCAGGTGAAACCGGCACCGGTGAAGATGAAGCGAAGCGGGTCGTGGCTGAACGCCGACCAGTCCTCGAACACGTTCAACAGACGAGCGCCGATCAGGCCGCCGACCGCGGCCCAGAAGACCATGGTCGAGGCAGCGCTCTCCGGCAATCCCTTGCGGTCGAGCTCCAGCCCGGTGAGATAGGCGCCGACGAGAAACGCGATCGCCATCATCGTGCCGTAGCTGTAGATCGTCAGCGGTCCGATTTTGAACAGGATCGGATACATAACGAGCGGATCATAGCCGACGGCGGCAGCACATTCTATCCTCGCCCGGCGACTTGCCCGCTCGGAGAGCCACTGCCAGAATGCCTCTCGTGCGCAAGCGGCGAGAGAGCGATGCCCAACTCATCGAGAAGCTACGCGCCGCCAAGAATCAGCCGCCGGAGGCACTCCAGCGACTCTCGCTCGACACGCAGACCCCCCTCTATCGCCTGCACGGGCTGAGCACCTTCTACCCGCACCTGCGCGCCGAGGTCGCGGGTGAGATTCGCGTGTGCACCGATCTCAGCTGCCACCTGGCGGCACCGCGCCTGCTGGAAACCCTCGCGGCCGCTGGCCGGCAGGTCCGGCCCTGCTCGTGCCTGGGGCTGTGTGACCGGCCCGGCGCGGCGAGTGTCGCCGGCCGCATCTTGGGGGACCTCGGTGCCGCAGGGACGATCGACCCGGCCGAATCTCCCGCGGTGAGCGAGGCGCCGACCCGCTACTTCCACGCCGACCACGTCGACCCCAGACACGCCGTACCCTATGCGTCGCTACGGCGCGTCGTCGCCGCCGCGGATGCGGGCTGGGTCGTGCGCGAGCTGGAGCAGAGCCACCTGCGCGGCTACGGCGGCGCCGGTTTCCCGACCGCGAAGAAATGGGACCTCGTGCGCCGCGCGCCCGCGGCGGAGAAGTTCGTCGTCTGCAACGCCGACGAGAGCGAGCCCGGCACGTTCAAGGACCGTTTCTTGCTCGAGCGCTTCTCCGACCTGGTGGTGGAAGGCCTGGTCATCGCCGCGCTCACCGTCGGGGCTCGCCAGGCCTACGTGTTCTTGCGTCACGAGTACGAGGCCCAGCGCCGGGTGTTGACACGGGCGCTCGAGGCGGCGCGGGCGCACGGCGCCATGGGAAGCTCGGTCTTCGGCTCGTCGTATGGCGTCGACGTCGAGATCTTCGACAGCCCCGGCGGCTACATCTGCGGCGAGGAGACCGCTCTCCTCGAGGCCATGGAGGGAAAACGCGCCGAGCCGCGCAACCGCCCGCCGTTTCCGGGCACGTGCGGGCTCTGGGGGCAACCCACGCTGATCAACAACGTAGAAACGCTGGCCTGGGTCCCGGCCATCCTGGCGCGCGGCGGCGCCTGGTTCGCTACCGGCGGCCACAACGGCATCCCGGGAAGGAAGCTGATCGCAATCAGCGGGGACATCGAACGCCCAGGCGTTTACGAAATTCCCCTCGGCCTACCTGCCCGTGTTCTCATCGAGCAACACGGCGGTGGCGTCAGCGGCGGCCGGCGGCTGAAGGCGTTCGCTCCCGGCGGCGCCTCCTCCGGCTTTCTTCCGGCGGCGCAGGTGGACGTCGGCCTCGACTTCAGCGCGCTGGCCGCGGCCGGCTCGATGCTCGGCTCCGGGGCGGTCGTGGTTCTGGCGGAAGGCACCTGCATGGTCGACGCGGCGCTGAACGTGCTCCGCTTCTTTCGCAACGAGTCGTGCGGCAAGTGCGTGCCCTGCCGTGTCGGCTCGGACAAGCTGGTGCACCTCACCGAGCAGCTGGCAAGCCGCCGGGCCTCCGCCTCCGCCCTCGCCGCGATCGAGGAGCTCGCCGGCACGATGGCCGCAACTTCCATCTGCGGCCTCGGCCAGGCCGCACCGAATCCGCTGACGTCGGTGCTGCAGCACTTTCCCGCGGAGGTCGAGGCGCACCAGCACGGGCGCTGCCCCGAGGGCGTCTGCCGATGAACCCCTTGACCCTGACCATCGACGGTCGTCGCGTCGAGACGACGGCCGGAACGACGATTTGGTCCGCGGCGCAGCAAGCCGGCATCGACATCCCCGTTCTCTGTCATCGTCCCGACCTGCGCGCGGTCGGCGTCTGCCGCGTCTGCGCCGTCGCGGTGGAGGGTGCGCGCACGTTGCAGGCCGCCTGCGTCCGGACCGTCGAGGACGGGATGGTCGTCCACACCGCGACCGCGGCCGTGACCAGCGCCCGCCGAATGCTGGTCGAGCTGCTTCTCGCGGACCACCCCGCTCCCTGCGCGCGCGAGGCCGACACCGGCTGCGAGCTCGAAGCGCTGGCGCGCGCGCTGGGCATCACGACGTCCCGCTTCGGCGCCCGTGCCTGGCACGACTGGGCCGACCTCTCGTCTCCCGTCATCGCCGTCGATCATCGCGCCTGCATTCTCTGCGACCGCTGCGTGCGCGCCTGCGACGAGGTCCAGTCCAACGAGGTCATCGGCCGGGCCGGCAAGGGCTTCGATGCTCGTATCGCCTTCGATCTCGGCCGCCCCATGGGCGAGTCCACCTGCGTTTCTTGCGGCGAGTGCGCCGCCGCCTGTCCGACCGGGGCGCTGGTGCACAAGCCGGTCACGGTCGCGGTCTCCACCCCGAGCAGCGAGCGCCGGGTCGCCTCGGTCTGCCCGTACTGCGGCGTCGGCTGCGCCGTGCGCTACCATGTCCGCGACGGGCGCATCGAACGCGTCTCCGGGCGCGCGGAAAGCCCGGTCAGCCAGGGCCGGCTGTGCGTCAAGGGTCGCTACGGCTTCGACTACGCGCACCACCCGCAGCGCTTGACCGTCCCCCTCATCCGCCGCCCGGAGCGATATCCCAAGGGCCCGTTGTCACCGGAGGTGCGTGGCGACGAGCGCCGCCGCCGGCCCGGCGGTCTGGTCGACTACAGCCACGTGCTTCCCGCCTTCCGCGAGGCCAGCTGGGACGAAGCCCTCGACCTGGCGGCGGCGCGCCTGCGGGCCATCCGCGACACGCACGGCGGCTCGGCGCTCGCCGGTTTCGGCTCGGCCAAGTGCTCCAACGAGGACAACTACGTCTTTCAGAAGCTGGTGCGCGCGGTGTTCGGCACCAACAACGTCGACCACTGCACCCGGTTGTGTCACGCCTCGTCGGTGGCGGCCCTGATGGAGACCATCGGCTCCGGCGCCGTCTCCAACGTCTTCGCCGACGTCGCTCTGGCCGACGTCGCTGTCGTCATCGGCTCCAATGCCGCCGAGAATCACCCGGTGGCGGCCACCTTCATCAAGGAGGCGGCCAAGAAAGGTACGACTCTGATCGTGATCGATCCGCGGCGTTCTCTGCTGGCGGATCACGCCGACCACTACGTGCGCTTCAAGCCCGGTACCGACGTGGCCCTGCTCAACGGCTTGATGCACGTCATCCTCCGCGACGGACTGATCGACGAGAGCTTCATTCGCAAGCGCACGGAGAATTTCGCCGACGTCCGCAAGACGGCCGGTCGCTATCCCCCCGAGCTGGTGGAGGGCATCACCGGCGTGCCGCGCGCGCTCATCGAGACCGTTGCCCACTGCTACGGCCGTGCCCGCGCCGCGATGATCTTCTGGGGCATGGGCATCTCGCAGCACACGACGGGTACCGACAATGCGCGCTGCCTGATCTCCCTGGCGCTGATGACCGGCAACATCGGCCGCCCCGGCACCGGCCTCCACCCGCTGCGCGGCCAGAACAACGTGCAGGGGGCCTCCGATGTCGGCCTGATTCCGATGGTCTACACCGACTATCAGCCGGTCAAGGACCCCGCCGTGCGCCAGCGTTTCGAGCAGGCGTGGGGTGTAGCGCTCGACCCTGACCCCGGTCTCACCGTGGTCGAGATCATGACCGCTGCGCTCGCCGGTCGGATCCGCGGCATGATGATGATGGGCGAGAACCCCTTCCTCAGCGACCCGAACACCAACAAGGTGCGCCAGGCTCTGGCGGCTCTCGATTTTCTGGTGGTGCAGGACATCTTTCTCACCGAGACCGCCGAGTTTGCCGACGTGATCCTGCCCGCGACCAGCTTTGCGGAGAAGGACGGGACCTACACCAACACCGACCGCCGGGTGCAGCTCGGGCGCAAGGCGATCGAGCCGCCGGGTCAGGCGCGCACCGACTGGCAGGTTCTGTGCGAGCTCGCCACCCGCATGGGCTACCCCATGCACTACGACCACGTCGAGGCGATCTTCCGGGAGATGGCCTCACTGACGCCGAGCTATGCCGGCCTCAGCTACGACCGCCTCGGCGACACCGGCCTGCTCTGGCCGTGCCCGGATCCGACGCACCCGGGCACCTCGGTCCTGTTCACCGACGGCTTTCCCCGCGGGCGGGGCAAGTTCGTCGCCGCCGAGTTCGTCCCCGCCACGGAGCTGCCCGATACCGAGTTCCCCTTCGTTCTCAACACCGGCCGGCTGCTCGAGCACTGGCACACCGGGACCATGACCCGGCGCTCGCGGGCGCTCGACGCGCTCGAACCCGAGGCTTTCGCCGAGCTCCACCCCGACGATCTGGAGGCGCTCGGCCTGGTCACCGGCGACTTCGCCCGCATCCGTTCCCGCCGCGGCGCCATCGAGATCAAGGTCCGGGCCGAGCCGCGGATGGCCCCGGGCAGTGTCTTCATCCCCTTCCACTTTCGCGAGGCGGCCGCCAACGTCCTGACCATCGATGCCCTCGATCCGTACGGAAAAATCCCCGAGTTCAAGCTCTGCGCCGTGGCCATCGAAGGCCAAGGGCCAAGCTCAGCCGCCACATTCCGGGTCCATTCCTAACCACCTGATTTTGCATAGGTTCCATGCTTTCGGGTATCGATTTTCTTGATCCCGGGAGCGCGTTGACAAGGGTGTGCTCGGTCACTATTGTCCCCGTTCGTTGTCCCCGTGCGGAGTACCATCACATGCGAATGATCCTACCGCCGCTGAAGGAGCGGCGCACGATGCAGCGGTTCTTGAGTACGTTTTTTCAAGAGCACCGGCCGGCCGACTTCAATCGCGCCGTGGGCGCCTTGTGTCGCTTCTTCCACCTCAAGCGGCCCCGCGTCGAGTGGTTCGAGTACATCGACTGGGGGCGCACCGCGGGCAAGACCTACGAGAACGGCAAGATTCATCTGGTCCACCCCGAGAACTGGAAGAACGGTCGCAAGTACAACTCCGAGCGCCAATGGGTCAACATGGTGTTCCACGAGATGGGCCACTATGTGTTCTGGGCCGATGCCGAGCGCAAGGCCGATACCTTCGCCTTCCGCATGATGCGCGGCAACGGCGTCAATCACTCGCGCAGCAACGGTCACGGCGGCGCCAAGAACGGGCAGGTGCGCCACAAGCGGCGGTCGCCGGGTAGATGAAGCCGTGAGCAACAAGCCGTCCGACAACCAAGCGGACTCCCGGGTCACCGATCGCTGGTGGGTGGAGACCGCTCCGAAGCAGCGCCCCAAGGAAACGCGCCCCGCCGGGCCGGCCGGCACCAGCTTCTTCACCGTGGCGCACGATTTCGAGCAAGATCGCGCCCGCGATCGGCTCACCGACAACAATCTCAAGCTGCTGCAGATGGCCAACCCGCCCGAGGGCGGCTGGGGTTACGTGCAACTGGCCGATCACAAGTTCCCGGCACGCGAGCTCGATCGCATCAAGCAACTGATCAACCTGCCCGCGTACGCGCGCGCGGCGATCATCGATTCCGGGCGCACGATTCGGATCCTCGCCACGGGGAATCCCGTCGGCGAACGCATTCTCGACCTCACCCTCGGCGACGCCCCGTCTTTCGACTGCTGGATCGACGGGGAGTGGGTGCGCGAGGCGACCTTCGACGGCGTCAAGGCGGCCGTGAAAGCGTTCCGCAGGTTCCTCGCCGATTACCTTTCGCCCGAAGGCATCGCCCGCGGCGCCGACGTGGCCGCCCGCGCCTGACCGCGCGGCGGCCGCGGGCGAATCTCCCTCGCCGGCTCTAGGTCAGCCGGCGCGTCTGTCGGCGAGCCCGTGGCGCGGCGGTGGCCTCGCACGTCTCGGGATCGAGCTCCCAGAACTTCCGCAGGCCGAAGTAGTAGCAGCAATTCTGATTGTCGAGATCGTTGTGGAAGGTGCGTTGGCGCCCGTCCTGGAACTTGATCCGCACCAGGCAGGTGCCACCGGGGAGCCGCGAGGTCATCTCCTCGACGACGACACCCTGCCCCCATTGCAGATAGTCGCGGTGGCTGACCTTGTCCCCCAGGCGGAGGTACAGCCGCTTGTTACTGTCGAGAGACATCACACCCGGTTCACCTTCTTGATAGCACAGGGTGGCGTTCGCGCGAAAGATCGCGCTCGTCTCACCCGAACTCGGGCAGTTGGTGCCACGGCGTCGCTTGTTCGTAGCCGTGGCCCAAGCGCACCAGCGCACTTTCGCCGAAGGGGGGTCCGACGAGCTGCAGCGCGATCGGCAGGCCCTTCCGCGACCGGCCGCAGGGCATCGCCAGCGCCGGCACGCCGGTCAGGTTGAACGGCATCATGTTGCGCGACAGCGCCGTGCCCACGTCGACGGTGAACCCTTCCACGGTGATGGCGGAGTCCGCGATGCGCGGCGCCGGAACCGCCAGGCTCGGAACCACGAGCGCATCGACTCTGGCGAAGGTCGCGGCCAGCTCCTCGGCGAGCCGGGCCCGCAGCCGCTGCGCCGCCACCAGCGAGGTGGCGGGCACCAGCCGGCCGAGCTCGAGCAGGCCGCGCACGTCGGCGCCGAAGTCGTTCGGCCGCTCGCGTAGCGTACGGGCATGGTAGGCCGAAGCCTCGGCCATCATGATCGCCAGCTCCGCCGGCTGCGACAGCAACAACGACGGCAACGACACGGGTACGATCCGCACCCCCAGCTTCTTCAGCACGCCCAACGCGTCATCGAAGGCCGAGCGCACCTCGTCCGCCAGGAGGTCGAAGAAGTGCTCGCGCGGCACGCCGACCTTCATCCCTTTGGGCGACTGGCGGACCGCGGCGCGGTAGTTCTCGACGCGTCGCGTGCTGCACGTGCGGTCGCGGGTATCCGCGCCGGCCATGTGCCGCAACAGCAGTGCCGCGTCCTCGACCGTCTTTGCCAGAGGACCGACGTGGTCGAGCGACCAGCTCAGCGGCACCACGCCGTAGCGGCTCACCCGCCCATAGGTGGGCTTGAACCCGACCACGCCGCAGGCGGACGCGGGGATGCGAATCGAGCCGCCGGTGTCGGTTCCGACCGCGCCGGCGCACAGCGAAGCGGCCACGGCCGCGCCTGAGCCGCCGCTCGACCCGCCGGGGATGCAATCGAGCTTCCACGGGTTGTGGGTCGCTCCGTAGTGCGGGTTGTTGGTCGTCACGCCATAGGCGAGCTCGTGCATGTTGAGCTTGCCGAGGATGACCGCACCGGCGGCGCGCCAGCGCTCGACCACCGTGGCGTCGAACCCGGGAACCCACTGCCCCAGAATCTTCGACCCGGCGGTGGTGCGAACTCCCTTGGTGGCGCACAGGTCCTTCAGCGCCAGTGGCAGGCCGTGCAGGGGCCCGCGCGGCGTCTTCTCGCGGTCCAGCCGCCGCGCCTGGCGCAGCGCCTGCTCGCCGGTGACGGTGATGTAGCAGTTGAGCTCGCCGTCGAGGTGCTCGATGCGTCGCAGAAACGCCTGCGTCAGCTCCACCGCGCCCAACCGACGCCGGCGCAGTAGCTGGACCAGCTCGGACGCGCTCTTGCGGGTCGGATCCTCCGTCATGGCCGGCTCACCGGCGCCCCGACACCAACCGGCTCCAGCTCTCCGAAGTCCGTCTGTTCCAGCGCTTCGAAGCCGTCCAGCACGAGGCTGAGCAACTCCCCCTCGGGGGCCGCTTGGACCAGTGCCAGCAAAGCCGCCTTGCGCGGATCCCCACGAGACTCCCCCCGCCCCGGATCGTCACTCATGCCTGTCGTCCTCCGTTTCCGTGCCCGCCGCGGGCGCGCTCACCTCCGATTTGATCTCGGCCAGGGGAACCTGGGCGAGATCGCCGACCACGACCAACAACAGCTTGGCGGGATCGATGTACCGCTTGGCTACGCGCAGCACGTCGTCCTTGGTGACGGCATTGATGCGATCCGCATAGGTGTCGGCGTAGTCGCGCCCCAGTCCGTAGAACTCGACCTGAGACAAGAAGCCGACGATCTTGCGATCGCTGTCGAGCCGCAGCGGGAAGCTGCCGGTCAGATAGCGCTTCGCCTCACTGAGCTCTTCGTCCTTCACCGCCTGGCGACGGATGCGCTCGATGGCCGCCCGCGCGCGCTTGATGGCCTCGGCGGCGGAGGCGTTCTTGGTCTGCATCGTCACCTGGAAGCTGCCCGGGGACTTGTTGACGGTGAAGAAGCTCGCCACGGAGTACGCCAAGCCGGCCTGGGTACGGATGTCATCGAGCAGCCGCGAGGAGAATCCGCCGCCACCGAGGATGTAGTTCATGACCGTGATCGCGTAGTAGTCGGGATTGTCACGGGCAACGCCGCGCTCGCCGAGGATGATGTTGGCCTGGGTGACCGGCTTGTCGATCGTGATCAGCTTCTTCCGTGGAACCGTCGCCGCCGGGTAGTGGAACGGCTCGCCGCTACCGCTCCAACCGGCCAGCGCCGCCTCCAACCGCGCCCGAATGGCGCCGGCGGAAACGTCGCCGACCACGGCGATGATCGCACCACCGGGACGGTAGTGCTGGCGATAGAAAGCCGCGATATCGGCCCGCTCGATGCGCGGCACCGACTCCAGGGTTCCTTCCACCGGGTGGCCGTAGGGCTCGCCGGCGAAAAGCTCGCGTTGGAACGCCTTCTGCGCCACCGTGCCCGGGTCGTCTTCGGCGGCGCGTATGCTCGCCAGCACCGCCTCCCGGCGACGATGGATCTCTGCCGCGGCGAACTTCGGGTGCAGCAGGACGTCGGTGAGCAGGTCGAGGCCCGCCGGCAGGTCCTTCTTCAGCACGCTGAGCCCGACGCTGGCATAGTCGGTGGCGGCCCCCGCCGACAGGGAGGCGCCGAGAAAGTCGACGGCATCGCTGATCTCGGTCGCGCTGCGCTTCGTGGTGCCCTCGGTCAGCAGCTCCGCCGTCAGGCTGGCCACTCCGGCCTTGTCGGGTGAATCGCGCCGAGCGCCCGCATCGAGGATCACCTGCACGGCGACGATCGGCACGTTGTGCTGCTCGGAGACGATCAGCGTCGCTCCGTTGGCGAGCGTGACGTAGTCGGCGGGCGGACTTCCGGCTTGGGCCGCCAGGGAGAAGACCAGCGTCGGCGCCAGGGCGACGAGGAAGAGAGCCCGCCGCATCAGCGCACCATCCCGTGAGGAGGCAGCGCCGCCGGGGCCGGCTGCGCCGCCTTGCTCGGCAAGGGCTCCAGCACGCCCATGGTACGGTTGTCGGCGATCAGGTAGACGGCTGCGACGCGGCGGATGTCCTCGGCGGTGACCGCGCGGATGGCCGGTAGATACTTGTCGATCAGCCGCCAGTCGCCGGCCATCTCGTACTGACCCAAGAGCATGCCCTGATAGAAGAGCGAGTCCTGGGCGAAGACGAACCCGGCTTCGATGCCGTTGCGTGCCTTTTCGACCTCGCGCGCGCTCGGCGCCTTCTCCCGGATCTTCTCGATCTCGGCGAGCAGGGCCTGGCGAACCTCGCTCACCTTCTTGCCGGGCAGCGGCTGCGCGTAGACCGTGAACATTCCCGGGTCCACCGAGGTGTAGTCGCTGTTGGCGCCGACATCGCGAGCAATCTGCCGGCGATAGACGAGTTGCTCGTAGAGGCGGGCGCTCTTGCCGCCCGACAGCACGGCCGCCAGCATCTCGATCGCCGCCGCGTCGGGGCTGTGCAGGTTCGGGGTATGGTAGGCGATACCGATGAACGGCAACTGCGCTTCGCGGCGGAGAACGACCGAGCGCTCCCCCTGCTGCTGCGGCTCGATCGACCGCACCGGGGGCGGCGAGTCGCCGCTCGGGATCGACCCGAACTGCTTGGCGATCTCCGCCGCCAGCTCGGCGCTGTCGAAGTCGCCCACGGCGATCACCACGGCGTTGTTGGGCTGGTAGTAGGTGTGAAAGTACCGCTCGGCGTCCGACGAGGTCGCCTGCCGGATGTCGTCCATCCACCCGATGATCGGCCACTGATACGGGTGGGCGACGTAGGCAGTGGCGTTGATGAGCTCGAACAGTGCCGAGACCGGATTGTCGGTCGTGCGCATCCGTCGCTCTTCCATGACAACTCGCTGCTCCGGCTTGAACAGATCCTCCTTGAATTGCAGATGCGCCAGCCGATCGGCCTCGAGCTCGTTGACGACCGCGATCCGATCGCTGGCCATGGTGGCGAAGTAGGTCGTGTAGTCCTGGGTGGTGAAGGCGTTGGTGTTGCCGCCGTTGCGCTGGATGATCTTGGAGTACTCCTCCGGCCCGACCTTCTCCGTGCCCTTGAACATCAGATGCTCGAGGAGATGAGAGAGCCCGGTGTGGCCGACGGTCTCGTTGCGCGACCCGACGCGGTACCAGATCTGGTAGACGGCCACGGGCGCCTTGTGGTCCTCGAGGAGCAGAATCTTCAACCCGTTGGGGAGCACCTGCTCGTGCACCCGCTCGGCGTAGGTCAACGCCGCCGCCGGCGAGCACGCCAGCACCGTTGCCATCAAGAGGGCGGCGATACGGGAACACAGACGCGTAGACATGGACTGTCGAACCTACCGGCGGCTCCGAGGTCGGTCAAGCGACGTGCGCGCGTGCCGGGTTCGGGGAGAACCCGAAAACATCGCCCGCCCCGGTCCGAGAGCTACGCGAAGTACCGCGACGCCTTCTGCGCGATGTACTGCGCCGTCCGCTCGGCGAAGGCCATGACCGAGAGCTGCGGCGGAACGGCGACGGCACCGGGGAAGACGCCGGCGTCGGCGACGAAGAGACCGGGGACATCGTGGGCCTCGCCGAGAGGGTCGACCACCGAGCGCCGGCGATTGGATCCCATCCGCATCGTGCCCTGCGGATGGAACGACAGAAGGATGGGGTCATTGGCGCGGATCGGATGCTCCTCCAGCCCGCGGTAGTCGCCGCGTCGCGAGAGCTCCACCACGTCGTTGAAGGGCAGCACGACGCGCTCGGCGCCGGCGGCGAAATAGACGTCGGCCGCCCGCTGCATGCCATCGAGCAGCGTCGCCCGATCGTCCTCGTTGAGCGTGTAGTTCACCGACGCGCGCCCGCTGCCGTCGACCTCGACGCTTCCGCTGGAACGGTCGTGCAGCATCACCGCGCTCAGGCCGGTGTGGGGGTAGAGCTCCATCAGGCGACGATGATCGGCCCCGAAGCCGGGCAGCAGCGAGGCCATGGCGATCGGATACGCAAAGGTCGGAACCAGGAGGAAGCCGCCCTCCGTCGCCTCGCGCGTGGGGAGGAACTCGTCGACGACGACGCTCTGCGGAATCCCGCGCCAACCTTCGACCCGCTCGTGGAAGATCCCCGCGACCAGCGCCTGCGGATGCAGGCGCAGATTGCGACCGACTTGCCAGTTGGCGTTGGGCAACCGGCTGCGCAGCCAGATCTGCGGCGAGGCAATCGCGCCCGCGGCCAGCACCACCACCTTGGATCGCACCGTCAGCGCCGCCGGCTTGCCCGCCGTGCGCAGGAATGTACCGCTGACCCCCGACGCCCGCGCTCCGCTCGTCGTCACCTGCTCCACCCGGCAGTCCGGAACGATCACCGCCCCCGCGCCCGACGCCTCTCGGAGAAAGGTGTTCAGCGCGTCGGTCTTGCGGTCATAGGCACAGCCGAGCACACAGTAGCCGCAGCCGAGACAGTCGACCCGGTTGTGCGACAGTCGCGTGGTACGGAATCCGAGGCGGTGGGCTCCGGCTTCGACGAGTTGATTGTTCTTGTTGACCTGCTCTGCCGTCAGCGGGCTCACCCGGAGGGTCTGCTCCACGCGACGATAGTGCGGGGCCATCGCCTCCGCGCCGACGCCCGGAATGCCGAGCTTGTGCTCCCAGGCGTCCAGAATCTTGCGCGGCGGCCGGGCACACACGCAGAAGCCGGTGACCGTCGAGCCGCCCACGGTCCGCCCCTGCGAGATCACCACGGCGGCGTCGCTGGCCACCCGCGCCCCGTCGCCCTGGTAGAGCCGCGGGTACATCTGCTCTTCGCGCTGGGTGAAATCCTTGCCCGTGTTGTAGCCGCCCTGCTCCACCACCACCACCGCCCGCCCGGCTCGTGCCAAGGTCGCCGCGACCACCGCGCCGCCGGCACCGGAGCCCACGACGCACACGTCGGCGGCGAGCGTCACGTCGCGATCGACGGTTCTCGTCTCCAGGATCACGGCGACCTACGACGAGCGCTCGAGCACCGCCGCCAGCGGCGCCGCGACTTCGGGCACGACGTTGGAGGACGCGCTCACCCGGCCCAGCCACGGGCCGTCGTAGCCGAGATCCTGCCACGCTCGCGGGTCCTGGTAGAAGCCGGCGGCGGCAAGCGCCTTCAACCCGCGAAAGACGGCGCGGCGGGCCCCGAGCGTACTGCGCATCCAGCCGTCGATGTACCGGTCCTTGGCGGCGGCGCCGAGGCGGGTGAAGCGCTTGCGCTGCAAGTCGAACAACGACGTGCCGTGCTCGAAGACCCGCAGCATGATGCGCAGCTGCTGCTGCGCGTCGGCGTCCCAGGTGGCCAGCCAACCGTCGAGGTTCGCGGCCACGTCGACCTGCCCGTCGTCCGTCCCCACCCGGCCGGCGACTCCGAGCAAACGGTCAGCGGCCTGGTTGAGAACGGCGTACTCCTTGGCCGTGAAGAAGAGCAGCTTCTTCGCCGGGGCGGGATAGCGGGCGCAACCCGCCGGGAGCAGCGACCCGATCCCCAGCACGGCGAGGCCCGCCGCGCTGCCCCTGAGAAAGCGGCGGCGGTCCAGCGGCGCACCGAAAATCGTCGCCAGCTCGCTCGTGGCACCCTCGTACACGCGCGGGAACACTAGGGACGGCCGTCCGGGCTGTCAAGGCGGAGCCCTTCCCGCCACTGGTCCGCCTCGGCGGCTTCTGCTAACTGGCGAGCGGACGGAGCACGGCCATGCCCATCTACGAGTACCGATGTCGCAAATGCGGCAAGCGCTTCAGTGTCCTCACGCTGCGGGTGAGCGAAACGCCCAAGCCCGAGTGCAGCAAGTGTGGCAGCACCGCCGCCGAGCGCTTGCTGTCCCGTTTCGCCATGCCCAAGTCGGAGGATGCGCGCATCGAGGCGATGAGCGATCCCAGCAAGCTGTCCGGCCTCGACGAGAACGATCCCAAGAGCGTCGCCCGCTGGATGCGGCGGATGGGCAAGGACATGGGAGACGATCTCGGCGGCGAGGATTTCGACCAGATGATGGACGAGATCGAGTCGGACGACGGCGGTGGGGACGGCGACGGCGGCGACGAGCTCTGAGCCGCCTTCCCCCTCACTCCACGTTCTGGACCTGCTCGCGCAGCTTCTCCACCTCGCCGCGCGCGGCGATGCTGAGATTGGTCATCTCCAGGTCGGCGCTCTTGGAGGCGATGGTGTTGATCTCGCGGTGGATCTCCTGCAACAGGAAATCGAGCTGCCGGCCGATCGGCTGGCTGGCGCCGAGGGCCGTCTGCATCGCGTCCAGGTGGCTCTCCAGCCGCACCAGCTCCTCGGTCACGTCCGCCCGTTCGACCAGCAGCGCCACCTCCTGCACCAGTCGCTCTTCCTTCAGCGCCACACCCTCGAGCAGCTCGGTCATGCGGGCGTGCAGGCGCTGCTTGAGCGCCGGTCCGAGCAGGCCCGTGCGCCCCTGCATGTCGCGCTTGAGTTGGCGCAGGTGGTGCAGCCGTTGGCGCAGGTCGCGCGCCAGGCTGCGCCCTTCCCGCTCGCGGTCTCGATTGAAGCGCCGCAGCGCCTCCCGCAACGCCTTCTCCACCGCCGGGATCTCCGTCTTCGGATCGCCGCGCCGCTCCACCACGCGCAGGACGTCGGAGCGGTTCACCAGCAGCGACAGATCAATCGATCCCCCGAGCTTCAACCCCTTCTGGAGCCGCTGTAGTCCACGCAGGTAGGCGCGTGCGAGCGGCTCGTTGATCTCTACGCTCACCTCGCCGACGGCGTTGCCGCCGCGATTCACCGCGACGTCCACCTTGCCGCGCCCCACCACCGCCTGCACCAGGCCGCGCAGCTCCTTCTCCCACGGCGTGTACTCGCGCGGCATGTTGAGCTTGACGTCGAGAAAGCGCTGGTTCACCGAGCGCACCTCCACCGTGATGCGGCGCCCCTGCCCCGGCGTCGTCGCTTGGCCGAACCCAGTCATACTCCGCACTTGTCCGTCTCCTCCCTTTTCTCGTCGTGTCGCGACTCGACTCTCACGTGTCACCCGGCGCGCCGCAGGTCCCCGCGCAGCGTCGCCATGGATATGGTCGCGGTGCCCACCTCGCCGACGACGATGCCAGCGGCGTGGTTCGCCAGCACGGCCGCCTCCTCGAAGGTGGCGCCTGCACCCAACGCCAGGGCGCACGTCGCCACCACCGTATCGCCGGCCCCGGTCACGTCGAAAACATGCCTCGCCACGGTGGGAAAGTGAATCACCGCGCCGTCGCGCTTGAACAGCGTCATGCCGTGCTCACTGCGCGTGATCAGAACCGCCTCCGTTCCCCAGTGGTCGAGCAGCAGCGCCCCCGCCTGCCGCAGCGTGCGCTCGTCTTGAATGTCGATGCCCGCGGCCTGGGCAGCTTCGGCCCGGTTCGGCGTCACCAGGCTGGCCCCCCGGTAGTACGGGAAGTTGCCTCGTTTCGGATCGATGACGAGGTGGAAGCCGTTTCGCTGACGCGCCGCCGCCAGCTCCTCCAGGACCTCCCTTCCGACGACGCCCTTGCCGTAATCAGACACCACGACGACGTCGAACTCACTCGCGTGCCGCGCCAGATAGTGGCGCACGCGCGCCCGCAGTCGCACGGATTTTCGCGGCGTCTGGTCGCGATCCAGGCGGACGACCTGCTGTTGGTGGGCAACGATGCGCGTTTTGAGCGTCGTGGCCGAGCCGCGACCGCTCAGCACTCCCGCGACCCCGGCGCCGATCTCCGCCAGCAGACGCAGCAGTCGCCGACCCGCGGCGTCGCCTCCGATCACGCCGCAAGCCGCGGCGCGGCCGCCGAGGGCGCAAACGTTGTGGACCACGTTGGCGGCGCCGCCGAGCCGAAAGCTCTCGTCGACCACTTGCACCACCGGCACCGGCGCCTCCGGCGAGATGCGCTCTACCCGCCCCCAGATGAACTGGTCGAGAATCAGGTCGCCCACCACCAGGACCCGCACTCGGCGGAAGCGCGGCAGCACTCGTTTCGGGTCGCTCCGCTTGCGCGTCATCGTGCCGCGCACATAGCGCACCGCAGGCCCCAAAGGCCACCCCTCACCGTCCCCGAGCGAGGACGGGGTTCAGCCGCGGGTCGTTGTACGCCTTGAACTGGCGATAGATCTTGAAGTAGCGCCGGCCGGCGCGGAAATCGTCGAGGAGGCGGCGCAGACAGCCGGCGAGATCCGCGCGTTGGACCTCGAGCACGGCGAGCTTGGCGGCGCACTCCGCGGCCAGAGCCGGGTCGTCCCGTCGCTGCGCCAGCGCCCGCATGTGCCAGATCTTCAACGCCAGGATGGAAAGACGGTCCACCATCTGACCGGCCGTCTCCGAGTGCTGCTCGGCGCACGACACGTCGACCCGCGCGAGCTCGGCCAGGAGGGCTTCGTCGATGCGTTCGATGAGGTCGTTGCGTCTCTGGTTCCAGCGGTCGATGGCACGCTTGATTCCGGCGATGACGCTGTCGTCGACATCGGTGCGTCGAGCCTCGTCCTCCAGGTTCCACAGGTTGAAGTTGCAGAAATGCTGCGCCAACACTTGCGAGCCGAGATCCGCGCCCGCGTCGACCGACGCCGGCGACGCGCGATACCATTCCACCAACGCCCGGTCCTGCGCGTCCGTTGGAACCCAATCCATGGCCACCTTCACCCCTTCGCCCTCTCCGCGGCCGCTGCCGTGCCTCGCGCCGATCCCTGCGCCAGCAGTGCCGTGACGGCTTCGAAGGCTTCGTCCACCGACACCTCGGCGACCACGTCGGCCTGGCGGCGCTTGCTGACTCCGGCCCGCGCCTGGCCGGCGGCGCGCAGCGCCCGAAACGGCACGGGGTCCAGCGGCGCGTCGGTGCGCGGCTCGGCAGGACCGCTGAACACCGCCGCCGGCACGCCCTGGAGCCAGGCCATGTGCATGGCCGCCGTGTTCGAGCCGACGAAGGCCTGGAAGCAGGCAAGCATCGCCATCATCTCGGTTAATGCCGTAGGCGGCGCCAACAGGCAACGCTCGGGGACACGGGCGGCAATCCACCGCGTCAGATCGGCCTCGTCGGGGCCCCAGAAGAGGACGGAACCGACGCCCGCCTCGGCCAGGCGTCGCAGCAGGGCGACCCATTTTTCCGGCGGCCAGCGATGATAGCCGGCTTGGTTCCGGCTCGTGCCCGGATAGGCCGCGACCGCCGGATGGCCGTGCTCGGCATGCCAGGCGCGCGCCGCTGCGCGGCGCCGCGGATCGAGGTGGATTCCGGTGTCCCGCGGATGGAACGCCGCCTCGATGCCTAGAGGCGCCAGCAGATGCAGAAAGCGGAGCACCCGGTTCTCGTAGCGATCCTCCAACGTCACGTGGAGGTTGCTGAAGAGGTGATTGCCCTCGGTGCAATCTCCCGCCGCATAGCCGATGCGCCGCGTCGCCCCGGAGAGCAGGGAGACGATGCCGCTCTTGAGCCGCCCGTGAAAGTCGAGGACCGTGTCGTACCCTTGCTTGCGGACATCGCCGATGAATCTCCAGCTCTCGGCGACGGCCGCGCGCGGCCCCGCACGTAGCGCGCCGCGGCTCAGAACGTGGAACCGATCCACGTTGGGATTCCCCTCGATCACCGGATACACCCAATCTTCCACCGCCCAGCCGATCAGCACGTCGGGCCGGGCCAGGCGCAGCCGGCGCACGGCAGGAAGCACGCGGAGCGCGTCTCCGATCGCCCCCAGACGCACGACCAGCACCCGCTTTGCCGGGCCAGCCTTTGCCTTGCTCACGGCACCGACGGAAGCACAAACCCCGCGGGCCGGGCAAGCCCGGCGGTTGACGGTGGTTGACGGTCTGTCCTCCCTTCGCTAGCGGACAAGTGGAATGAGGATCAGCGGTTTCACTTTCGTTCGCAACGCCATCGACCTGTACTACCCCGTGGCGGAGTCGATCCGCTCGATCCTCCCCATCTGTGACGAGTTCGTCATCGCCGCCGGTGATTCCACCGACGGCACCACCGAGCTGCTGCGCAGCATCGACGATCCCAAGATCAAGATCATCGAGACGATCTGGGACAAGAGCCAGTTCGTTCGCGGCGCCAGCAACGCGCAGCAGAGCAACATCGCTCTCGACGCGTGCACCGGAGACTGGGCCTTTTACCTTCAGGCCGACGAGGTCGTGCACGAGGACGATCTCCAGCCACTGGTGCAGCGCATGGAGACCTACCTCCACGATCCGCGGGTCGAGGGCCTGCTGTTCGAGTACCTGCACTTCTTCGCCGACTACGACCACTACCAGGCGGCCCACAACTGGTACCGGCGCGAGGTGCGCATCGTCCGCAACCGAGCCGGCATCCGCTCGTGGAAGAGCGCCCAGGGCTTTCGTCGCGACGCCAGGAAGATCCACGTGGTTCCGGCCGGTGCCCGCATCTTCCACTACGGCTGGGTGCGGCCGCCGCGGCGAATGACCCGAAAGACGCAGGCACTCTATGCGGTTCATCGGGGCGAGGAAGCCGCCCGCGCACACATCCCCGATCCCGACGAAGAGTTCGACTACGGGCGCCTCCACGGGCGGCGCCGCTTCAAAGGCACGCACCCCGCCGTCATGCAGGCACGCATCGCGGCCTTGAACTGGACGGTCAAGCCTAGCGGGCATACGCGGCGGGACCACGACCGGCTCTCGATCCGCACCCTGTCGTGGATCGAGAGCGCCCTGCTCGGCTTTCGCATCGGCGAGCACCGGAACTACATCCTCCTGCCGCCGTGAGCGAGGCGACCCCCCGCACACGCGCCTGCCGCCCGCCGCCCGCTACAGGGGCTCATCGCCGGTGCCGCCGAGGGACCCTCCTGCGCACGCCGTGCCATCCGTCGCCTTCTGCCGCAGCGCATAGAGCTTGGCGTACTTCATCCGCGTGTAGTGGGCGTGCAGGTAGGCAACGAGCAGCCCCTGCCAGCCGTCAAGGAAGCCTCTCTGCAGCCAATAGGAGCGGATGAAGCCCACCAGCGGCCGCCCGATCAGGTCGGCCAGCCCGGCGCGGCGGCCCGTTTTGTGCAGCTGGGCTGCGATCTGGGTAGTGTAGCGGTCGATCTTCCGCAGGTGATCCGAGATGTCCCGGTAGGGAAAATGGATGAGATCGTGTCGCAGCCGTCCGGGTGGCTGCGGCAGCTCCACGTGTACGAACATCTTCAAGGTCCGCGCCCCGACAGGGGCGAGCGGCTCCGCCTTCGACCGATATCCTGCCGGCGCGGGCGGCGCGCCTACGTCCTCGAAGCTCCGCCACTGTCCGTAGCGGCGATCGTACAGCCGTAAGCAGCGATCGGGGTACCAGGCGCCGTGGCGGATCCATCGGCCCAGATACCAGCTCAAGCGCGGGATCTTCCAGCCGAGCCGACCCGGGAAGCCCGCGTCGCGCAACGCCATGATTTCGGCCCGCAACGGCGGGGACACGCGCTCGTCGGCGTCCAAGCACAGCACCCAATCATGCGCCGCGGCGCGAGCCGCAAACTCCTTCTGCGGCCCAAAACCAGGCCAGTCGCGCTCGATGACCTTCGCCCCCATCTGCGCGGCGATCGTGCGCGTCTCGTCCGTGGAGTGAGAATCGACGACGACCATCTCATCGCACCAACGCACCGACTCGAGGCAGTCGCGAATTCGACCGGCCTCGTTGAAGGTAATCACACAGGCGCTGAGCCGAGGCCTGTTTTGCCCTTGCTCCATTTCTCCTGCCCTCCCAAATCCCCGGCTGAACGATTGCATCCTCAGCGGATGTCGACGGGCGGTCCCCCGGCACCAACTTGCAACCGCGCGAGCCGTCGCGATATGCCTGTCGGCATGCCGTCGGTTCCGCCGGACCTGGAACGAATCACCACCGAGTTGTTGAGCCTGACTCGCAGCATCGGTGGATACCTCTCCGACAAGGAGATCGCCTTCCTGGCGCTGCTGGCCGCCTGCCCCACCACCGCGGGCGAGATTGTGGAGATCGGCACTTTCAAAGGCAAGTCGACGGTCGTCTTGGCCAAGGCAGCCACT
Organism: uncultured Binatia bacterium (SeqCode); assembly: GCA_964648215.1. Lineage (GTDB taxonomy): Bacteria > Desulfobacterota > Binatia > HRBIN30 > JACQVA1 > CAZYMF01. Next base: position 35,031 of record CAZYMF010000005.1, on the reverse strand, counting down.
CTATCCGACAGCGGCCGAGTCGTCGCCGTCGATCCCCTCATCGATCCCGCCCTGACGGGCGGAGACGTTTCGCTGCACGAGCTCGGCGCTACGCTCGAGCGCCATGGTGTAGCCGACCGGGTCGAGTTTCACCATGCCTATTCGAAGGATCTGGCCGCCGGCTGGAACCGGCCGATCCGCTTGCTCTGGATCGATGGCGATCATTCCTACGCCGGGGCAAAGTTGGATTTCGACCTGTTCTCGCCGTTCCTGGCAGACGGAGCCATCGTCGCCTTGCACGACGTGCTGCACGCCGAGGAGGGGCCGGTTCGCGTGCTGTGCACGGACATCCTGCTGGCCGGGAACTTCGGCCCGGCCGGCGTCTGCGGCTCGATCGGCTGGTCGCAGTTCTTCCGCGACCCGCGGACCGCCGCTGGGTTTGCCGACGAGAAGCTCTCGCTGTACCGACGCCTCGCCAGGCTGGTTCCCTACGTCGCCTTGGGGCGCAAGCCCGCCGGCATCGCCAAGCTGCAGTACAAGCTCCGCCGCTGGCGCGTCCCTCACGGCCCCGTGAACCCGGGACACTGGGTATCGCGCGTTCGCTTCCGCACCGCGGCAGCTTCGTGACCCCGCGGCGCCCCTGCCCCTGACGCTCAGGCGCGTCTGGCCGAGCGCCGGGCTCGCCATTCCTCCAGCACCTCGCAGTACAGGCAGCGGTGCGCTTCCACCATCTGCTGCGCCAGGAACCCTTCGCCGATCCGACCCGGTCCTGCCACCCCGAGCCGCGCGCGCAGCGCGGCGTCGCCGAGGACGCGCGCCAGTGCCTGCGCCAGCGTGTCGGGGTCCCCGGGGGCGCACAGCAATCCCGTCCGCTCCGGCACCACGGAATGCCGCATACCGCCCACGGAGCTGCACACCACCGGCCGGCCGGCCGCCATCGCTTCGAGCGCGGAGACGCCCAACCCTTCGCGCCGCGACGGCAGGACGAACACGTCGCATGCCGCCAAAAGATCACCGACGTCGGCGCGGCTGCCGAGGAACTTCACCTGCCGCGACAGGCGCAGCCGTTCCGCCTGAGCGACCAAGGACCGGCGCTCGGGCCCCTCACCCGCGATCCAGACAGGCGGCCGCAAGCCGCTGCCGGCAAGCTGCCCCAGCGCATCCAACAGCACGTCGAGCCCCTTGCGGTGCACCAGCGCCGCCAGCGCCAGGAGCACGGTGTCCGCGCTCGTGGCGCCGAGCTCCGCCCGCAGGGCGTCGCGCCCGATCCGCGGGGCCAATCGGGCTGGATCGACGCCGTCGCAGATGAGCACGACCCGATCGGGCGGCACTCCGCCTGCCGTCAGGCAATCGACCACGGCGGGCGAGATCGCCACGGCGCGCTGGACCAGCCGGCCGTAGATCAGCCGGGTGCGCCAGCCGCGCTTCACGCGGCGATCCATGCGTCGCGAGGTGACTGCAGGAAGCCCTGCCCAGCGCGCGGCGAGGCCGCCCAGCCAGTTGGCCCGGCCCGTGTGCAGATGCACGAGGTCGGCGCCGACGGCTCGATAGGCATGCCGGAGCGCGGGAATCGCCGGCAGGTCCAGATCGTTGCGCATGCGCACGAGGTGGCACTCGATACCCCGACGCCCCGCCTCCAGGGCGCTGCGGCTGCCGGGTGGGCAGCACAGCGCCACACGGTATCCGAGACGCTGCAAGCCTTCGAGGAGTAGAAACACCTGCACTTCGCCTCCCGAGAAACCGGCTTCCGAGTCGACGTGCACGATGCACGGCGGCGGGGCCATCTCGGAACGTGCGGTCCTCTGCATTGCGGCGGTCGGCCTCGTCGGCACTTGTCGGCAGGCCGTTTCGGGGCAGCCCGTTCCGTATCGCAGCGACAGGCACGCCGCAACCCGCCATCGCCCGACCGGTGCGCACCGCGCGCGGTTGCGCCGCTGCCGGGATCGGGTTACATGCCGCATCTTGATGAGGATCGACGCGGCAGTGGCGGGGGCCGACTCCTGGCCCGCGCTTGACATCTTCGCTTGCGGCTTGCACCGTCTGCGCTCGCCCGCCGGCCGCACCCTCCGTGTCGTTCGGACGGCATAGCGCCATGGCCGATCTCGACTCCACCCGTCGACGCGTTCTCGACGTCGCCTGCGGTCCCAACAAGCGTCCGGGGGCGGTGGGGTTCGATCTGTTCGCCGTGCCCGGTGTCGACCTCGTGGCCAACTTCGACGGCCCCCACCTGCCCTTTCGCAACGACGCGTTCGACGAGATCTGGGCCGCCCACGTCATCGAGCACGCCGCCTCCTTGGTCCACATCCTCGGCGAGCTCCATCGCGTCGCCCGCCCCGGGGCTCTCGTGCACATCGTGACGCCGCACTACAGCGCGCACGGCTCGTGGAGCGACCCCACCCATCACTGGCATCTGAACACGCGCACGTTCACCTACTTCAGCGCGGAGCACGGATTCGCCTACTACACCCGCGCCCGCTACGACACCGTTGCGCTGCGCGTGCGCTTCCCCAGCCTGTGGCGGGCTCTGGGCGTCCAGCTCCTGGTGAATCTCGAGAACCGCTACCGAGCCTGCCGCTTTCTGCGCAAGTTCTGGGAAGAGTACCTCGCCTTCGTGATCCGCGCCAAGGACATGACGGCCACTCTGGCCGTGATAAAACCCGGATCCAATCGATGACAGCCAACAGCGCCGCGACCGGCGACGCCGGCGGGGTCAGCGTCGTCATCGCCGTCGTCGACCAGATCGACTACACGCGCCGCTGTCTCGACAGCCTGCGCGCGCACACCGAGCTGGCCCACGAGGTCATCGTCGTCGACAACGGCAGCAGCGACGGCAGCGCGGCTCTGTGCGCCGCCGCCGGTTGTCGCGTAATTCGCAACGAGGAGAACGTCGGCTGCGCCCGCGGCTGGAATCAGGGAATCCGCGCGGCGCGCTTTCCCCTGATCCTCATCATGAACAACGATGTCGTGGTGCCGCGCGGCTGGCTACGGGCGCTGGTCGAATTCCGCGCCCGCACCGGATTCGCGCTGGTCAGCCCCGCCGTGATCAACGGCCCCTCCGGCGACGAGTTGGCCGAAGTGGCGGCGGCCTACTGCCGCCACTTCGGCGACCAGTGGCGCCCCGGCTGGCGCGGCGAGTGCTTTCTGAGCTCCCGCTCGGTTTACGACCACGTCGGCCTGTTCGACGAGCGCTTCGTCCGCGGCGGTTTCGAAGATGACGATCTCGACATCCGCTTGCGCCGCGCCGGTCTGCGCAGCGCCGTGACCGGAGCCACGTTGATCCACCACTTCGGCCAGATCACCCAACGCGCGCTCGCCGGCGGCAGCTGGAAGAAGGTCAAGAACCCCAACAAGACGCTGCTCGAGCAGAAGTGGGGCTGGCGGCTGCAGCTGCGGCGCATCCGCAAGGAAGTGCAGAAGCTGTCGCGCCGGCTACGCTTCCCGGACTTCCACGGTCGCGACCCTCGCGATGTCTTCGTGATCTGGGGGGACGAGGAGATCGACCTCGTTCACCGCATCAAGCGGCGCCGCCCCGCGGGAGCGGCGGGCGCGGCGGACCGGGCGATCCTCGTCTCAGGCGAGTCGGGCGCGAAGCGATAGCGACCCGAAGCCCCCGGGCCGACGAATGCAGATGACGAAGCCGATCACCGCGTCGGTCAGAAGCGCTCGCAGCAGCCGGCGGCGGCCCTCCACTCCAGTGAACCACTTCCGCGGTCGGGGCACTCGTTGCCCCGGTCATGTCACGCCGCCCGATCGCGCCGACGTCGCGATCGCTTCCCGATAATAGCGACCATAGGCCAGCGTCGACTGCGCGCTGGCGAAATTGTCCAGGACGCGACGTCGACAAGCGCTGGGATCGATCTCCGCGACGCGGCGCACCGCGTCGCGGAAGGCAGCGTACGAGTCGCACAGAAAGCCCACGTCAGGCGTGACCAGCTCGGGCATGGCGCCACGGGGCGCCGTGATCACCGGCGTGCCGCTCACCAGCGCCTCCGTAACGACGAGACCGAACGGCTCTTCCCAGCGCACCGGAAAGATCAAGGCCCGCGCGCCGGCGAGGAGCTCGGCCTTGCGCCGCCCACTGACCTCGCCGCAGAAGTGCACGTCGCCGCGCAGACTGCTCCACAGGCCGCCGGTCTTGCGCAGTCCGAAGCGCGTGCCCCCGGCCACGAGCAGGCGGAACCCCATCTCGCGGGCCAGTCGAATCGCCACGTCGACACCCTTCTTGCGCAAGCTCACCTTGGAGAGGAACAGGAAGTAATCATCTTTGCGCTTGCGGAAGAGGAACTCGTCGGGATCGAGGCCGTTGTAGACGAAGCGCTCGGAGCCGTGCCGCGCCGCATGATCGCGGCTGACGTAGATCAGATGCGGCTTGTAGACATCTTCGTTGGCACCTTGTCCGTTCCCGTGCTGCGTCAGCACCCAGGGAATCGACGGCAGGATCCGGGGCTGATGCTGGAAATGCACGACGTCCGCATCCCGCGGCAGGTACGGCGCCAGATAGGGACTGTAGTCGCTCTCACCGCGCGGCACCGGCACAGTGACACAGTCGACCCCGGGGCACGCCATGCCCGCGGGCCCCAGGATGGTGACCCGATCGCCCCGCTGGGCCTGCGCCTTCGCCAGCCAGCTGAGCACCCGCGGCACCCCGCCATAGCCCTGGACCGGAAGATGCCAACGACTCACGTGTACGACGTGCATTCCCTCGCCTCGCCAATCGCCTGTAGGGCGGCGACACACCTCTGCGTGACCACTTCTCGCTCCGGATCCAGCCGTCGCACCGACCGGAGCAGACGCGCCACGGCCGCTTCGCGCTGCCGCGGACGCACCGTGCAGAGACGTGCGCGGTCGAAGTCGATCACCAGTACTTCCGTACCGGACGTCACCCGCTGCACCAGAAAGTTCTGTAGGTTCAGGTCCGGATGAATCACTCCGGCGTCGTGCATCCCACGCGTCACCCGCGCCGCCTGCTCGCACACCCTGACTCGCTCCTCCGCCGGCGCGTTCCGCATGTATTGCCAGAGGTTGACGGCCGAGGGGACCTCACGGCTGATGAGGGCGCCGCGATAGCCGAGGAACGGGAACCGTCGCACGCCCGCCGCCAGCAGCTCCAGCGTGCGTACTCCTCGAGCACGCAACGTTTCCCCCACCACCAGCTCGAGAAACGGGCGCGGTGACCCGCCGAGATACACCTCTCGATTGAAGTGCCGCAGGAAACCCCCGCGTCGGTACGGGCGCACAACGACGGCCAAGCGAGGCGACACGTCGTACGCCGTCACGCCGCCACGGCCACCGGCGAGGGGCCGGCCGGGTGGCAGCGTCCCGCCGCTCCATTGGCGCAGCAGCGGCACCAGCTCCGCCCGCAGCTCGGCCCGCACGGCGACGGTCAACCGGCCCGCGTGAAACCACTCGAACCCGTCGGGGAGCGGATCGGCGCGGGTCACGACGCCGCCGATCGCGATGAGGACGGCTCCGCGGCCAGCAACCGTCGCGCCGCTGCGAGCACGTCCTCCGCGCCGATGGCGCGCATGCACTCGTGCGTCCCGATCGGGCACGTCTCGCCCCCGTGCCGGCCACAAGGACGGCAGTCGAGCTCGCGTTGGACGACGACGGCGCGGTCGCTGTACGGCCCGTACCCCTGGCGCGGATGCGTCGCCCCGAAGATGGCCACTACCGGGACCGAGCGCGCGACGGCGATGTGCATCGGCGCGCTGTCGTTGCTGATCAGCAGATGGCAGGCGTCGATCGCCGCCACCAGCATGGCCACGTCGGTACGGCCGCAGACGTTGATGGCAACGCCACCACACCGGCGTTCAACCTCGTCGGCGATGGCGCGTTCGTTCGGCGCGCCGAGCAGGAGGACCCGCTGGCCCTGTGCCGCGAGCGCCCGCGCCACCGCGGCGAACCCCTCGACCGTCCACCGCTTCGTGGCCCAGACCGAGCCCGGAGCCATGCCGACGAAGGGGAGATCCACCGGCGCGCCGAGCTCGCGCAGGAGCGCCCCGAACCGGCCCGCCGCCGTGGGGTTGGGAGCGACGAGCAGTCGCGGCGGCACGGCCTGCGGATCGATGTCCAGGGCCGCCACGAGCGAGAGATTGCGCTCCACGTCATGCAGGGAGGCATCGCGGCGGACGAGCTGGTGATACAGGAACCACCCCGCGCTCTGGCGGAAGCCGATACGGCGCGGCACGCGCGCCAGGGCGAGCAGGACCGCGGTGCGCAGCGACTTGTGCAACGCCAGAGCGACATCGAAACGGCCTGCAACGAGTTGCCGGCGCAGGCGGAGCAGGCCTCGCGGACCTCGGTCGGCGCCACGCTTGTCGTCCACCAGAACCGCGTCGACGTCCGGATGCCCGTCGAGCACGGCCGCCGCCTCCGGCCGCACCCAGGCCGTAACGTGACAATCGGGGCGATGTCGTTTCAAGGCGGCGAAGACCGGCGTGCTCAACACGACGTCGCCGAGGAAGCTCGTCTGAGCAACGACGATACGCATGATTCGTCCGCCCCCTCCTCCCCTGGGGGAAGGAAGCGGATCAGGACTCCAGGTGCACCGCCTCGTCGATCAGCATGATCGGGATGTCGTCCTTGATCGGATACATCAGCTTGCAGCTGTTGCACACCAGGCCGTCGGCCTTGTCATTGAGCTGAATCGCCCCTTTACATTTCGGACAGGCCAAGATTTCGAGTAGCTCGTTACTGATTCCCATCTCTTTCTCCTTCAGTCCCGGCGGCGGCACCGATCCGGGCCACGATCATCTCCACCAGCTCCTCACCGTCTGCGACCTCGGCGCCTATCCGTAGCGCAACCAGTTTCCCCCTTGCAAAGGGAAAGCTCTCGAGCTTGACGAGGTCCTTCTCGGTGGTGGCCACCAGGTCGACGTTGCGCGTGGCACGCGCGATCTCCTGCCAATCGGTCCGCGTGTAGGAATGATGGTCCGGGTAGGCGACGATCTCCTCGAGCTGGGCCTCCCACTGGTGCAGCAGGCGGTAGAAGCGGTCGGGCGAGCCGATGCCGGCCACGGCCGCCACGCGGCGGCCCGCCAGCTCGGAGAGTGGCAGCTCCTGCCACACCCCCGCGTCCGAGGTCACCAGCGAATGCGCCTCGAAACGAGCGCGAAAGACGGGTTTGCCGCTGGCGCTCCGGGGCAGCGGAGGCACCGGCTCGTCGGGCTCCGCGCCCACGACCACGATCGCGTCGGCGCGACACAGGGCGCCGGTCCGCTCGCGGTTGGGGCCCGCCGGCAACAACGCCCCACGCTGGCCGTCGACCAGGACGAGATCGAAATCCCGCGCCAGCGCCCGGTGCTGAAACCCGTCGTCGAGGAGCACCATGCGACACCCGAGCTCCGCCGCCCGCCGGGCCCCGTCGATCCGTTTGCGCGCGGTAACGACGACACCGCCAAAGCGACGCGCCAGCATCACCGCCTCGTCGCCCGCAACCGCAACCGACGCCTGCGGCCCGCCGCCGTCCGAGACCACGGTCACACCGGCGGCGCTGCCGCCGTAGCCGCGGAGCAGGATCCCGGGGCGCAAGCCGCGCCGCTGCAGCGCATCCGCGAGCCACAGGGTCAGCGGCGTCTTGCCGGTGCCACCCACGGTCAGGTTGCCGATGCTCACCACCGGTAGCGGCGCGTGGCGAACGGGCAGTACGCCGATGCGGTAGGCGGCGTTGCGCGCCGCTACCCCCGCACCGAACAGGCCGGAGAGCGGGCGCAGGGCGAGGTAGCCGATCCAGCCATCGATTCCGCGACGGCGCCACACGCGGTCCCGTACCCGTTCGGCGAGGGTCATGGCAAAGCGCGCTCGACCAGCGCCAGGGTATCGACGAGAACGCGGGCACGCGCCTCGACGACCCGGCGCGCCGCCGCCCCCATGGCGCGAGCCGCGTCCGGATCGGCCAGCAGCCGGAGCCACAACGCTTGCAGCTCGTTCGCATTGCGCACCACGGCGCCGCCTCCCGCGGCCACCAGGCTCGCCGCGGCCTCGGCCACGTTTTCCGTGTGCGGGCCGAAGCAGACCGGGGTGCCCGCGGCCGCCGGCTCGAGCACGTTGTGCCCACCGAGCGGGCTGATCGTACCGCCGACGAAAACCGCGCGTGCCCCGCCCAGCAGCGTCGGCAGCTCGCCGAGCGAGTCCAGCAGAACCACCTGCGTGCGCGCCTCCACACCCTCGCCGAGGCTGCTCCGTCGTTGCCAACACAGGCCGCGGCCCTGCAGCAGCGCCGCCACCTCGGCGAATCTCTCGGGACGGCGCGGCGCCAGCAGCAGCACGCAGTCGGGTTGCTCCACCGCGAGCGCCGCATGCGCCTCCAGCACCACCTCCTCCTCTCCCGGCTGGGTGCTCGCCGCCACCACGACCGGGCGACCGGCGGTTCCCGGCAAGCTGCGCCGGCCGGTCGCGCTCGGCAGCAGCCGCGCGTACTTCAGGCTGCCCGTGATGTGCACGCGCACGCGCTCCGCGCCGAGAGCGAGCACCCGCTCGGCGTCGGTCTCGGTCTGCATCCCGAAGGCGGTCACGCAGCGAAAGGTGTCGCGCAGCAACGGTCGAATCAAGCGATAACGTCGCGACGCACGCTCGGATACTCGCCCGCTGACCACCATCGCCGGTATGCCGGCCTCGGCGGCGGCACGCAACAGGGCCGGCCAGATCTCCGTCTCGACGATCAGCAGCGCCCCCGGCCGCAGCACTCGCAGCGCGGCGGTCACGAGCGGGCGCAAATCCAGGGGTAGCAGCATGACGGCGTCGACCCCGGGAAGCCGGCGGGCGGCCTCCCGACCGGTCAGGCTCGTCGTCGTCAGCATCACCGGCAGATCGGGCCAGCGTTCCCGGAGCGCGGTCACCAGCGGCCCGCAGGCCAGCGCTTCACCGACCGAGGCCGCGTGCAGCCAGAACGGCCGCCGCCCCGCCAGCGCGCGGACGGCTGGTGGCAGCTCTCCCAGACGCTCGCTCAGCCCGGCGCCGACCCGGCTCACGGCCAACAGCGGCAACAGCGGCCGGCCCAGGATGGCCACCGCGCGTCCGAGCGCGTCGTACAGCCGCATGCTCACCGAGCCGGCCCTCATCTCCCCGCTGCGCGCCTCAGGCACCGAAGCGGGCCTCGGCCGCCGCCGTGATCTCCCTGAGACGCGTTTCGAGCAGCATCCGTTGGCTCTCGATCCGCGCCTCGTCGGCATCGCGCCCGACCGCCAGCGGCTCGCCGACGACCAACGCGACGCGGGCGCAGGGCAGCGGGATGATCAGCCGATCCCAGCTACGCAGTTGCTTCTTGCGCGAGGCGGCATAGCTGACCGGAAAGATCCGCGCTCCGGTCGCCCTGGCGAGGTGGATGATCCCCGGCTTGACCACGTAGCGGGGCCCGCGCGGCCCGTCCGGAACGACCGCCAGGTCGTAGCCGTCGCGGTAGGCGGCCACCAGCTGCAGGAACCCGCCCACCCCGCCACGCGTGGCCGAGCCGCGCACCGAGCGGATGCCCCAGCGCTCCAGGGCGCGGGTGGCGATTTCGCCGTCGCGGTGCTGGCTGTTCATGATGCACAGCTTTTCTCCCCGATAGGGCAGCGGCATCAACACCGCCCGGTTGTGCCAGAAGGCGATGATCACCTGCTCGCGCCGGGCCCAGCAGTCGAACAGCTCCTCGGCGTGCTCGTACTCGATCCGCAGGGTTCGCGCCAGCAGCCACAAGGCGCCGCTGAGGAGCCGCGGCGCGATGGCGACCAACAGCTGGAGCAGTCGCTCGCGCAGTTTCCCCGGCATGGTTGGGCCGCCCCGTCTCGCTCTGCCGGGCGAAGGCTGGGACGAGGGCCCGGCGGCGCTGGTCACGGCGTGCCCTCAGTCGGACAGACGCGGCCGAATGAAAAAGAGAAAACAGCAAGCCGGGAATGAAAAACGGGCCAACGCGCGGGGAAGCGGCGAGCCGAATCGGTCGGTTTCCAGTTTCCGGTTTCCCGTTTCCTGTTTCTCATTTCCCCCCGCGACCGACCTTCTCTGCGCTGCACGGTCAGTTCCCCGCGACTCACCGCCCCCTCAGTGCAGCGTCTTGCCGGCCGGCGGCTCGTCGTCGCGAAACTGCAGATCGTGGAGCTTGCGATACTCGGCATTGAGGGCCAACAGCTCGTCGTGGGTGCCTTGCTCGACGACGCGTCCGGCCGACAGCACCACGATGCGGTCGGCCCGACGGATGGTCGACAGGCGGTGGGCGATCACCAGGGTGGTCCGGCCGGCCATCAACGTCTCGAGCGCCACCTGCACCAGCCGCTCGGACTCGTTGTCGAGGGCCGAGGTCGCCTCGTCGAGCACCAGGATCGGCGCGTTCTTCAGCAGCGCGCGGGCGATGGCCAGCCGCTGCCGCTGGCCGCCGGAGAGCTTGAAGCCGAGCTCGCCGATGACCGTATCATAGCCGTTCGGCAGCGCCTCGATGAACTCGTGCGCGTTGGCCGCCTTGGCCGCCGCCACGATCGCCGGCATGCCGCACTCGATGTTGCCGTAGGCGATGTTGTTGCGCACGGTGTCGTTGAACAGGAACGTGTGCTGCGTGACCAGAGCAATCTGCGCGCGCAGGCTCTGCAGGCTGTAGTCGCGAATGTCGATGCCGTCGATGGTGATGGTTCCTGCGGCGACGTCGTAGAAGCGCAGCAGCAGATCGGCCAGCGTGCTCTTGCCACCGCCGCTCATGCCCACCAGGGCCACCACCTCCCCGCGCCCGATACGCAGGTTCACGTCTTTCAAAACCATGTCGTGCTCGTAGCGAAAGCCGACCTGCTCGAAGGTGATGCCCCCACTCACCAAACCCAGAGCGCGTCCCCCCGGCTTGTCCGGCACATCGGTCTGGGAGTCGAGAAACTCGAACACGCGCTCGGCGGCCGCCAGGCCTTGCTGGATCACGTTGTTGGTCTTCGCCAGCGCCTTGAAGGGATCGTAGAGCAGGAACAACGCCGTGAGAAAGGCGAGAAAGGCGCCCTGCGTGCGCCCGCCCTCGATGACGCTGTGGCCGCCGTAGAAAACCACCCCGGCGATGCCGAAGGCCGCCAGGATCTCCATCATCGGGTTGGTGAAGGCCCGAATCCACGTCGCCTTCATCGCCAACTTGAACAGGCGATCGTTCTCCGCGGCGAAGCGGCGTTGCTCGTAGTCCTCCATGCCGAAGGCGCGGACCACCCGGCTTCCCTGCACCGTCTCCTGCAGCAGCACCGTCAGGTTGGCCATCGACACCTGCCCCTTGCGGCTGAAGCCGCGCAGGCGCTTGGAGAGGCGGATCATTGGCAGCACCGAGGCGGGAAAGACGACGAAGGCGATCAGCGACAGCAACCAGTCCTGCCAGAAAGCGACCGCCACGAGGACCAGCAACGAGGTCCCGTCCTTCAGAATCGAGGCCACCGCGTCGGTCAGCGCCGAGCGGACCAGGGCCACGTCGTTGGTGATGCGCGACAGGATGGTCCCCGTGGGGGTGCGGTTGAAGAAGGACAGAGAGAGGTGCTGGACGTGGTCGTTGAGCTGGTTGCGCAGGTCGGCGATGATGCGCTGGCCGACGTACTCGGTGAGATACGTGCTGCCGAAGCCGAAGACGCCGCGGGCCACGAACACCCCGATGATGATGATCGGGAGCACCCTCAGGGCGAACGCGTCCTTGTTGCTGAACACGTCGTCGAAGATGTGCCGCACCAGCAGCGGCATCACCCCGTTGGTGCTGCTGTAGAGGACCATGCACACCATGGCGAGGGCGAAGTACGGCCACACGTAGGGTCGCAGGTAGGTCAGCAGCCGGCGGTAGAGGGCATTCATTGCAGCAGCTCCAATACCATGGCGGCCGCCCGTTGCGCTGCCCCCGGCCCTCCCAGACGCTCGCGGACGACCGCCAGCGCCGCGCGCTGCTCCTGGCCATGGCCCTGCAGCTCGCGCACGGCCGCCACCAGACGCTCCGGGGTGACCTCGTTCTGGATCAGCTCGGGAAACACCTTGCGGCCGAGGATGATGTTGGGCATGCCGATCGCTTCGACATCCACCAGGCGCCGCGCGACGGCAAAGGTGAACGGCGAGACGCGGTACATGATCACCATCGGGCAGCCCAGCAGGACCGTCTCCAGCGTCGCCGTGCCCGAGGCCACCAGCGCGGCGTCGGCCGCGTTCACCACGTTGTACGTGTCGTCGATCGCCACCGGCAGCGCGACCTCCCGCCCCAACGTCGCCCGCAGATCCGCCGCCGTCAGGGTCGGCGCCAGGGCCACGATCGCCTGCCAGCCGTCCTCGTCCACCAGCCGCCGCGCCGCCACCAAGCTCGGCTCCAGAAGATAGCGGACCTCCTTCTTGCGGCTTCCCGGCAAGATGGCGAGGGTGCGCCGCTGCGGGTCGAGACCGTGGCGGGCCAAGGTTTCCTCGCGCGTCCGCGTCACGCGAACGCGATCGAGCAGCGGATGGCCGACGAACTCGGCCACCGCCCGGCCGTTGTTGTAGAGTTCGGGCTCGAAGGGAAACACCACCGCCATGCGGTCGACCCGCTGCACGATCTTGCGCACGCGGCCACGCCGCCACGCCCACACCTGCGGCCCGATGAAGTAGAACACGCGAATGCCCCGCCGCTTGGCCTGGCGCGCGAGCAGCAAATTGAACTCCGGATAGTCGACCAGAATCACCAGCGCGGGCTTCTGCTCGTCGAGAAAGCGGAGCAGCCGACGGTACGTTCCCACGAGCCGCCCGAGCATGCCGAAGGTTTCGGTCAGTCCCATGGTGGCGACGTGCGCCGTATCGACGAGCACGTGCATTCCCGCGGTTCGCAGGTGCTGGCCGCCGACTCCCCAAAACTCCACTGACGGATCCGCCTGGCGCACGGCATCCACCAGCGCCGCGGCGTGGAGATCGCCGGAGGCCTCGCCGGCCACCAGGAGGACACGTTTCGCGCTCCCCGCCGGCTGCGGGCCGGCCATCGGTGGCGACTCGCTCATACGGTCTCCAGCGAATCCTTGATGAGCTGGGCGACCTCGAGGGCGCGCAAGGCGGCGCGACCGTCGACCACCGGCGGACGCCGCTCGCGTACCGCTTCGACGAAGTCCGTGACCTCGGCGAGCAATGCGTCGCTGGTAGGAAACTGCTGCTCGGCGACGTCGATCTCCGGCGCACCCGTCTCCTGGTGCCGCCGGCGATACACCCGCACCCGCTTGGCGTCGTAATCCACCGAGACGTAGGTATCGGCCTGGAAGAAGCGGATCTTGCGCTCGCGCTTGGTCGCCACCCGGCTGGCGGTCACGTTGGCGATGCAACCACTCTCGAAGCGCAGCCGCGCGTTGGCGATGTCGATCTGCCCGGTCAGCACCGGCACGCCGACCGCCTCGACGCGCTCGATCTCGCCCGGAACCACGCTGAGGATGACGTCGAGATCGTGGATCATGAGGTCGAGGATGACGTCCACCTCGGTACCGCGCTCGATGAACGACGCCAGGCGGTGGCACTCGATGAAACGCGGCCGCGTCAACACGCCGCCCAGGGAGCGAATGGCGGGATTGAAGCGCTCGAGATGACCGACCTGCAGAATGCGCCCGTGCTTCTCGGCGAGCGCCACCAGCTCGCGGCCCTCGGCCACGGTGGCGGTGACCGGTTTCTCCACCAGCACGTCGATGCCGTGGACAAGGAGGTCCTTGCCGATGCCGCCGTGAGCCGGCGTCGGCACCGCGAGACTGACGCAGTCGACCTTGCCGAACAGCTCGCGGTAGTCGGTGAAGGCTCGGGTCCCCAGCCGCCCCGCGAGCTCCGCCGATCGGGAGCCGTCGATGTCGACGACGCCGACGAGATCGACGGTGGCGAGACCGGAGTACTTCTCGGCGTGAAAGGGGCCGAGGTAGCCCGCGCCGATCACCGCGGCGCGCAGCTTGCGTCCCGGAGCGGTCATTTCTCCGGACTCGCGACGCCGACCACCACCAGATCAGCGGCGCGGGCATCGGCCAGGAACTGGGCTTTGTCGAGCAGCAGCGTCTTGTCGGCTTCCAGGGCCAGCACGGCGATCCCGGCCTCTCGCGCCACCGCCACCGTTCCGGGTCCGACGGCCGGCATGTCGAAGCGCAGGTCCTGGCCGGGCTTGCTCACCTTCACGGCAACGGCGCCGCGACCGCCGAGGACGCCGGCGCGCCGGATCGCGGCGTCGGTGCCTTCGATGGCCTCGACCGCCAGGACCATGCCCGAGCGCACGACGACGCTCTGGCCGATGTCGAAGCGGCCGACGGCCTTGGCGACCTCGACGCCGAAGCGGATGTCGCGCCACTGCTCGTCCGTCGGTTCGCCCCCGGCCAGCGACCCGTGCTCCGCCAGGATCGAGCGCAAGAAGGGTGCGGAATCGACGACGCTGATCCCTTCGCTCTCCAGCTCCGTCGCCAGTCCGCGCAGCAGCGCGTCGTCGGAGAACGCGGTCAACCCGGCGAGAAAGCGCGTGCCGCGCTCGTCGGGGGCAAAGTGCTCGAGCAGCGCCGCCTTGCGCAACCCGCCGGCCATCACGGCGCGCCGGACATGATGCTGGCGGAAGGCCTCGATCATGCGCTCGAGCTGTCCCACCTTGATCCAGGTGATGTTGTCTACCAGCGGCGCCAGCTCGGGCAAGGTCTCGCCCTCGTGGGCCACGGCCACCACGGCGAGGCCGGAGGCCCGGGCACTTTCCGCGAAAATCAAGGGGAAACGCCCGTTCCCAGCGATTAGTCCGACCCACTCCATCGAGCGACAGCGTAGCAGCCCCGCCGCGCCGGGCGAAGCCGGCGCTCAGTCCTCGCCCTCGGCGCCCGAGGCCGGGCCGGCCGGCCGGCAAACGCCGCGTGCGGAACCCTCGATGAAGCCGAGGAAGCGTTCGACCTCGGGGCTCGGCGGCAGCTCGGCGCGGCTGCGCGCCGCCGCCTCGGACACCTTGAGGCCGGAGCGAAACATGATGCGGTAGGCGCGCTTGAGGGTACGGATCGTCTCCGGGGCAAAGCCGCGCCGCTGCAGACCGATGAGATTGAGGCCATGCAGCACGGCCCGGTCGCCGGCGGCGCTGCAGAACGGCGGCACGTCCAGGGGCACCATGGCGCCGGCGCCGAGCATCGCCGACTCGCCCACGGTCGAGAATTGATGCACGCCGACCAGGGCGCCGAACACGGCGTAGTCCTGAACGGTGACGTGGCCGCCCAGCTGGGCACCGTTGGCCATGACGATGTGGCTGCCGAGGCGGCAGTCGTGCGCCACGTGGCTGTACGGCATGCACAGGTTGTCGTCGCCGATGCGAGTGATCATACCGCCGACGGCGGTGCCGGGATGGAGCGTGGCGAACTCGCGAATGCTGTTGCGGTTGCCGATGATCAGCTGGCTGTCCTCCCCGCGATATTTCAGGTCGGGAGTGATCGCCCCGATGGCCGCGAACTGGAAGATCACGTTTTCCTCGCCGATGGTGGTGTGTCCCTCGATCACCGCGTGCGGGCCGACGCGGGTGCCGGCGCCCAGGCGCACCCCTGGGCCGATGATGACATACGGTCCGATGCGGACTCCGTCGGCGAGCTCAGCGCCGCGTGCGACCACGGCCGTGGGGTGGATGTCCCTGGCGCTTCGCCTTTTCGGCCGCGCCGCCCGCTTGGCGGCGGGCTTGCGCGTCTTGACCTTGGCTGGGGTGGCTCTCATCGTCTGCCTGCCGTCCGCTCTCAGGCCCGCCGGCTGCGGCTGACTTCCATGGCGAGGATGTGCGCTTCCGCCGCCAGCTGTCCCTCGACCAGTGCCCTGCCGCGCAACCGCCACAGCGGCCGGTGGACGCGGACGATGTTCACCTCCAGGCGCAGCTGGTCTCCGGGGACCACCGGCCGGCGAAAACGCACGTTGTCCAGGCCGCTGAGCACGACGCCCGCGTCGGGCGGCACGCCGTCGGTCGAGCGATGCGCGAGCAGAGCGCCGGTCTGGGCCAGGGCTTCACAGATCAGCACGCCCGGCATGACCGGGTTGCCGGGGAAATGACCGCGAAAGAAGGGATCGAGCAAGGAGAGATTCTTGATCGCGACGATGCGTTCCCGGTCGACGAACTCGAGGACCCGATCGACGAACTGAAACGGGTACCGGTGCGGCAGCAGCGCGGCGATCTCGTGATGATCAAAACCCCCGGCGCCCTCGCCCATCAATCCTTCCCCTTGTCACCCCGAGCGTTGTAGAGCTTGACGATGGTGTCGGTCAGATCGGCGTCCTTGGCGCTGTAGAGCACCGCGTTGCTGGAGTTCTCCAGAATCAGGGTGTAGCCCTCCTTGTCGCCGTACCGCTTGATCACCTTCTGCAGGCCCCGCAGGATGCCGGCCGTCAGCTCGTTGTCCTTCGCTTGCAGATCGCTCTGCGAGTCCTTGTAGGCGCGCTCGAAGTCGCGACCCTTGCGGGCGAGCTCCTTCTCCAGGTTGCTGCGCTCCTCGTCCTTCATCACCATCGACTTCTTCGCGAGCTGCTCGCGCAGCGCGTCGACCTCGTCCTTCTGCTTCTTGAGCGACGCCTGCGCCTTGTCGACCTGGGACTTGAACTCGTCGCGCGCGCGCTTGCCCGCGTTCGACTCGTTCAACGCCCGCTGCAGATCGACGTAGCCGATCTTCACATTGTCGGCCAGCACCGGCGAAGCCATCAGGCCCAGCAGTACGACCCCTGCGATCCATTTCATTCTCATGCCTCCATCCGACTTCGTTCGCGAGCGGGATCAGGGCGGCCCGCCGAAGGAGAACAGCACCGCCCGCTTGTCATCGCCCACCCGTGGATTGAGGGGAAATCCGACCTCGATGCGCAGCGGGCCGATCGGGGACAGCCACCGCACGCCCGTGCCCACCGACATGCGCATGTCGCTCCATGCTATACCCTGTGACGATCGGAACGCATTGCCGGCATCGAAGAAGAGAACGCCCTTGAGCCCCAGCGACTCAATGATGGGAAAGATCAGATCGTTGTTGAACACGAGCTCCTGGCTGCCGCCGACGACGTCTCGCCGCACCAGCTGGCCGCGCGAGTTGAACACATTGTCCCGCGGGCCGAGGGATCGCACCAGGAACCCGCGCACCGAGTTGATGCCGCCGGGAAAGTACCGCTCGAACAGCGGCAAGCCACTGGTTCCTCCATAACCGAGCCCGTAGCCGAATGTGACGCCGGGCGCAAACACGAGCGTGCCCAGCGGCGAGCTCTTGTAGAACGGCAGGTACCAGCGCAGGCGGCTCTCCACCTTGACGAACTTGCTCTGCCCGCCGAGGCCGGCGAACTCGATCGAGAAGTCCTGCAGCGACCCGCCGGTGGGATCGAACGGATGGTTGCGGGTGTCGCGGAAGATTCGCGGCGTCAGGCTGCTGGTCAGGCTCGAGCCTTCCTCGTTCTTGATGGTCTGGGCCGCGGTGAACGAGACGTCCTTGATCGTGGCCTCCTCGGCCCGGTACTCGAGACCGAGACGGGTGTCCTCGAGAGAGAAGCCCCACAGCTTGTCCCAGCCGAGCGCCGTCAGCGGGTACAGGGTGCGGATACCGCCACCCGTGCCGCCGCGGGTGAACTCGTCGAAGATCAGCTCCCAGTTGAACAGATCGACGCCGAGGCTCATCTGGCTGTCGAAGAGGTACGGCTCGGTGAAGCTGACCTGGAACTGGCGACGGATGGAGCCGAGGTCGGCGTTGAGCACCAGTCGCTGGCCGCGGCCGAACAGGTTGATCTCCTGCAGCCGCACGTTGAACAGGAAGGACTCGCCGGAGGCGACGCCGGCGCCGGCGGAAAAGGTGCCGGTCGACCCCTCCTTCACGTTCACCAGAAGGTCGAGATGGTCTTCACTCCCGGCCTTGCGCGTGGTCAGGTTGACGTCCTCGAAGAACCCCAGCCGCCGCAAGTTTTCCTGGCTCTTGCGCAGCTTGGACCCGGAGAACAGCTGCTGCTCCTGCACTTTGACCTCGCGGCGGATGACCTTGTCGCGCGTCTTGGTGTTGCCGGTGATCTCTATCTTGCCGACCGTGACCAGGGGACCCTTGCTGATCTTGTACAGGACGTTGACTTCCTGTTTGCCCGCCTCGATCTGCGTGTCGGGGGTGACGTTGACGAAGGCGTAGCCGCGATCGCCGTAGAACTCGGTGATCTTGTTGATGTCCGCGCGCAGCTCGCTGGTGCGAAAGATTGCCCCTTCCTTCAAGGTCAGCTGTTTGCGCAGCGCGTCGTCGTCGGGGAGCAGATCACCGGCGAGGTCGACCTTGCCCGCCTTGAACTGTTTGCCCTCGTCGATCTTGATGGTGACGTAGAGCCCGTCCTCCTTGCGTTCGATGACCGGCTCGTCGATGCGGACGTCGATGTAGCCGTGATCGTAGTAGTATGCCGTCAAGCGCTCGATGTCGGTCTTGAGCACCTCGCGATCGAGCACGCCGGCGTTGGTGATGAACGAGAGAAACCACTCCTCCTTCGTCTGCATCACCTTGCGCAGCGTCGACGCCGGAATGTGCTCGGCACCCTCGAAGACGAGGTGCTTGATACGGACGACCTTGCCTTCGTCCACGTGGAGGGTGACGACCACCTCGTTGTCGGCCACGGACTTGGTGGTGTAGGTGATCTTGGCGTCGAGGTACCCCTTCTTCTCGTACAGCTTCTGGGCCTCCGCGATGCCGCGGCGGATCTTGGTGGGATCGAGAATGGTGTTGGGGCGGATCTTCAGGGCGTTATCGAGGTCCTCGCGGTCGATCTTCTTGTTCCCCTCGAGGTGCACCTCCTTGATTTCGGGCCGCTCGACCACGTGATAGGTGAGCACCCAGGCGCCGTTCTCCTGCGACACCTCCGCCTGCACGTCGCTGAAGAAGCCCATCCGATAGACGTTGCGGATGTCCTCGTCCACCGTCGCCGGATCGTAGGCGCCACCCGCGTGGGTGTGGAGCTGCACGCGAATGGCTTCCTCCTCGACCCGATGGTTCCCGGTGATCCGGACCTGGCTGAAGGAAATCGACGGGGCGGGTCCGACCACGGGCTGAGCCTGAGCGATCGAGGCCGTGGCGCGCAGAACGAACCCCACCAGAATCATCGTTGGCAGCGCTCGCAACCACCACCTCCCTGCCGTTGATTGGAGCGAGTTCGTAGCAAAGGCCCCCGAGCGTGTAAAGCAAGCGCCGGCCCGATCTTCAATCAAGCGCGCCATCTTGCAGTCGCAGCGTCCGGTCAGCGAGCGCGGCGAGCCGCTCGTTGTGGGTGACGATCACGAAGGTGATTCTCTGGCCCCGGTTGAGATCGACGAGCAGGTCGTGCACGCTGTCGGCCGTGGTCGGGTCCAGATTTCCGGTGGGCTCGTCGGCGAGGATGACCCGCGGCGAGGCCATGATCGCCCGCGCCACGGCGACCCGCTGCTGCTCTCCCCCCGACAGCTCGCCCGGCTTGTGGGTCAGCCGCTCCCCCAGTCCCACTCGTTCCAGCTTCTCGCGCGCGCCTGCCTCCGCCGCCTCGAAGCCGTCGCCGTGAATGAGCGCCGGCATCATGACGTTTTCCAGCGCCGTGAAATCCGGCAGCAGGTGGTGGAACTGGAACACGAAGCCGACCTCCTGATTGCGGAACTCGGCCAGGTCGCGTTCGCTGAGAGCGAACAGGTCATCGCCGTCGAACCGGACCTCGCCCTCGCTCGGCCGATCCAGCGCACCGAGGATGTGCAGCAACGTGCTCTTGCCGACGCCCGAGGCCCCCACGATCACCAGCATCTCTCCCGCCGGCACCTCCAGGTTCAGGCGGGCGAGGACCGGGATCACCCGCCCGCCGTCACGGTAGGTCTTGCTCAGGTTGACGGCCTGAATCAGCGGGCGCTCACTCATACCGAATCACGTCCACCGGCACCAGACGGGCCGCCTGGCGGGCCGGGTAGATCGTTGCCAGCAGGCAGATGGCAATCGACGCCAGCGTGACGATGGCGAAGTACTCGGGGTACATCCGTACCGGGACGGTCGACGTGTAGAAGACGTTGGGATCGAGCTTGATGAACTGGTAGCGGCGCAGGGCCAGGCAGCCGAGATAGCCGAGCAGGTCGCCCGACAGCGTCCCGGCCACGCCGACGATCACGCCCTTGAGGACGAAGATGCGCGCGACGCCGGCCGCGGTGGCGCCCATCGACTTGAGAATCGCGATGTCCTTGCGCTTCTCCATCACCACCATGATCAGGGTCGCCACGATGTTGAAGGCGGCCACGAGGATGATGAGGAGCAGGACGATGAAGTACACGGTCTTCTCCAGCTTGAGCGCGGAGAACAGGCTGTGGTTGATCTCCATCCAGTCGCGGACGCGGTACGGGAACCCCAGCTCCTTGCGAATCTGGCCGGCGATTTTGGAGGCGTCGTAGAGATCGCGGACGCGGACCTCGATGCCGGTGACGGCCCTGCCGAGGTCGAAGAAGTGCTGTGCCTCCGGCAGGCTGATGTACGCCAACGAGGAATCGTACTCGGACATCCCGGAGTTGAAGATGCCGACGACGACGAATCTCTTGACCCGCGGCACGACCCCGGCGGCCGTCGGCGTGCCCATGGGCGAGATCATGCTCACCGTGTCCCCGAGCGCGAGGTCGAGCTGGCGCGCCAGCTCGCGGCCGAGGATGATTCCCGGCAGGGAAACCGTGCCGCCGATCTGCTTGTCGCGCTCGACCGAATGCAGCTTGGCCAGCGCGTCGATGTGGCCCTCGGTGAGGTGGCGCTCCAGGTCGACCGCACCCCCCGTCGCCGGCAATACGCCGCGCACCAGAATGCCCGAGACGTTCTGGCGCGTGGACAGCATCACCTGACCGTAGACGAAGGGCTCGGCGACGACGACCCCGGGCACGGCCAGCACCTGATCCACCGTCGATTGATAGTCGGAGATGGTGCCGCTGTAGCTCAGGATCACGATGTGCGGATTGAAGCCGAGGATCCGGTCGCGCAGATCCTCCTCGAAACCGGTCATCACCGACAGGACGATGTTCAGCGTCATGACGCCGATCAGCACGCCGATCATGGAGATCACCGTGATCAGCGAGATGAACGCCTCTTTGCGCTTTGCCCGTAGGTATCGCAGGCCGATGAACAGCTCGTACCGCATCGTGCTCTGGTCGCGCCCAGGTCGGCAGGCACGGGGCCGCGCCCGTGCCCGAGATCACCGCGCGTGCGGCCTCATGTGGGGGAACAGGATGACGTCGCGGATCGAGGGAGAGTTGGTCAACAACATCACCAGCCGGTCGATGCCGATGCCCTCGCCGGCGGCCGGGGGCATGCCGTGTTCCAGTGCCCGCACGTAGTCTTCGTCCATCACGTGCGCCTCCTCGTCACCCGCCGCGCGCGCCGCCAGCTGCTCGGTGAAGCGCCGGCGCTGGTCCTCCGGGTCGTTGAGCTCCGAGAACGCGTTTGCCAGCTCGCGCCCGGCCACGAACGCCTCGAAGCGATCGACGAACAGCGGGCGGGCAGGATTGCGCCGCGCCAGCGGCGAGACCGCGGCCGGGTACTGGTGCACGAAGGTGGGCTGGATCAGCTCCGCCTCGGCCGCCGCCTCGAACACGTCGACCAGCAAATAGCCCGCGGCGGACGGCCCGTAGTGTCCCTCGTAGTCGCGCTCGACCGGGACACCCATGCGCCGGGCCGCTCTCTTCACGGCGGCCAGGTCGAGAGCCAGCACGTCCTCCAGCGCGACGTCGCCGTGGGCGGCAACGTACTCCGGAATCGACAATCGCCGCCACGGCGGGCTGACGTCGATCGTCCACTCGCCGTAGGGGAAGGTGCGGGCGCCGACGATGTCGTCGGCGAGCGTGGCCACCAACTCCTCGGTCATCTGCATCAAGTCCTCGTACGTGGCGTAGGCCCAGTAGAACTCGAGCATGGTGAACTCGGGGTTGTGCCGGACCGAGACGCCTTCATTGCGAAACACCCGGTTGAGCTCGAACACCCGCTCGAAGCCGCCGACCAGCAGCCGCTTGAGGAAGAGCTCGGGGGCGATGCGCAGGTAGAGGTCGATGTCGAGAGCGTTGTGGTGTGTCACGAACGGCCGGGCCGCCGCGCCCCCGGCCAGTGTCTGCATCATCGGCGTCTCGACCTCGAGGAAGTCGCGTGCGGTCAGGAAAGCGCGGATGCGATCGATCACACGCGAACGGACACGGAAAACCGCACGCACCTGGTCATTGGCGATCAGATCGAGGTAGCGCTGGCGATAGCGTGCTTCGACGTCGGTCAGACCGTGCCATTTCTCGGGGAGGGGTCGCAGCGTCTTGGCCACCAGGCGAATCTCGTCGGCCTCGATGGTCAGCTCGTCGGTGCGGGTGCGGAACGGACGCCCGGTCACGCCGGCAAAGTCGCCCAGGTCCATGAGCTTGAAGGCCGCGAATCGCTGCTCGCCGACGACGTCGCGCTTGACGTAGACCTGCAACCGACCGGTGCGATCCTGGAGATGGACAAACGAGGCCTTGCCGAAATCGCGCAGGCCGACGATGCGGCCGGCGATGGCGACGCGATCCTCGACCCTTTCCAGCTCTTCGCGGCGCAACGCCCCGAAGCGCGCTTGCACGCTCGCCGCAGTCTCGCCGGGTCGGAAGTCGTTCGGAAACGGCTCATCGCCGCGAGCGCGAATCTCCTCCAGCTTGCGGCGCCGCGTCGCAATGAGGTCCGAACTATCGCTTTCCACGTGGGTGTGTCCTGCAGCAGAGTCGCTGACGCTTAACCGGGATACCCCAGAGAGTCAAGCTCGGCCGGCCGGTCGTGCGCGTACCGAACAGGGGTAGGCGGACACTGGCGAGTTGGCCTATACTCGCGCCCGAGGCGACTCGGATGCGCAACACGCTCGGTATCGCATTGGTCACGGCAGCAGCGCTGGTTCTACTCGAGCTGGTGCTCCAGGTGCCGCTGCTGCGGCTGCTGCAGCCGCTGATCATCACGCCGGCCGACGGCACCCTCGTCACACCTCCGGTGCAGGTCCGGTGGGAGGGTCCGCCGCGCCTGCGCCTTCGCCTCGTGGGCGCAGGCGCGGCGCCCCGTGACCTTGGGACCCATCCGTCGCCGTTCGAGCTCAGCGCCGCGGACCTGTCCGGCCCCGGCTCGTATCGCCTCCAGGCGCGCGCCCCGCTCCTCGGCGGCCTGATCCAGGCCGAGCGGCGCTTCAGCGTCGCGCCACCGCCGCCCACGGCGGCGCCGAGCCCACCCCACCCCTCCGATACACTGGTTGCCGAGCTCAAACAGTCGTTGCTCGACCTGCGCGCGGCGCACCGGCGCACGACCAGCGAGAACACCGGCCTCTATGAGGAGAACGGGAACCTGCGCCAGGAGAACGCGAAGTTGATGGAGGAGATCGAGCGGCTGACCAAGGCCAACGAGGACGCCGCCTCGGCCAGCGCGGCGCAGGACGACCGCGCGACGGCCCTGCAGCAGCAGAATCGCACGCTCAGCGAGCAGCTGACGATGATGCAATGGCAGCTCAACGCGGCGCTCACCTGCACCGTCTGGGGCTTCTACTCCTATCCTCACCCGCAGACCATTCCACCCACGCGCCGCGCGGTGACGGTGACCGATCTGGCCGGCAACGTCTTTCGCCGCCAGGAGGACTGCGAAGCCTTTCGCCAGAACGACCCGACCGCGGCCTCCCGCTGCTTCTGCGTCGGCACGCCGTGGCGCGGGTAGCGCGAGACGGCGCGCCGAATCGCTAGTCGGCCGGGGCCCGCTGCGGCCGCGGGATCGCAGGCACCGTGCCCGCGTCCTCCGCCTTGGGCCGGCGGATGCGAAAGCGCTCCTCGACCACGGCCTCGCCGGCCGCATCGCGCGAGATCATCATCGGCACGCCGGACTGCTCCTCGATGGCCCGGCGAAGCCGGCTGTCGTCGATCTGGTTCGCCCAGCCGAACTTGTTCAGCAAACGCATGGCCTCGCGGTACGGCCCCGGCGTCAGGCCGTAGATGTCCTTGTGCACCTCGACGTAGATCTGGCCGTTGCGCGCCCCCACCTTGACCGGCTGATAGACGAACTCGCCCGGCGTGCCCACCGGCACCATCGGGAACAACTGCGCAATGTCCTCCGGGTAGAGACGAATGCAGCCGTGGCTCACCTGCATGCCCACGCCCCACGGGATGTTCGTACCGTGGATGGCATAGAGCGGCATGGTCAATGCCAGACGGTATTTCCCCAGGGGATTGTCCGGCGCGCCGCCGGCAATGAATGCGGGCGCCGGCTTGCCGTCGCGGCGGTGCTCCGCGCGAATCGACTCCGGCAGCACCCAGCGCGGGTTGACGGTCTTGTCGCGGACCTTGAAATGCCCGACCGGTGTCTTCCAGTCGTCTCGTCCCAGGCCAACGGGATAGGTTGTCAACAACAGCGGCGAGTGGTCGTCGGCGCGCGGGTGAAAGTAGTAAATCCGCATCTCCGGGATGTTGACCACGATCCCCTTCGGCTCGACATCGGGGATGATGAACTCGCTCGGAATCAGGATGACCTGCCCCGGCGGCGGAACCCAGACGTCGACACCCGGGTTGGCGTCGACCAGCTCGTTGTAACCCAGACGGAAATAGCGGGCGAGGTCGAGGAAGGTGTCGCCCTTCTGCACCTCGTAGAACCGAGTCGTCCCCACGACCGACTGCGCCGTGCGCCAGTCGCGACCGGCAACAACGAGAAAGTTGGCGCTACCGGCCTTGTGGAGGAAGTCGTCCTCGCTCCACTCGCGTGCACGTGCGATCGCAGCGCCGAGCATCAAGGCCACGATGCCCGCCACCGTCAAACCCCACAGGTAGGATCGTTTCACATTCGTACCGGACTGCTGCTGCCCTGTCCCCCCTGCTAAGGGCCGCCATCCGCTCCAATCGCTTATGGCAGCATCAAAGCACACGGAGCGATACTCGCCAAGGTCCCCGAGGCTCCGGCGCGCGCGATTTCCACGCTACCCTCTCACGGCGCACAGCATGGCGGTCGCTTCAATGCCGGGGGCGGGCCTCGAACCCGCACGGGGGAAACCCCCACAGGATTTTAAGTCCTGTGTGTCTGCCAGTTCCACCACCCCGGCGCGGCTGAGCGCGGCTGTGCCTTCCACGGGTGTCACAAACGGCCGAGTCATCGCCAGCGGACGGGCGTCACCCGAAGGCTGACGCAAGGAGAAGAGAGGCGGCGAGCGGATTCGAACCGCTGCATGGAGGTTTTGCAGACCTCTCCCTTAACCACTTGGGTACGCCGCCGTGTGACGGGCCTGCTAACACAGGGGGTGCAACTGCGCAACCCAGCTTCCGCCGGCGGCGGGAGCGCCCGTGTTCTTCTACTGCTACTACTTCTTCTTCCGCGCCCGGCTGACCAGTTTGCCGCGCCCGGTCGAGTAGCGACCCAAACCTTCGTTGAGCAAGGCCACGACCACCTCCCCCTTGCCCGCGTTGAGCTGGTCGACGACCGCGTCGATGCGATCGATCAGCTCCACGGGGACGCGCACCGAGAGAAGCTTCGTGTACACTGCTTGACTACGCTCCTTGAGGTCTTCGAGTCTGAGATCTCTCGTCATTGCTGTATCTGCCTCCTTCCCGGTTCGAGACAATTCGACAGTCATTTGTGCAATCTACCGCAGTTAATCAGCCAAAGGCAAGCGCTCTTGCGGCATTCATCTAGGTCGTGCAACCCAGTGATCGCAGCAGGGCAGTTGAATTGACAGCGGCGCAGGCCGGCCAGTAAGACTCGTTCATGCGCACCCTCGACCGGCCGAGCACCCTCATCCCGTGCCTGCTCGTGACACTGTGCCTGAGCGCCGCCGGCTGCACCTTTCGCGGCTGCGGCGGCCCCGCCCCCGACACGGCGCGGGTGCCGGCGAACGTCCACCGTGCCGCCGCCCCCTCCTTCCGCCCCGCCAAACGTCGCCCGCGCGACGAGGCGGTCGCCTTTCCCACCGTCGGCCGACCGCTCGAGTTCCCGGGCGAAGAGCCGCCGCTGCATCCCCCGGATACCTTCGGCTTCAACGCCGTCGCCGCGCCGCAGTCGGGCGCCGCTCCCCTCGAGGTGAAGTTCTTCCTCACCGTGAGCAATCCGCCGCCCGGCCTGGCGGTGAGCTGGAGCTTCGGCGACGACTCACCGCCACGGACGAGCCCGAGCGCCTCACACGTCTATCGCGATCCTGGCCACTATACGGCCGTACTCATCCTCACCGGCAGCAACCTCCAGGAAACGCGTGAGTTCTCGATCACCGTGACCGAGGCGAACTTCGCCGTCGAGATCGAGGCCTACCCGGACATCGGCCGTGCGCCCCTGACCTCGCACTTCGTCGCCGTCCTCCCCTATGGGATCGAGAGCGAGGCCCTCTGCGATTGGGATTTCGGGGACGGTACGAGCGGCACAGGAAAGACGATCACGCACACATACCAACAACCCGGTACGTACACCGCCCAGTTACTCGTCAGCCGACAGAGCACGGGCCAGCAGGGGACGGCGGACGTCCAGATACAGGTAGACCCGCCGACGCCGGACGACGACGCCGAGGGCTAGCTCTTTCCCACCTGTCGGACACCGGCCCAGGCTACGCGGCAAGACATTGCGTCCGCCGCCCGCCGCGACGGGTGCCGCTGACCACGAACGGGTCGGCGGCGGTTACACCCTCCCCACCTAACGCGCGGCTCGGGTGTGCTGCCCGATGGCGAAGCCCGTCAGGCCACGGCCCGCAACCGGCTTGCCTCGCGACGGGTGAGCTCCGCCACCTGCTCCCATGCGTCCCGGTAGCAAGCGTACTGCCCCGCGTAGCGGCGGCGTCCGGCGTGGAGCGAAAAGGTCTTCCCACGAACCTTTTCCCACGGAATCACGAACGTTTCCGTGCGCGCCGCCAGGCCTGCGGGCGGTACCGCCAAGCAGACGAAGAAGTCCGTGTAGCGGTCGCGCATCTCCCCGTGGTGATGAAAATTGAAGTGCCAGCTATGATAGCGGTAGGTGTAGGAACGTCCCGCCACGGTGACGCGGTGGCGCCGTTTGCTGGGAAAGGCTACCCGCAGGCTGACCCGGATGTGGTCGTCCACCAGGAGATCGTACCCGAGGTTTGGGTTCGCGGAGCGAACCGAGAGGCCCAAGCGGCGCAGCCGGGCGGCGACGCGCTGCTTCGGCAGGTCATGCTTTGCTAAGCGGTTCATGACTGTTGGACGTTGAGCCCCCACGCAATATTCGCACCGCGCCCCGCGGAACGGCTTTTGACACGTGCCCCTTCCTCGGCTAAGAAAAGCGCCATGCGGGTGTAGCTCAGCTGGCTAGAGCGCAACCTTGCCAAGGTTGAAGTCGCCGGTTCGATCCCGGTCACCCGCTCTCGGCAAACGCAAAGAGCCCGGGGATTTTGTCCCCGGGCTCTTTGTGTCTTCGGCGCGCCGGTGTGGCCCGGGGCTACTTTCCCTTCCACTGCGGCTTGCGCTTTTGCGCAAAGGCCATCACGCCTTCCATCATGTCCTCGGAGCCGAACAGGGCCCCGATCAGTGGGTAGGATTTGCTCAGCGACTGCTCCAGCGGCATCCCCTCGCTCTGCAACGCCACCTGCTTCGTCGCCCGCACCGACGTCGGCGAGCACTCCAGGATCTCATTGGCCCATCGCTCGGCGGTCGCCGCGAGGTCCTTGCCCGGCACCACCTCGTTGACGATACCGAGCCGGTGCGCTTCGTCCGCCAGGATGTGTTTCCCCGTCAGCATCATGCCCATGGCGATCTTGGGAGGCACATGCCGCGGCAGACGTTGCATGCCGCCGGCGAGGGCGGCCAAGCCGACCTTCGGCTCCGGCAGGCCGAAGCGCGCGTGCTCGGCGGCGACGATGATGTCGCAGGCCAGGGCGATCTCGAAACCGCCGCCGAGCGCGAAGCCGTTGACGGCCGCGACCACCGGTTTGAACAGGTCGAAGCGGGCGGTGATGCCGCCAAACCCGGCCTTGCCCAAGGCCGACGCACCCATGCCGTGCTCGGCCGAATACTTCAGGTCGTTGCCGGCGGAGAATGCCTTTTCTCCGGCTCCGGTGAGGATCGCCACCCAACATTCGGGATCTTCGGCGAAATCGTCGAAGATCGCCGTCAGCTCCTTGTTTGCCGGGGGGTGCAACGCATTCATTACTTCGGGCCGGTTGATGGTGATACGCGCCAGATGCCCTTCCTTCTCGTACTTCACGAACTCGTAGCCCATGGGAATCACCTCCAGTGTTTTCCGGCCGCTCGCCGGTTGCACGACGCCGGGCGAAGCGACCTATAGCAAACCGCTCGCCGGCGACAAGCGCCCGCCCCGTCAGTCCGCCGCACTCACCTGCAGAACCCCGGCCCCGGCGATGGCATCGTGCTTGAGGCGCTGCAGCGCCTCGTTGGCCTGCTCGAGGGGGAAGCTGGTGGTGTGCGGCCGGATCGGAATCTCGCCCGCGAGGCGCAGCAGCTCCTCGCCGTCTTCCCGTGTGTTGGCCGTTACGCTGCGCAGGTTCTTCTCGTGAAACAGGTGCCGCTCGTACTCCAGTCGGGGAATGTCCGTGAGATAGATGCCGGCCAGTGCCAGCGTGCCCCCGTAATCGAGCGCTGCGAGCGCCGGGAGCACCAGCTCCCCCGCCGGCGCAAACAGGACCGCGCTGTCGAGCTTCTCCGGAGGTGGAGCGTCGGCCGCGCCGGTCCACTCCGCTCCCAGCTCTCGCGCCAGGGAGCGATGGCGCTCGTCCCGGGTCATCACGAACACCCGACAGCCGAGATGGCGTGCTACCTGGATGGCGATGTGCGCCGAGGCTCCGAACCCGTACAGACCCAGCCGGCAGCCGGGCGTCATCTCCGCTCGGCGCAACGCCCGGAAGCCGATGATACCGGCACACAACAGGGGCGACGCCTCGGCGTCGCCGATCGCCGCCGGCAGCGCATACGCGTACGCCTGCGGCACGACCGCGTAGTCGGCGAAGCCGCCGTCCTCGTGATAGCCGGTAAAGCGCGCCCGCTGACAGAGATTTTCCTTCCCGGCGCGGCAGTACCCGCATTGCCCGCAAGTGGACCGCAACCAGGCGATGCCCACGCGCATCCCGACCGCGAAGCGATCGGCACCTTCGCCCAGCCGATCGACCACGCCGACTACCTGGTGGCCGGGAACGAGCTGCGGGCGTTGCCGCGGCAGCTCGCCTTCGATCACGTGCAGGTCGGTGCGACAGATGCCGCAGATTCTCACCCGGATGCGCAGCTCACCCGGGCCCGGCTCCGGCACCGGGCGCTGGCACAGGCGCAGCGGCGCCGTATCGATGGGCGCCGGCGATTCCAGAACCATCGCTCGCATGACGTCCTCCCGCCGCGGCGGCGCCTCCGCCCCGACCTGTTGGAACCGCTTCTCCTCAGCGCTGTTGCTGCATCTTCATCAGCGCCTCTTGCTGCTCGCCCAGCAC
The DNA here is from genome assembly GCA_964648215.1 of uncultured Binatia bacterium (SeqCode). Lineage (GTDB taxonomy): Bacteria > Desulfobacterota > Binatia > HRBIN30 > JACQVA1 > CAZYMF01. The sequence continues at coordinate 5,790 of CAZYMF010000005.1, read as the reverse complement.
CTTCTGCACCGACGGGCGCTCCTGCGCCTTTGCCCACCACGCCGCGACCTTGGGATGCCCCTCGGTGGGAGAGCTCGCCCCCATCATCGGCAACAGCAGGTTGGCGAAGAACATCGTCGGCACCAGGGCGCAGTCGGCGAGCGTGAAGGCGGCGCCGACGGCGTACGGCCCGCTCGACAGCATCCCCTCGAGCTGGTCGAATCGCGTCTTGATCTCGGCCAGCTTCTCCGCGATCAGCTTCTGATCCTTCTCCTTGGCGCTCACCTGCGGGAACAGCGCGCGCAGCGGCGGCTCCAGATACAGGTCGTGAAAGCGGCTGATCGAGCGGGCCCGGGCGCGATCCTCCGCCCCTTTGGGCAGCAGCGGCTTGTCGGGGAACTTCTCCTCGAGGTACTCGTTGATGACCTCGGATTCGCCGATGATCTGGCCGTCGACCTGCAGCGCCGGCGTCTTTCCCAGGGGATAGATCTTGAGGTAGTCGGGCGACTTCAGATCGTCGCCGGGAATCGGCACGATCTCCACCGGCGCGCCTTTCTCGTAAATCACCAGGCGGCACTTCGACGCGAAGTTGCTCAGGTTCATGTTGTAGAGCTTCATGCTGTCTCCTTCCGTGCGGTTGCGGCGAGTATCGGCGAGCGCCGGCGCTAGCGCAAGCGCCGGACGGCCCGCAGGCCGTCGCGAGCCGACCCGGCGGGCTCGACGGCTACTGCACCGGAGCGATCAGCTTCAGCGCCTGGTCCAGATTCTCCACCACCCGCCGCGCCGATTCAGTCGCCTTCTGGAATGCCGCCCGCCCTTCGGCAAGCTGCTCCTCGGAAAGATCCGCGGCGGCGGCCTCGATCTCGGCCTGGCGTCGCACCAGCTCGTCGAGCATCTGCTGCGCGCGCGCCCGCGCCTCGATCAGCATCTGCACCTCTTGCGCGTCTCGGACCACGGCCATGACCGGCCTCGGCGGCTCGGCTTCACGCTCCGAGCAGGTTGCGCGCGATCACTTTCAGCTCGAGGATCGGCTTCACCCCCTCGAAGATCGGCAACACCTGGGCGTCGACGACGTAGCGCGAAATGGCGAACTCCTCGGCGTAACCCCAGCCGCCGTGAAGGAGCTGCCCCTCCTGCGTCGTCCACACCGCCACGTCCGAGGCGAACAGCTTGGCCATCGCCGGCTCGAGGGCGATCGACTCGTCCCTGTCCATGGCCAGAGCGGCGGCGTAGGTGAGCTGGCGCGCGGCCATGATGTGGGTCGCCATGCGCCCGAGCTTGTACTGCGTCAACTGGAACTTTCCGATCGGCTCGCCGAACTGCTTGCGATCGTTGGCGTACTCCGCCGTCCGTTCGAGTGCAGCCTGAGCCAGCCCGGTGGCACGCCCGCCGGTCTGCAGCCGCCCGGCCGCGAACCCGTTCATCTGCAGGTAGAAGCCCTTGTTCAACCCGCCCTGCTCGCCGACCAGGTTCTCCGCCGGGACGAAGTAGTTGTCGAAGTTGAGGGTGAAGGAATGCATGCCGCGATACCCCGGCGTGGCGTCGGCCTTCCCCGCCAGAACGCCGCCGGTCGCCTGTTTCATCTCGAACTGATGGCCCGGAAACACGTCCTTCTCGACGATGAACAGCGAGAGCCCGCGCGCGCCCTTCTTCGGATCGGGGTCGGTGCGCGCCAGCAATGCCAGGACGTTGGCGCGCCCGGCGAACGTGCACCACGCCTTGGCGCCGTTGAGGAGGTACCCCTTCTTACCCCCGGCCTCGCCGGCATCGGCGCGGCACTTCACCGAGGCCACGTCCGATCCGGTGTCCGGCTCGGTGACCGAAATCCCCACCATGACCTTGCCGGCGGCAATCGGCGCCAGCCACGCCTGCTTCTGCGCGTCGGTGCCGCCCTTGAGCAGCGCCTTGGTCAGGATCTCCGGCCGCGTGATCAGGCTTCCCGCCGCCGCCAGCGAGCAACGCGACAGCTCCTCGGTGGTGAGGATCATGGCCAGGTTGCCCATGCCGCCACCACCGAACTCCTCGGGAACCGACATGCCGAAGAAGCCGAGCTCGGCCATCTTGTCGATCAGGGAGTCCGGCACCAAGTCGTCACTGCGATGGATGTGCTCGGCGATCGGGGCCACTTCCGCCTCGGCGAACTGCCGCACCGAGTCGCGCGTCATCACCGCCAGGTCGTTGTCGATCCAGCAGTGATTCACGCCGCGTTGCTCGATGACGTGCCGCCCGATGGCTCGCACCGCGTCGTCGGCGGCGGCGCGCCGCACCAGCGCTTTGACTGCCGGGGCCGCCAGCGTGCCGTTCAGCCGCTCCTCGCTCACACCGAACTCGTCGAGATGCGCGTCGATCTGATTGCTCAGCCGCTGCGCCACCTCGGCGGCGAACACCGCCGCCATCGCTTCCACGGTCGCGTCGCGACGGCCCGCTGCCGCGGCCGCTTGGGCGTACGCCAGCAGATCACGCGCCGCCGCGACCTCGGTGGCGGCGTACGCCAGGCGCTCGCAGTGCACCTGCTCGTCGTCGATGCCCTTCCCGCCCGCGGTGCGCTTGCCGGCGACCTCCAGGGCTTCGCGGACGACGCTATCGGTGGTCGCCACCAGCTGCTCCACGCCGGCGAGATCGACCGGATTGCTCTTGACCTCAGACATGCGCTTGTTCCCCCACGAGCGGTTGATTTTGTTCTTGCCGGAGACTGCGTTCTTACCATCGCCCGGACAGCGAGGCCAGTGCTCGGCCGCCTAATGTCGTCCATTAGTCCATGGCCGCGGCTCCGTCTCGATCATCCGCCCGCCCATTAGAACGCGCCCGGGAGCACGGCACTTCTGCTAATTTGACCTTTCTCGGGGGAGATAGTACCCGCCGTGATTCATAGCCAACGACACGCAGCGCATCGTTTTCGGCGCGCAGGAAGGGGACGCCATGTTCGTACTCGACGGAGGTCGCCGCCTGGTCATCCCGCGGACCGAGCAGACCTATCCCGGCCACAACCTCAAGCTGCACGAGAACGCCGCCGACCCGAAGAAATCGCCGGTGGATCTGGTGATGGCGGATTTCGAGGATGCGTGTCCCTACGAGTTCAAGGGCGAGAAGAGCCGCAAGGTGATGGTCGAGGCGCTCAACTCTCTCGACTTCGGCCAGAAGGTCGTCAGCGTGCGCCCGAACAACATCCACTCGCGCTTCTTCTACGGCGACATGGAGGCGGTCATGCTCGGCGCCCCCAATCGCTTCCACGGCATCATGCTGCCGAAGACGCGCGGCCCCGAGGACATCATCTACGTTGCCAAGCTGTTGGACGACCTCGAGCGTCGCGGCGGCTGGAAGTACCGGTTGCAGATCGAGTCGCTGATCGAGACGCCGCACGCCCTGGTCAAGGCCTACGAGATCGCCACCGCTTCCGATCGCATGTGCGGCCTGGTCTTCGGCATCGCCGACTTCGCGGCGACGCTCGGCATCCACGAGATCGTCGACAATCAGAACCAGAACTTCCACTACGCCAAGCAGTCGATGGTGGTGGCCGCGAAGGCCGCCGGCCTGCACGCCGTCGACAACGTCTACCTGCGTCTGGTGCGCAAGGACGACTCGCCGGCGCAGGTCAAGAAGATCGAGGACGGCCTGCGGGCGAAGAACCTGGGGTCGGCCGCGCTCGGCATGGACGGCACGTGGATCATCCACCCGCAGCAGGCCAAGATCGCCAACGCCTGCTACTCGCCCACGGGCGAGCAGATCGACTATGCCAAGCGAGTGATCGAGCTGTACCACCAGAAGGGCGGCGGCTCGATGGCCGATCCCGAGACCGGGGAAATGATCGACGAGGCCACGATCAAGATCGCCCTCATGGACCTCGCCAAGGGCGTTCAGTCGGGCACTGTGGAGAGCGCCTACCTCGCCGAGCAAGCCGCCAAGAGCCGGAGCGTGACGGGGTACGACATCCTCGAGCTCATGCGCCGGACCAACTGAGCCGGCCGCCAGTCGTCAGAAGAACAGGTGCAGCTCGGCGAGCAGGACGTTCTGATTGTGGTTCGCCATCGAGCGCACACCGTTGCCGATCCGGTAGAACAGCCGCGTCTGCACGAAGCGGTTGAGAAACGGCTCGAGGCCGAAGCTGACCCGGTTCTCGCTGTCGTCGGCGCGCGAGGAGAGGTCGCCGTCGTCGTCGGCGTAGTCGATGGCGGCCTTCACGTTCATCCACCCGAAGAGCAGGTAGTCGAGCTCGCCGTAGGCGATGAAAGTGCCCTGATTGCCGTTGGACGTCGACGTCCGCGTGTTGAGGAAATCGGCCTCGGCCAGCCCGGTGACCGGACCGAGGTTGGTGCCGCCGAAGAAGCCGAACTCGGTATTCTCCGACGAGCCCCCCATGTGCGCCGCCGAGCCGCCGAGCAGCACGTTGCGCACGATCGGAAGGTCGGTCCAGATCGCCGACACGGTCCCGGTCACCCACACATCCCGATCCCCGGCCGAGCCGTCCGACACGGCGACGATCGCGCTGTAGGGCCCGGGCTCGATACCCACCTCGAGGCCCGACTGGCGCGTGTTGAAGCTGAAGTTCGTCGTCGCCGAGCCGTTGCGGCCGCCGCGAATGAACGCCGAGTCGTCCTGCAGCTGCAACCCGTACGGCAGGAACATGCGACCCGCCTTGATGAAGCCGTTGGCCGGCAGACCGCGCAGCAGTCCAAACACCTCGCGCGTATCGGTGTTGGGAGCGAACCGCTGATCGAGATAGAAGCTGAGGTGGTCGGGGATGAGCCGCACCTCCAGGTAAGCGACGGCTTCGGTCGTGTCGAGCGAGTTGCTCTCCAGGCGACCGCGGAACACCTTGTTGTTGTCGACGCGTCCGTTGGATCCCCGGTCCTGGAAGGTCGCGGTCTCGCTGAAACGGACGTCGGCGCCGATGCCGATGTACTTGTTCACCTCGCCGCTGAAATGATCCAGCGGCTTGGCAAAGGTGCCGAGGAACATCGGGTAGTGGAGCAGCTGGCGGGGATGCACGCTGACGATGTCGGTGCGTTTGCCGCCGCCGGTGATGTTGGTGTGGCAACCGCTGCAGCGATAGCCTTCCCGCACGGCGATGTAGGGCTCGGCCCACGCTGAGGAGGCCACCAGCCACACCGCCACAACCACGCCAAACAGCCTCACCCAACGGGTCATCGCCTCACCTCCACCCTCGCGGCCCGGCCTTGCTCAGGATTTGAACGAGCGTTCGAACAGGCCCTCGATGGCCGCCGCGCCGTTGTCGCGCAAGGAACGCGTTCCGGTGCCGGCAAAGTGCGGGTGGCCGACGACGGGCAGGCGGCACAGCTCCCACGCCGCTCCCGTCCAGTGCTCCCACTCGTCGCGGTCCTGATCGAAGACGAAGAGCGGCTTGTTGCACAGCTTGGCGAACTCCGCGCCCCAACCCGTGCCACCCATGACGGTGCCGTTCTCCAGTACCTTGCCGACGACGTAGATCTCCTGCGCGCTGTTTACCTGATGCCAGATCGTCTGCAGCACCTTCTTGATGTAGTCCGTGTCGGGATAACGGCGGTTCATCAGCTTCGACACGTACGCCAGGCTCACGTCCCCGTGCTGCAGCTCGGCGTGGGAGAGCGTTCGTACCCCGCGCTGGCGCTCGATCTCGTGGTCCTCGAAGGTGAAATTCACCTCCTCGACCCCGTGGCGCTCGGCGGCGGCGCCGAAAGCCGCCTCCGCCCCCTTGAGCCCACCGCTGTACAGCACACAATCACTGGCTTTCATGTCTCGCCTCGTCCTTCCCGGCGGGCGCGCGCCCGCGCCTCCTATGCATGGCCAACGCGGCCGGCGAATGCAAGCAAGCTC